>JADGBU010000092.1 GCA_015231295.1 Magnetococcales bacterium | reverse complement strand
TTCGTTTGGCGGTATAGAGGGCCTGATCCGCCGCCTTGAGCAGCGATTCGGCCCCTTCCTGGCCGGATTCGGGAAAAATGGAGACGCCAATGCTGACCGTGACCCGCAATCCATCGACGATCATCTGCTCCACGCTCTGACGCAACCGCTCTGCGGAGCGGCCCACTCCGGCGGATCCCGTGCTCGGCATGATGACGCAAAACTCTTCGCCGCCATAGCGGCACGGGTAGTCCACCGACCGGAAATGGCTGCGCATCACCTCGGCGATCCCCTTGAGAACACGATCCCCCTGATCGTGACCATGTTCATCGTTGAATCGCTTGAAGTGATCCACATCGAACAGCAGCACCCCCAGAATCAGGCGATAGCGTTTGGCGCGGTCATACTCTTCCAGCAGGGCGGTATCGAATTTGCGGCGGTTGTAGAGACCGGTGAGGGCATCGGTATTGGAGAGTTTTCTCAACTCATCTTCGAGGGCCTTTTCCCGGGTGACATCCCGGATCATGGCCGCCGAACCGATGGGATGGCCACTGGCATCACGGATGGTGGCGGCATGGATTTGCAGCATGCGATTGTTGTACCAAGCCAGACCAGGCAGATCCTGTCCCTGATCCTCCCGGAGCGCCTTCATATGCTCCGGATCGTTGAACAATCGTTCAAAGCCATCCTCGCGGATCTGGAGACTGGATTTGCCGAGCAGTCGTTCCGCCGCCGGGTTGACCAGGGCGATATGCTCGTGACGATCGGTGACGACGATCCCTTCGCGCGCGCCGAGCACGATGGTGGTGAGTTTGTCCCGTTCGCCGCTCAGGCCATCCCAGGCCGCGCTCAGTTGGGCGGTCATCTGGTTGAAGGCGTTGGCCACTTGACGGAATTCGGCACATCCTTCCACCGGGATATAGCGTTTCAGGCTGTTGGAGTCGGAGTCGTTTTCGGTGAGGATGTTGGCCATGCGTTCCAGCGGGGCCACCGCCGAGCGGCGCACCGCCAGATGGATGGTCATCATCACCAGCGCGGCGATCAGGGTGCCGAAGCCGAAGATCCACCAGCGGGCATTTTCCACCTCTTCTCTGGCCTTGGCCAGGGACATGGTGAGTTTGATCACGCCACGCACCGGGTCTCCTTGGCCATGACAGGCGCGACACTCGTCCTGAGAGGCGATCGGAGCGATGAAGGTCAGCAGGGGCGCGCCGGTGGTGGCATCCCGTTCGTAGAGCGGCAGCTCCTGACCGGTGGAGAGCACCTTGCGCAGCACTTCGGAATCGGGTTCCAGCACCTGGATTTTGGGTTCCTGCTTGCGCAGAGGGAAGCGATCGCCACCGAGACGGCTGTTGACGATGCGGAGGGTATCGTTGGTGCGGAAGGCTTCGCTGCCGTCGGCGCGCAGAATGCGAAAATCGACCACTCCGGAGACGCGTTCGAGATTGTTGATGAAATCGACGGCGATTTCCGCGTCTCCGGCCAGCATGATGGTCCGCAAACCACTGGCCACGCTTTTGGTCACCAGTTGGACGGAGCGTTCATTCTGGCTCATGATCAGATGTTCGTGAATGCGGGAGATCAGCCCCGACAGACCGAGCCATCCAATAATAAAAGTTATTCCAACATAAACCAAGATCCTACCGCCAAGGCGATCAAAAATACCATTCAGTTTCCCGAGGAATGGAAAGCGTTTGAAGAGGGGAGACAACCCGGCATTCATGGTGGTCATGGTGTCCGATTGTGTTGGCAAAGCCCGCGTCCGTCTTTGGGTGACGGGGCGCGATGTGTGGTGATCGTTGAGAATGGATAAGTATGCATGATAATCTGAGCGGATTAAAGGGTTTTTGCGGTTGGACCGTCCGGAGGGGATGTTTTTTAAGAGGGGAGAACGGTGGAAAAATGGCGATCATGAAGGGGATCGGGAGGCTTTTTCGGAATGGAATCGATGGATTCATGCCGTATCGGAACGGGTGGAAGAGAGGATGCCGCCCATGACGCGACAGATTGCCGTGCCACCGGTATCGTTGCCGATTCGTCAGCGTCTTTCCTATCGTCAGGCTCGGATTGCGGTGTTCATGGGGGTGATGGTCGGTCTGGTGCTCGGCCTGGGTCAGGTGGCGTTTGACCTGGTTCGGGAGCGGCAGCAGATCCGCGCCAATATTGCCCAGATGTCGGAGATCATCCGGGAGTCGGCGGCCCAGGCGACCCATCATCAGGATTCGTTGCAGGCCGAGCGGGTGGTGGCGGGATTGTTTCATTGTCAGGGGGTTCACCAAGCCTATTTGCGGACCTCTTCGGGGTTGCCGTTTTACAACAAGCAGCGGTGGCGACCCAAAAGCGGGTTCACCTATTGGATGGGCACCTGGCTGTTGGAGGAGGATTTTCACGTCTCGGTTCCTTTGACCTTCGACGGTCAGGCGGTGGGAGAGCTGACCCTGGCCGTGGATGCCCAGGCGCGTGCCCGGGATTTTCTGTTGCGGGCGGGTTTCACTCTGCTCGGGAGTCTGCTTCAGGCGATTCTGCTGGCCGCGATTCTGACTTTCACGTTTCATCGGCTGCTGACCCGTCCCATTTTGATGCTCGGGCGGCAGTTGGCCTCGGTGGATCCCGCCGAACCGGCCCGACAGCCCATCACCATTTCCGAGGCGCATCGTCAGGATGAGTTGGGACTGCTGGTGCAATCGGTCAATCAGGCGTTGACCCTGTTCGAAAACGCCCTGCAGGTGAGCAAGGAGACCGATGGCCTGCTGAAACGGACTCAGTTCAGCGTCGATCAGGCGGCGGACATGATCTGTTGGGTCGAGCCGGCGGGTCGTTTCGTCTATGTCAACGAGGCGATGTGCAATGCGGTGGAGTATACCCGCGAGGAGTTGCTCACCATGAGCGTGGCCGATATCCATGCCGAGTGGAATCAGGATCAATGGGAGGATCATCGTGACGATCTGGAGAAATCCCGTAAACGCTGCATGGAAACGGTGGTCCGCACCAAACGCGGGGTGTTGTTGCATCTGGAGGTGCAGACCACCCTGCTGGAGATCGAAGGTCAAATCATTCATTGCAACTTCGCGCGGGATATCCGGCCTCGCAAGCAGGCGGAGCGGGCCATTCGGCGGGCCAATCGCACCCTGTTGACCTTGAGTCAGGGCAACGAGACGATGATCAAGGCCACCTCGGAAGAGGAGTTGTTGAAACGGATCTGTCGTCTGATCGTCGAGCAGGGAGGGTATCGCATGGCCTGGGTGGGGTTCGCCAGTGCCGATGGCCGGATCGTTCCGGCGGCCCAGTACGGCTTCGACGCAGGCTATCTGGACAATCTGGAGATCACCTGGCACGACTCGGACCAGGGGCGAGAACCCACCGGAACCGCCTATCGTACCGGCAGACCGATTCTGGCGCGGGATATTCAATCCGATCCCGGATTCGATCCCTGGCGTCAGGAGGCGGCCCGGCGGGGGTATGTTGCGTCGTTGGCCCTGCCGCTGCCGGTGGATGATCTGTTGCCTTTGGGGACTCTCAATATTTACAGCGGAGCCAACGACGCTTTCGATATCGAAGAGATTCAATTGTTGGAGAATCTGGCCAACAATCTGGCTTTCGGAATTCTCAAGTTTCGCGAGGCCGAGGAGCGGCGTCGGGCGCAACGGGCCATGCAGATTTCCGAAGAGAAACTGTTGACTCTGTTTCACCACTCTCCGGACTGCATCATGACGCTGGATCGGGATGGCACCGTGCAATTTTCCAATCGTATGGGGCCCAACCATCCCCACGAGTTTCTGCCCACCACCCGGCTGCCCGATTTGCGGGAACGGCTCGCCGAGGTGTTTCAGAGCGGGCAGGCGGTGGAGTTTCCCTTCACCGATGGGGAGTCGGCCTGGTGGGAGGCGCGACTGGCCCCGATCTTTCACGACGGCAAGGTTTCCGAGGTGTTGGCCGTCTGTCAGGATGTCACGGAAAAACATACCCTGCAGGCCCAGAATCTGCGTAATGCCCGTCTGGCTTCTCTTGGGGTGTTGTCGGCGAGCGTGGCCCATGAGATCAACAATCCCAACAATGCCATTCAGTTCAACGCGCCGATTCTCAAGGCACTCTGGGAGGATGCCCGACCGATTCTGCTCCATGCCCATGAAGGTCGCGGAGCTTTTTATCTCGGCGGCATGCCGTTCGACGAGGCCATGGAGGTGGTGCCTCGTCTGCTTGATGGCATCCGCATGAGTTCTCAGCGTATCCAGACCATCATCGCCGGTCTGAAGCATATGGCCCGTCATGACAAGGGCATTCTGACTCAACGGATCAACATTCAGAATCCGATTCAGTCGGCCCTCATGATTTTGCAAAATCAGATCCGCGAAGCCACGGATCACTGTCTGTTCACGCCGCCTCCGGTGCCGCTGCTGGTGCGGGGCAATGCCCAACAGTTGGAACAGGCCTTCATCAACATTTTGCAAAACGCCCTGCACGCCCTGGAAAACCGTTGTCAGCGGGTGGACATCTCGGTCCATGCGGAGCCCGAACAGACCCATTTGCAGGTGTTGTTTCGGGATCAGGGGTGCGGCATTGCGGCGGAACATCTGGGCAAGTTGACCGATCCTTTCTTTTCCACCAAAAGTGAGTCCGGTGGCATGGGGCTCGGTCTTTCCATCACCAAAACCATCATCGAGAACCATTCGGGCACGTTGTCGTTCGATTCCGCGCTGGATCGCGGCACGACCGTGACGGTCCGTCTGCCTCTCGATGTCGATACCTCGCGGGGAGAATCCTCATGACCGATTCCGGCAAGAAAAAGAGTCTGCCCATTGTTCTGGTCGATGACGAGGAGACTGTGCTGTTCAGCTCCCGCATTCTGCTGAAAACCGCCGATGTCTCTCCGGTGGTCACGATGACCGACGGGCGTCATCTGTTGAGCTTTCTGGAGGAGAACGATGCCGCCGTGGTGGTGTTGGATTTGGTGATGCCCCACACCTCGGGCATCGAGCTGCTGCCGCGCATCAAGGAGCGGTTTCCGGAGATTCCGGTCATCGTGATGACCGCCAATCAGGAGATCAACATTGCCGTGCAGTGCATGAAGGATGGGGCGTTCGATTATCTGGTGAAGCCTACGGAAAACAATCGATTCATCTCTTGCGTCAAGCGGGCGATGGAGGTTCGGTTTCTGCAACGGGAGTTGGGCACGCTCAAGCACTATCTGCTGGAGGACTCCTTGCAGGATGCGGAAGCCTTTGCGGCCATCATCACCAAGAGTCGCAAGATGCGGGCGGTTTTTCAGTATGTTGAGGCCATCGCGCCGTCGTCGGAGCCGGTGTTGATCATCGGTGAAACCGGTGTCGGCAAGGAGTTGCTGGCGCAGGCGATTCATCAGGTGAGTCATCGTCCTGGACCTCTGGTGGCTCTCAACGTCGCCGGACTCGACGACAACATGTTTTCCGATACGTTGTTCGGCCATCGCAAGGGGGCCTTCACCGGAGCCAACGACAACCGGGAAGGGATGATCGCGGCGGCGGCGGGCGGGTCGCTGTTTCTCGACGAGATTGGTGATCTCAAGGAGTCCTCGCAGGTCAAGCTGCTGCGTCTGTTGCAGGAGCGTAAATATTATCCCCTCGGCTCCGACGGCTATATGAAGACCGATGCCCGGATCATCTGCGCCACCAATCGGGATCTCAAGGAGATGATGGCCGAAAAGACGTTCCGCTCCGATCTATATTTTCGGTTGTCGTCGCATCAGGTACGGATTCCGCCTCTCAAGGAGCGCAAGGAGGATCTGCCGTTGTTGACCACGCAGTTCATCGAGGAGGCGGCTCATGCCATGGGAAAGTCACCGCCCATGCCGCCCCCGGAGCTGTTTCATCTGCTCAACACCTATGACTTTCCGGGCAATGTGCGGGAGTTGCGCGCCATTGTGTTCGATGCCGTGGCCCGTCATCAATCCGGGGTGCTCTCCCTGGAGCGGTTCCGCGAGAGTGTGTTGAGCAATGGGGCTCAGGAGGACGCCTTTTCCCAGGAGATGCTGGAAAATCCCTTCAAGCGGTTGAGCGGCAAGCTGCCCACCTTGCGCGAGGCGGAAAATCTGTTGGTCGAAGAGGCGTTGGAGCGTGCACAGGGCAACAAGAGTCTGGCGGCGACTCTGCTCGGGGTCTCTCGTCAGACCCTCAATTATCGGTTGCACCAGGTGAAGAAGAGTGCCGCCCCGACCCAGGGGTGAGTGGGGTCGATTTCGATCGGCTGGCGTGGGAAACGGTGGTGGCTGATTTTTTTCCGTTGAGCCTTTGATGTAAAAAAAATCGCCACCACCTGATATCTTGTTGATATGGCGTGCTCTTGTTGGGGGCTTCTTCTTCGCAGTTGCGAGATAACTCCTTTTTCGCCATCGAGAACGCTTAATTTTTTGCACCTGCCTGGAGAGCCCCTCTTGATGGGGATAGAGATATCGTATTGATTCTGTTCGATTTAAATGTAATTTCAAAATTGGCGCGTATCTTGATATGTATAGAATCAACAAGGAGAGAGCACGAGACACGGATGTCTTGCCAAGTGATCGTGCGACATTGGGTTCTGGCAGTAGAAGTATCGGCCATGCTCGCTCATGGTCCAGATCAAGGGTTGGATTCCCTCCCCCTTATCCAACCCTTGATCTTCAAACTGGTCGCTTCAGGGATGGACCAGTGTTATCGGATAATTTCGAGATGGGACGCTTGCGTCCCTGACCAAGGGTCCGGCCTCCCCCCCCCTCAAGCCAACCCTTGGTTCTTTTTCTTGGTTGCAGACAGGGATGTGGTTCCAACCACGTCTCCCACCAGGGGTCCGGCCTCCCCCCCCCTCAAGCCGGACCCCTGGTCACTATCTCCAGCGGTACTTCATGGTTGATTGCGTTTTTTGGGACTGTGGTTTGGTCCCGGGCCAAAGGTCGGCACCATCCTTTGGGTGCGTGTCGGTTCTTGGTTGATGAAAGATCCGATTGATTTCAGCTGTCCTTTGCGATTGTATTTCATGGTTTGTACGTTTTTTGGGACTGCGTTTGGTCCCAGACCAAAGGTCGGCACCACTCTTTGGGTGCGTGTCGGCCTTTGGTTTTAACAATCCGATCGATTTCTCCCCGCTTCTTCCATCATTCGTCGTGCCACCGGCGCGTAACTCCGCCGATGAATCGGCGTGACCCCCAGACTTTCCAACGCACGCAAATGTTCGGCAGTGGGATAACCGGCGTTCCGTTCCCAACCATAACCGGGATAGCGGAGGGCCCATTGTTCCATCAAGGCATCCCGATGGGTTTTGGCCAGGATCGATGCGGCGGCAATCGAGACCGAGAGTTGATCGCCTTTCACCACGGCGCGGGCCGGCGCGGGCAGATCAGTCGGAACATCTCGGCCATCGATCAAAACGAAAGCGGGGATGATCATTGGTGCTTCATTCGTTTGATTCGGGGCACGCAAGGCGTGAACCGCCCGGGACATGGCCAGCAGCGTCGCCTGTCGAATGTTGAGACGATCGATCTCCTCGGAGTCGGCCAAACCGATTCCCGTGGCCAAGGCCAGCTCTCGGATGCGATCCGCCAGCAGCAGACGTTGTGACGGGCTCAAACGTTTGGAGTCGTCGATGCCGTCGAGTACAGCGGGGAGGGGATTTTCATCGACGGGGAACACCACGGCGGCGGCCACCACGGGACCGCACAAAGGACCACGACCGGCTTCATCCACGCCACATAGGGTGGAGAAACCGGTCGTGAGGAGTTCCCTTTCCAGGGTGAGGCCGGGACGGGGGCCGGCGCAAAACGATACTACCAGTCCCGTTTCTCCCGGATACGCGCACCCTTGCCGGTACGGTCACGGAGATAGTAGAGCTTGGCGCGACGCACATCACCCTTGCGCAGCACTTCGATCTTTTCCAGCTTGGGGGAGTAGAGGGGAAAGAGCCGTTCCACTCCTTCGCCGAAGGAGACCTTGCGCACCGTGAAGGTGGAACGACTGCCGGCATTGCGGCAGGCGATGCAGACGCCTTCGAACATCTGGATCCGCTCGCGGGTTCCTTCCACCACCCGCACATGAACCCGGAGGGTATCGCCAGCCCCGAATTTCGGGGGTTCGGACTTGATCTGAGCCTGTTCAAACAACTGTAATTCGTTCATGATTTCTTCATCCCGTCATGCGATTCCAAGACATCCCCGCCCATGGGGGGGTCACCATTGTGTTCCATGGCCTCCAGATCTTTGGCCAATTCTTCGATCAACCGGCGTTCCGGTTTGCTCCAGGCGACCCGTTGCAACAGTTCCGGTCGTCGGATCAGCGTGCGGAGCAGGGATTGCCGTCTGCGCCACGCAGCCACGGCTCCGTGATTGCCCGAGATCAGCGGGTCCGGAACCCGTCTCGCACCGCCCTGGAGCGGTTGCCACACCGCAGGTCTCGTATAATGGGGGTGATCGAACAACCCCTCATTGAAGGATTCCGAGGCGGCACTCTTTTCGTCACCCAGCACGCCGGGCACCAGA
Organism: Magnetococcales bacterium; assembly: GCA_015231295.1. Classification (GTDB taxonomy): domain Bacteria; phylum Pseudomonadota; class Magnetococcia; order Magnetococcales; family Magnetaquicoccaceae; genus Magnetaquiglobus. Next base: position 5,260 of record JADGBU010000092.1, on the reverse strand, counting down.
CGGGCCACGGCATCCAGGATCACCAGGGCCGGCAACTCTCCGCCGGTGAGCACGAAGTCTCCCAAGGAAAGTTCTTCATCCGCGCCCTGTTGCACCCATCGTTCATCCACCCCTTCGTAGTGGCCGCACACCAGAATCAGGTGAGCCATTTCGGCCAGTCGGCGGGCATCCTCCTGATCGAAGGGTTTGCCCTGGGGCGACAGCATGATCACCCGACCTGGCGACTCCGCTTGCACCCGGCTCACGGCCCGGTCGAGCACATCGGGTTTCATCACCATGCCCGGACCGCCACCGAACGGGGCGTCATCCACCCGTTGATGCTTGTCCAGGGCGAAATCCCGGATCTGCACCAGACGGGTTTCGATCACTCCCCGTTTTCCGGCCCGTCCCAGGATGGAGCTTTCCAGGATGGTCGGGAACATCTCCGGGAAGAGGGTCAGAATCGTGAAGCGCATCCCGGCATCCTTCTGGGCTCTTTCGAGCCTGAAACCTACAGGCCGTCCATCAATTGGACGAGGATGGTTTGGGTGGATTCGTCCACCTTCCGGATCACATCCCGGATCCAGGGGAGCAGACGCTCTTCTCCGCAGGGTTCGCGCACCACCAACACATCGTTGGAGCCGGTTGCCAAGACGGTTTCCACCACTCCCAGGGTTTCGAGGGGAGTTTCCATCGCTGTGGAGCCGTTTTCCGGCAGCACCAGAACCCGCATGCCGATCAGCCGGAACCAGTAGTGATGCGCCTCACCCGGATTCGGCAGATCGGCTTCCGGAACCCAGATGCGCATTCCCGCCAGCGTCTGGAGCTGTTCCCGGTTGTCGAGTCCGGCGAAGCGTACCAGCAACTCCATCCCATGGCTGCGACCGGCGAGCAGGGTCACTTCCCGATCGGGTGGGCTGGATCGTCCGATCCGCCACCGGGGTTGGCCGAGCAGCCAATCCTCGGGGAGGCCTTGTTCCGGGTGGGCATCCGGGAGGATGCGGGCGATGGGCAGCGGCAAGGGGATGACTCTCACCTCGCCGCGCACCCCAAACGCCCCCTTGATGCGTCCGAGGGCTACCCAGGGGGTGCCCTCTTCGGGCATGTCAGGCCGTGGCCTGGAGCTGCTTGATCAACCGTTCCACCGTGTCGGAGGGGACCGCGCCGACCCCGATCCAGTGATTGACCCGGTCCATGTTCAGCGAAACCCGGTCCGTCTCCTTGAGAGGATTGAAAACGCCCAGTTTTTCCAGGAAGCGTCCATCTCTCGGCATCCGGGAATCGGCTGCGACCACGGCATAGAAAGGCCGTTTTTTGGATCCTCTGCGTTGCATGCGAATACGTACCGCCATGGAGTGTGCCTCTTTTGTCTTTATTTTAAAGTGTACCGGTTGTCGGGTTGTCCGGCTTCGCGGGCAACCGTAACGCAAACAAAATATTTTATACAATTCTGCCGGGCAGTCAAGCATCCGTATGGGTCATCCCGAGAAATCCCTGGGGATGGCCGTCGCGCGGGATGCGCCGACTGGATCCGGGGGGGACTTTACCCGGAACTCTCCTCGTGCGCAAGTCTGTCGCCGGGGTAGGGGGCGAGATCGTCGGTTTTGTCGCTCGGTGAGGCGTCGTGTGGGGGTTCATCCGGAGCGGTCCGGTCGATGGGGGGATCATCGGTGCCGCCGGCCAGTTGTCCGCAGGCCGCGCCCACATCCGCGCCCCGGCTGTCCCGGATGATGGTCACCAGTCCCGAGTTGGAGATGATCTCCTGAAAGCGCAGCATCTGCTCTCGGGGCGAGGGGGTGTAGGGCGCGCCCGGCCAGGGGTTGAAGGCCAACAGATTGACCTTGGACGGAATCCCCCGCAACCAGGAGACCAGTTCACGGGCATCCTGTTCCGAATCGTTGATGCCTTCCAGCAGCACATATTCCCAGGTGACGCGGCCCCGGCCCCGCAGGGGCCAGGCGAGAGCCGCCTTCCGGAGGGCGGCCAGATTGAACTTGCGATTGATCGGCACCAGTTGATCCCGAACCGCATCCCGCACGCTGTGCAGCGAAATCGCCAGATTCACGTTGAGATTTCTCCCCGCCTCCTCCATGCGGTTGACCACGCCGGAGGTGGAAAGGGTCAATTTGCGACAGCCGATGGCCAATCCATTGCCATCCATGATGATGGAGACCGCCCGGGTGACGGCCTCCAGATTGTACAGAGGCTCTCCCATGCCCATCAGGACCACGTTGGTCACCCGGATTCCCCGCGCCGCCAAAGAGGCGCGCACGAACGTGACCTGCTCGACGATTTCGGCGGCGGTCAGATTGCGCCGCATCGGCAGAGTGCCGGTGCGGCAGAATGGACAGGCCAGACTGCATCCGGCTTGCGAAGACACACAAACCGTGCCACGATTGGTATCCGGAATGAAGACCGTTTCCATGGTGATGCCGTCATCGCAGGCCAGCAACCATTTTTCCGTGCCATCCTCCGAGATGCGATGGGAGATGGCCGTCGGTCGCAGCGGCGCGATTTCGCCGGCCAGACGGGCCCGGAACGGCTTGGAAAGGTCGGTCATCTCCTCCACCGAGGCGGCCAGCTTGGCGTAGATCCATGACCAGACCTGTTGCGCCCGATAGGGTTTTTCGCCCCATTGGACCATCAGTTCGGTCAACTCCGCACGGGTGAAGCCAGTCAAACGCAAGGACATGGGAGTGGTCGAATCCAGAGGGGTCAGCGGGGGCAGATTTCCATCTGATTGAAGAAGAATGCAATCTCCTGAGCGGCGGTTTCCGGGGCGTCGGAACCGTGAACCGCGTTGGCTTCGATGCTGTCGGTGAAGTCGGCGCGAATGGTGCCCGGCGCGGCCTTGGCCGGATTGGTGGCGCCCATGACTTCGCGATTCTTGGCGATCGCCTCTTCCCCTTCGAGAACCTGAGCCATGATCGGACCGGAACTCATGTAGGCCACCAGATCGTCGTAGAAGGGTTTGCCCTTGTGCACGCCGTAGAAAATACCCGCTTCCGCCGGGGTCAGATGGAGCATCTTGGAGGCCACGATCCGCAGACCGGCGGCCTCGAAACGGGAATAGATGGCACCGATGACATTTTTGGCCACGGCATCGGGTTTGATCATGGAAAGGGTACGCTGAACGGCCACGGTGATGCTCCTTCGTCGAATGGTTCAAGGGGATAGGGCGTCCCCTTTGCAAAGGGCACGCGGGCTTTGTGTATAGCTTGATTTTTGGCTCTGCGCCAAGATATATTGATAGGGTTGTCGTTCCGTGCAATCTATTTTCCATGAGGGGAGCGTGGATGTCCATGATCCGATTCTCCTGGCTGGTCGCCATGGGGCTGTTTCTCGCCGTGGCACCAGGTGCGGCCCGGGCCGCATCCTGGTACAGCGCCCCGTTTTCGGCGGATATCGTGATGATCAATCCCGTCGATGCCAAGGATCGCGCCAAGGGACGACTGTATGTGGGAACCGATCGGTTTCGCGCCGAAGGGGTCTATCAGGGCACCCGGAAGGTGTTGATCGTCAACATGGCCGAGCGCAAGGCCTTCACCCTGCTGGTCGATCAAAAAGAGTATCACGACGGCTTGAGCGAAGCCCTCATGCCCCCCCGCCCCGATGTGGAACGGATGCCCGATGATCCCTCCGGCCCCTGCAAAACCGATCCGCAACTGGCCTGCACCCACGAGGGCAGCGAAACCATCCACGGAATCGCGACCGAAAAATGGAAGGTCAAAGCCTCCGGAAAAGAGGGGGCCAGTCATGTGGTTTCCTTGTGGGTCGATCCGAAACGACGCATCGTGATCCGTCAGCAGCCGGAAAAAGGGCCGACCATGGAGCGCAAACTGCTCGGGGTCGAGAAGCTCGAAGGCCGGGATACGGAAAAATGGGAGTTCACCCATCGTTTCAAGGAACAGAGCAACCGTCACCTCCAGTGGATCGACGCCGGTCTGCGCATTCCGGTCCGCATGGGCGAGGGGCGTCAGGCCAATATGGAAATCTCCGGCATCCGGGAGGGGGCGCAGGAGGCGTCTCTGTTTCAGCTTCCCGCCGATTTCAAGCCGGTCACTCCGCCGGCTCCGCCCGGCGCGTTGTTGACCCCGGAAGGGGCGACTCCTCCCCCCGTCGAAGCGCCGAAAGGTGTGCGTTATCAGTAAATCTTCGTGAGGGATCTGGCCCGGATCCTTGCAAAGATTCTCCCACGGACGCCATATTCCACCGTTCGAAGGGTGGATGTTTGATTGTGGGTATCAATGGCTTGAATATTGCGATATTTTCATGCGGATGATCATCCGCATGAGGAGGCCAATCGTCTGTTTCGCCCCTTCATGATGTTCTGGCGGATTGGCAAGGAGTGCGACCGGTTATGGAAAAAGGTATACACCATCAGGCAAGCGTTCTGGAAACCCTGCATCGCGCGGTGCGGGAAGGCGTTTTGTTGGATGTGCGCATCGAAGGGGATGACAAAACCTATGGCGCCCGTCTGTTGACCCTCTCGGAGGATGTGAGCAGCCTGAAAAAACAGGCCGCCGATATGCTGCTCTCCCAGTATGCCGCGCGCCTTCAGCCCGGAGGATCCGACGCCGCTGCCTCCCCGGAGCAGGATGAACGTTGGATTCTCATCACCCCCCTGGAACCCCCGGAAGGCAATATGCGGATCCGCAAGGCCTCCAAGGTGGTGATCGGCTTTTATCTGGGGCTGGAGTCGTTCCGGACCGTGGTGAGTTTCCGCAAGGTGCAGCGGATCGAAACCGGACAGGCGATCGAACTCTCCTGGCCTCCCGCCTTTCAGAGTGCTCCGAAACGTCAACAGCATCGCATCGAGATCCCCACCGACATGAACCTGGAAGTCCAGGTGCAAAAGCGCGGCAGCGAGCCTTTCACCGCCCGGATTGTCGATATCTCTCCCGGTGGCCTTTCTTTCACCTGCAACGAACTACCGGTTCCCCTGGAAAGCGGCGACAAGGTTGGCCTTTCCATCCGGGGTGAAATCCTCATGGGTACGCCGATTATCACCTTCGGCAACATCACCTCTCTGACCAAAGCCAGAGACTGCAAGGATGTGCAGGTTTCCAGGCAACTGTATGGGGTGCAATTCAAGATGCTCTCCGTAGCCGATGCCATGTCCGTGGATCGATTGGTCGAGGCGGTGGAAACCATCGTCAAGGGGGGGAGTTCCGGCGGCGGTAGCGGTGGACGGTCGCGCAAGCGGATCGGAGTCTGATAACCCATCAGGGGTCCAGGGGGATTATCCCCCTGGCAGGGTCCAGGGACGGAACTCCCTGGT
>JADGBU010000091.1 GCA_015231295.1 Magnetococcales bacterium | reverse complement strand
GGTAGCTCACCAGATTCAGATAGGCTTCCAGAATCCGGGATTTGCTCCAGGTGGACTCCAGGTTCCAGGCGGCCTGCATCTGGGCCCATTTTTGCGACCAGTCGCGACGACCCCGGGCGGGACGCAACCGGGAATCGAGCAATCCGGCCAGTTGCATGGTCACGGTGCTGGCTCCGCGACGAACGCCCCACAGCAGACGATCCCGCACGGTTCCCACGATCGCAGACCAGGCGACCCCCCCGTGCTCGAAAAAATTTTGATCTTCCGCCGCCAGCACCATGCGGATCAAGGCCGGCGAGATCTCCTCCAAAGGGATCCACGCCAGACGACGCCCCTGTTCATTCATCCGCACGGCGTGCAGCGGCGCGCCCTGGCGATCCAGCAGCCAGAGGTCGCTGCTGGCGTGCTGTTCCCGGAGTTCGGCGAAGCTCCGGATCGGTTCCGGCACCGGTCGGAGCAGCCCCCAACCGGCAGCGCACAGCACCACCGTCAGCAGCGCGACTCCGGCGACCGGATGCCGGGGCAGTCGGATCATGGTTGCACGGTGATCGGTTCCAACGGCGTGGCACCGAACTGATCCGGGGCATACATCGCCTCCACGCGGGTCGGGGGCAGGTTGAAGTGGCCCGGATTGTTCAGGCGCAGCGAATATTCCACACTCCAGCGGCCCTTGGGCAGCCACTCGTAATAGGCCAGATAGCGATCGAAACGCCGCTCCTCGAACGAGGGTCGTCTCGACTCCGACGTCGGTTTGGCCGGGTCGAGAATCGCCGAATCCCGACCCAGACCGGTCCCCAGAATCGCGCTGCCCGCCGGAATCGGATCGCTGACCGCCACCCATCCCATATCGGTCTGGGCTTCGAACTCCAGTCGTACCCGCATCACATCGCCCGGGCTCCAGACCCCTTCGGTTTTGCGCGTCACCGGGGTGATGGTCCGTTGAACGCGGTAGCCGTTGGCGATCGCCTTCTGGAGCGGGATGGCGGCGCGGCTTTGCACCGTCACCCACGGTTTGCCATCCCCCTCATGGCGGAACCGCATCGTTTGCGCGTCGCCGGCGGCGGGCCAGGGAAGCTCCAGGCGTCCTCCCTGCGGGGTGGTTTTCCAGTCGAGGGTGTCGGAGTGGCTGGCCAGTTCGCCTCGGCTGGTGCCGGTGACGGTGGCGGACTCCAGCCGTTTGGAGAGCTGTTGCAGGGCCACCTTGCCCCAGGCGTTGGCCGGAGAAGAGGCCCAATGACCGTGAATCTGTCTCGCCAGGACGCCTTGTGCCAGTTTGGGCAGATCCTCTTTCCAGGAGGGTTCCCCGATCACGGCGAGGAGCAGTCGGTGCAGATTGGTTTCCGGAGAAACCAGCAGCCACCAGAGGGCATCGTTCTGTTCGTTGGCGAGGCTGACCGTGGTCCCTTGCCACTGGAGACGGTTGCGCAGGGTTTGCAGGGTTTCCTGGAGTCTCTGGGTGCGGTTGGGGAGTTGGGGGGTGCGATTGATCAGATTCAACCAGTCGATCACCCCGGAGGTGGGCCATTGACCCGGTTCGATGGTGAGGGGGCTCAAGGTATCGTTGGCGATCGTCTGATAACGGGAGATCGCCTCCAGAGCCGCCAGCTTGCGCAGATTGAGATCCGCCGCAGGCAGCGCGGAGCGACGGGAGATCTTGCCCTGGACGAACTTCAGCAGGCCTTCGATCATTTTTTTGCGGGGCGCGTCCGGGATGCTCCAGCCGGTTTCGTGGCTGATGGCCAACAGATAGCTGGTCAACGCGTCGCTGCCCTGTTCCATGCGCGGGAAGAAGCGGGCCAATCCATCCGGGTCGAGATAGGTGGGCAGGGCCGAGGTCAACGTATTCCACAAGGTGGTGTCCTGCAGGGCCACGGCTTTCGAGATGCGTTGCTCCAGACAACTGTAAGGATAGGCGGCCATGTATTCGGAGACTCCGGAAAGCTCTCCGGCCAGACGGTTTTGCAACTGCAGCCGGATGCCGCCCCGATCGGGCAGGGCTTCGGCGGGTTGACGCACCGGCAGTTCCAGCATCTCTTCGGCTTGATGCAGCGTCGCCTGCACCACCTCGACCGGATGGAGCGGGATCACCTCCTGGGAGACGGTGAGATGATCCTCCGCGCCCTCTCCGGAGGCGTCGATACGCCAGGTGAGTTGTCGTATGTCCAGAGGCACCGCGACCTCCCAACTGGCCATGCGGCTGGCACCCGGTTCCAGGGTCATGGAAAGCGGCGGCAAGGCGGGGAGTTGCGGCGGGGTGGCGACCTCCGGGGTCTTGGATGCGGAAAGGGTGCCTAGCACCTGGATCGTCAAGGGACGGGCACTGCTGTTGCGCACGGTGAAGCTGGCCAGGAAACGATCCTGCTCCCGCACCAAAGGCGGCAGGGCGGAGTGGAGGATCAGATCCTGCGCGGTGCGGAACGAGGTCGAGCCGGTTCCGAAGAGATCGGTTCCGGCGTGGGCGATGGCCACGACCCGGAACGCGCTGAGCTGGTCATTGACCGGGATCGGCACCTGGGCGCGACCCTGGGCGTCGAGTCTGACCCGGCCCTGCCACAGCAGCAGGGTATCGAGCAGTTGACGTTCCATCTTGAGGCGTCCGCCGCTGCCGCCGGGCGTGACCGCTTTGAGTCCGAAGTGTCGTCGTCCGATGACCTGTTCCAGGGCGGTACTGGTTTCGACCCGCAGCGGTCGTTTTTGCATCATGGAGGCGAGCAGATCCCAGGATTCGTTGGGTTTAAGCTCCAGCAGGCCTTCATCCACCACGGCCACGGCCACTTCGGCATCCTTGGGGAGCGGACGATCGCCGGGGGGCGTCACCTGGATGGTGGCCGTGACCGTATCGCGGATTTTGCACACCGTCCGATCGGTCGTCACCTTGACGGCCAGTTCATGGGCCTTCCAGCCCACCTTGAGTCTGGCATAACCGAGCCGGAAGGCCGGTCGTCCCAGATCGATCCAGGCGGTGGGCTCCACCCCGGAGACCCGACCCCGGACCGCCAGGGCCGACAGGAAGACGTTGGGCGCGAAGTGACCCCGGATCGGCACCCGTACCGTGGGATGCTCGCCGTTGACGGTGCGGAGAAAGCTTTCCAGCACGCCTTCCCGTTCCACCGTGATCAGGACCGTGGCTTCGCGGAACGGCATGCGCAACTGCAAGACCGCCTCTTCTCCCGGTTCGTATTCGGGTTTTTCCGGGATCAGATCCATGCGGTTGTGGTGATCCACATCGAACCATATCGGTTCGTTTTGGTAGATCCAGGCGGAGGCGTGGACAAAGGCGGGTTTTTGGTTCCCATCGACCGCCTTGGCCTGGAGAATCACGTTGCCTTCGACCGGAGAGGGGCCTTCGCAGAAAATCAACCCCTGGGCGTTGGTGATGGCGGAGCAGAACTCGGAGTGCCGTTTGACCTCCTGACGATGGACATAATCATAATATCCGCCGACCAGCCGTTTGCGATGGGAGTAGGTATCGCGGTGGAGCAGTTCCACCAGCACCTTGACTCCGGGCAGCGGTTTGCCCTGGGGATTCAGGGCGACCACCTGGAATTTGAGTTGGTTTCCTTCTCCGTTCCAGAGGTCCGTCTTGATGCCGAGCAGAATGTCGGCAGGATGGCGGGTGATTTGGGTGGAGGCCGTCACCCGTTCGCCGTTGGCATCCTGGAACTCCATTTCGGCCAGCAGGGTCTGCGGCCTGGAGGGGGTTTCCAGTCCGGAGAAGGTGGCGCGGGCACTTCCGGTTTTATCCAGGGTGAGGGATTGCACCGGCAGGATTCGTTTTTTCGACTTTCCCGACTCGCCCTCGGAGGAGTCCTCTCCACCGGGCTTTTCGATTCCTTCCTGCACCGCGCCATTGGCGAACTGGAAACTCTCGTAATCATCGAATTCGATGGTTTTGGGTTGCAGCATGCCGCGCACCTGCACCGGCAGCATGGCCGCAGCACCACCGGACAGATAGTGGACCTGCAGATCGAAACGGGTCTGGCCCGGCTCCGGTTTTTCCTCCGGCACCGGGGAGAGGGTGGCTCTCATGGTGGGCACGCGGAAGCTGTCCACCCGGAACGATCCGGAAATGGGCCCTTCGATCTCGGGGGTCGGGGGGTCGAGCATCTCGACCGAATAGTGGCCCGATCTGGCCTCTTTGGGAATCGGCCAGCTCTGCAGGGCCACGCCGTCGTCATCCCAGGTCACGGGCAGCACGGCATACTCCTGACCACTGCCGACGTGACGGATCCGGACCTTTTTGGGAGCCTCGCTCCGCTTCGGGCGGTCGAATCCCCGAGGGGTGAAGCGGCGGGAGATATGCTTCATGGAGAGGGGTTCCCCCGCCCGCAGCCGGGTGCGATCGAAAATGGTGGTGAATTGAGTCTCCGCCTGGGGCAGCTCCGCCGAAGGCATGTTGAATTGATACAGCTCGATCCCCTTGTCCCACGACGAGAGGGTGAAGGTGGAATCTCCACCCGATTTCGCCTGGATGATCAGGGTGGCATTGGAATCGGTATCGCAAACCGGCGGCGTCTTGTGGAGCGGAATGGGGTCGGGGAGCGTCATCACGCCGTCGGCGTTGGTGCGTCCCTCGTGGATCATCGTTCCGGCGCAGTCGGTGACGGAAACCTGGGCATCGGCCACGGGTTTGCCTTCGTCCAGCGTCGTCACCCATACTAAAGAGGAGGCGTCGCCCTTCTTGAAGTGAGCCGCCAGATTGGTGACCAGGACCGCCGTCGGGACGTAATAGGGTTGATTCTGGCCATGGAGGGAGGCTCCGAGCCGATCGCTCGCCAGTTCCACCACATAGTATCCCGGACCGGGCAGCGGAATGCCGACCACCTCGAACGCCTTGCCGCCCTCGGGTCTGGCCACCGAGAAGGTATCCAGTTTGGCCTTCGGATCGGGCTGGAACGCGTCGAAAACCGACAGCTCCCCGGCGCGATGGGGGGGATTGTCGGCTTCTTTCGTCTGGTCGTGGTCGGCCTGGTTGTCATCATCGACCGTTTTGTGGCTGCGGGATCTTTCGACCCGTTTCATCCAGGGGACAAAATCCCGGGGATGGTCCAGCCGCAGATAGCGGCCCCGCAAGGTGGCGGGTTCGGATGGCGGTTTGGCGTTCTGGGCGGCTTCGGGTTCCGTCTCCTCCGAGCCGGGATGCTCCGGGTCGAGGGGCAGCAGCGACTCCAGATTGCGCACGGTGACGGGCAATTTCGCGCCCCCCTTGGCCTCGATGATCCCGAAGGCGGCGGGAAATTTGGCCAGGGGTGGCGTGGGATCGGTCCGGACCTTCATGGGGAAGTGGTCCTGGTTGATCAGAGGGCGTCCGGCGTCATCCTGGAGAGCCTTGGGAAGCTCCAGGGTAAAGCTCTCTTCGACCGGAAAGGGGCCGGGAATGGTAATCTGCTGCACCCAATCTTCGGACTCTTCCTCGTTCCGTTGCCCCTTGACCGGTTGTTGCAAGGTGGAGGGATAGAGGGTGCCCTTCTCCCCCTTGAGCTGAATGCGCAGGGCATCGGCGCGGGAGATGGGGGTGGAAAAGGAGAGCTGCATGGGCAGAATCGGCATGCAGTGGGCATTTTTGTTGGCGCGGGTGCATTCGAATTCGGCACTGAACGGGGGGCGCACCTTGAACGAAAGTCGCTGCGGTTTGCTGCTTTCGACCTCTCCCGTCGAGCGGATGCCTTTGTCCCACACCAGATCGACGGCGGTGGCGTTGGGCAGTCGCCGCTGACACTGAACCGCCACGACCGGAGAGTCCGCCCAGGCGGCCATGGCGAGCATTTGGCCCATCGGGGTGGCGTTCTTGGGCAGGCGATCGGCGTAGAGGGCTTCACGGCCACCGGCGAACAATCTTCCCACATAGGTGTTCGTGGAATATCCTTGGAGTTTGAGTACGGTTTGCAGTTCCTCGCCACTCAGCACCCGGACCCCGACCCGTTCGCCGATGCCGGGAATGTCGCAATGAATATGGGTCGGGAGTGATTTGCGATCCAGCAGCGCGTTGGTCCCGAGGATGAAAATTTGATCCTCGCTGATGGTCTGGCTGGGCATATAGGAGAGAATGGCGGGTTCTCCGGTTACGAAGCTGTAGCTTTTTTCAGCTTTCACCGGCTGTTGATCGAGGCTGCGCAGTTCGGGTCGGGGGGTGAAGGTGCAGCGGATTCCGGCAGGCAGGTCGTGATCGAATTCATGGACCCAGTTGCGTCCATCGAGCCATCGGCCCTGTCCGTTCACCGGACAACGGATCGAAAAGGGGGGCGTGGTCTGTCGGGAGTCGCCGAAGGGCACCATCGGTTTGCTGAAGCGGACCGCCACCTGTCGGGTATTGCTCTTGAGCACGCCCTGGGGCGAGAAGTGTTCGATCTGAACCGGAGGGGGGAGGTCGGATTTTTTGTTTTCCGCCTGGGCCCGTTCGATCGTCACGCCTCCGATCAGCAGGGCCGTGGTCAGGAGGGGGAGCAGGGCTTGCCGGAGGGCGCGCACCGCAGGATGGACGAGACGGCGGACATGATCGGTATTGGGCATGGATCCGGTTCCAAAAGGTGACGTGTTTTTTTCAGCACTCTTTTGGATTGTATTTGTATCATCCGCGCGCCCCCGATGCCAGGAAATAGTCCTTGTCGGGCCTTTCGGTTCATCCCGCCACGCCTTGATTCTAAAGTGCGCATCCGAGGCGTGGCGGGAGCGGGATTCAAGTCGGGGAGGATCGCGTGCGACGGGCGATTCCCGAGAAGCGGATCAGGCGTTGACGGATTGGGAACCGCTTCCGGCATGATGACTTGTTGCAGCGATCACGATCAGATCGTCGATCATCTCCGAGCGGGCGTCGATTCCCAACGAATCGGCAGCATCTTTCAAAGATGCGTATCCGACATCGACATACATCGATCGGATGGCATCTTTCTTGGATCCTGCCTTGTAAATTCCCAGGAACGCCCCATCTGTTTTGTCGAAAATACTGTAGTGTGGCATAGAGATCGGTTCCTCTTTATTGAAATATGCAACCACAAGTTCAAGTGGATGTCGTTGTCTGCCTCCTGTTTGTTAGGGTTTCGATAATATTTATGGTGAATTTTATTTGATTAATGTAAGAAGCGATAATCAAGTTAATGCAATTTGTAAGATGTATCAACACACATATACTATGTCGAAAGAGGCCAATGCAAAAAGCATGACAATTTGTGAGGTGGTTCGGATTCGTCCCATCGATCGGGTCGCCGATACCGAGCCGGGAGGTCTCTTTTCGGCGATCAAAGGCATCAGGCCGAATGAAACATAACCCGGATCAAACAGATGGCGGTTTCACCCTCTCTTTTGATCCCAAAAGTGAAAGCGGGGACTCCTGCGGCTGGACTCCCGGAAGTTTGACGTTGTGCGGCATTTTCTGCGTGAGGTCGGCATCTGGTCCGGCACGGGCACTCGTGCGAATTTTGCCTGTACAAATCCCCGGGTTGGCGTGTAATCTAAGATCCGGTGAGTAACCCTATATAATTGTTTTCAGATGCATGGAGCGACCGGGCCTCACAGAGCATCCACGCAAGAATACTCACTTCTTTCCCCTGACCGGTGGAGCCTGTCATCGGCAGGATGGTCGCGTTGTCCCGCCATTCGAAAAAAAGGATAGGCAGGTGGCAGTGCGTCAGTCGAAGGAAGGGTTCCATACCCAAGCAAACATAAACGTTGTGCGAGGTATCGAGATGGCACTGAATGTTTCCAGGGATGGGGAGAGAGTGGTTGTGCGTCTTCCCAAATTGTTCGGTTTTGCGGTACGCAGTGAGTTCAAACAGGCTACCAGCGGCAATCCCGTCGGCACCAAATACAAATTGGATTTCCAAGATGTCGAGAGAATGGACAGCTCCGCCTTGGGTATGCTGCTCCTGTTGCGGGAAACCTCGGGCGGCATCTCTGCGGATATCCTGATCGTTCACGCCCGAACCGAAATACGCAAATTATTGCAACTCGCCAATTTTCATACCTTGTTCCACATCCAGTAACGCACCGGACCACGGCCTTTTCTGGTGGATGGCATCCCTCTTCCCCGGATCCCGACGGTCTGGTTCGATCGGGCCGGTCGCGGGCGTGATGACCTCCTGGATTTTCTGTTTCCTCCGCTTTGTCCATTGTGTCACACCCGGGTGTCGCAGGAACATCATCTGTGTCCCTCCTGTCTGGAGGCGTTGCCCCCCCAACCGGAAAATCACTGTTTGCGCTGCGGCGGGCAGACCGATCGGCCCGAACCGAGCTGTATCCAATGTCGGGAGAACCCCTGGACCGCCGATGCCAGCTATTTTGTGTTTCCCTATCAGGGCGCGGTGGTCGAGCTGATTCTGGGACTCAAGTTCGCGGACCGCTCCGAATACAGCGTGTTGTTGGGGCGATTGATCTGGGAGCGGTTGGGCGCGGCGATCCGCTGGGAGTCGCCGGAGTTGGTGCTGCCGATGCCGCTGCATCCCTGGCGGTTGATCGGACGGCGATACAATCAATCCGCGCTGCTGGCGCGTGAGTTGGCACGAAGATTGGATCGTCCGCTTGCGACCAATCTGCTGTTTCGTCACAAGAGGACGCAACCGCAAACCCGGCTCAATGCCCAGGCCCGGCGGCACAACGTGCAGGGTGCGTTCCGGGTCCGGGAAGAGCAGGGGGTGAAAGGCCGAAGCCTGCTGCTGGTCGATGACGTGATGACCACCGGAGCCACGATTCGCGCGGCCAGTGCGGTGCTGAAACAGGCGGGCGCGGCCCGGGTGATCATTCTGTGCGTGGCCCGGGTGGATCTTTAGTGTGGAACGACTTGTCAAATCGTATGCAACTTTTGTGAATTCGAGGAGTTTTTCATGGCTGAAATCGTCATTTACAGCACCACGGTCTGTCCCTTTTGCGTGCGCGCCAAAATGTTATTGAACAAGAAAAAAGTGGTCTTCGAGGAGATCAATCTCGACAAGACCCCCGAGCGGCGGGAGGAGATGGTCCAGCGTGCCGGAGGGCGTCGCACCGTGCCTCAGATTTTCATCGACGGGCAACACATCGGCGGCTGCGACGATCTGCACGCACTGGATCAGGCGGGCAAACTGGATCCGCTCCTGGTGCCGTGATGTCGGCGTTGAGTGCGGTCATTCAAATGAACTCCGGTCTCGACCGGAGCATCAATCTCTCCATGGCCGAACGGTTGATGGAGGCCGCCGTCGCTCAGGGAGCCCAATTGCTGGTGCTGCCGGAAAATTTTTCATTTTTCGGCGGCAGCGAAGAGGAGAAACGAGCCGCGCGCGAGGATCCGGTCAACGGTCCGAGCCTGACCTTCCTGAAAACCTTTGCCGCCCGTCATCGGGTCTGGATTGCGGGGGGATCGATTCCTTTGGCGGATCCGGGTTCCAGCAAGGCACTCAACACCTGTTTCCTGGTGGATGAGAGCGGGGCCGTGCGGGGACGATATGACAAGATCCATCTGTTCGATGTGGATGTGGGCGATGGCACCCGCTATCGGGAATCGGATCATGTGCGCCCCGGCAAGCGTCCGGTGGTGGTGGACAGCCCATTCGGACGCATCGGGTTGACGATCTGTTATGATCTGCGGTTTCCGGAGCTGTTTCGCGCCCTGACCTCGCAAAACGCGGAAATCTTCACCTTGCCCGCTGCCTTCACGGTGGTCACCGGGCGCGATCATTGGGAAACGTTGCTCAAGGCCCGGGCCATCGAAAATTTCGCCTATGTGTTGGCCGCCGGTCAATGGGGACAACATGCGGCGGGGCGTCAGACCTACGGGCGTTCCATGGTGGTGGAACCCTGGGGATTGGTGGTGGCGCAATGTTCGGATGGGATCGGTTATGCGTTGGCTCCTTTGGAGCGGGAACGGGTCGCCCGTTGTCGGCAGCGCATTCCCTGCCTGGAACACCGCAAGTTATAGCCTCATGGTTCCGCATCCTCCTCTTTCGCCTCCTCCCCCCGAAAGGGGAGGATGCGAAATTCGGTGCCATCGCTGAACACCTCGATGGCTCCCTGCCGATCGGTGCGCCACAGGGTCGCTCCGGCCTCGGTCCACCGTCGGAGCACCTCGGGCTTGGGAAATCCCCACATGTTCCCCGCCCCAACGCTGAAAATCACATGCCTGGGCCGCGCCGCCGCCACGAAAGGCGGTGTCGAGGAGCTCAAACTGCCGTGATGGGGCGCGAGCAGAACCGTCACCGGACGCAAGGCCCCTTGAGTCAGCAACCACTGTTCCGCTTTGGCTTCCATATCTCCGGTCAACAAAACGCGATGCGTGCCATGTTCGATCTCCAGAGCCAGCGAAAGATCGTTGGTCTTGATGGAACGGCTCCAGGGAAGCGGCGGTAGAATACGCACTCTGGCCATCCCCTCCTGAATCGTTTCCGGCCCGTCGAACTGCCGCACCGGCACCTCAAATCGTCTGGCCACGCTCAACAGTTCGGTCACGTCGGGCCGGTTGCCATCGGCTTCGGTCAACCGGGAGAGCCACACCTCGCCCACCGGAAAATTGCGCAGCACCCGCGCCATGCCCGCCATGTGATCCCGTTGGGGATGGCTGATCACCACCCGTTCCAGCCGATCGACCCCAAAATGCCACAAGGCCGAAGAAATGACCGCCTCGCCGATGTTGAAACGGGGAGAGACCGCGCCCCCCGCGTCGAAGAGCGACCATCCGCCACCGGGCATCTTGGCCATCACCGAGAGAGCCTGACCCACATCGAGGACGATCACTCTCAGAGCCTGATCGGGGGTGGTTTCCTTGGGCCAGCAGAGACCGAGCAGGGCCGCGACGATCAATGACGGACGCCGCCACTCCCACCGTCCGGATGCCGCGCGCATCCGGGCCGCGATCATGCCGAGGGCCACGAACAGAGCCACGCCGGGCAGGGCCGGACCCGGCGTGCGGAGTTCGGCTCCGGGCCAGGTGACAGACCACTCCACCAGTTCCCGATAGCGTTCCAGGGTCCAGCCCGTGAGGGTGAGCAAACCGTGGCCGCCATCTGGCCACAGCGGTTGCAGCACCATGGCCAGCAGACCCAGGGTGGTGGAGAGTTCTCCCACCCAGGGAATGGCCAGCAGATTGATGCCGATGCTGTAGGGGGAGAGTCGGTGAAAGGCGTACAGGGAGAGCGGTGCGGTGGCCACGCCGATCGAGATCGTGGAGGTAACGCTCAGGAGGAGCCGTTCGCGCCAGTTGGTGGCCGGCAGACGATCGATCAGATAGAGGATCACCGCCACGCACAGAAACGATAGCTGAAACCCGGCGTTGAGCAGTTGGGAGGGCCGCCAGGAGAGAATCAGAAGCGCGGCCAGGGTCAGCATGCGCCAGGATTGTCGGCGGCGTTGCAGGGCGATGGCCAGCAGAAACAGCCCCACCATGATGAACGCCCGTTGGGTCGAAACCGACCACCCGGCCAGAAAGGCGTAGGCGGTGACAGGCAACAAGGTCAGCAGTGCGGCGGGACGTTTCATGTCCAGGCGTCGCGAGAGGGGCAGGATCAGGGTCAGGGCGAGACGGAGCAGAAAATAGACCGTTCCGCCCACCAGACTCAGATGCAGCCCGGAGATCGCCACCAGATGAAAGGTGCCGGAAACGAACAGCGCGTTTTGCAACTCCCCGTCCAGATGGCCCCGTTTGCCCACCAGCAGGGCTTCGGCGAGTCCCCGTTGCGCGGGGGGCAGCGTGACGGCGATCCAGTCGGCGATCCGTTGACGTTGACGATTACAGAACCAGCGACCGGTCTGTTCGAGCGGCGTGACCGGGCCGCTGGAGGTGGCGGTGGCCTCGATGCCGGATTCCAGCAAGAATTGACGATAGTCGAAGGCTCCCGGATTGCTGACCGCATTCAAAGGGCGCACCCGCGCCACCAGAGAGATCCGCTCGCCCGGCAGCACGGAGGTGGCGTGACGATGCAAGGTGACGCGCAGCATGCCTTGCGGATTCCAGGAGTCCGAGCGGATTTCGTCGAGGGTTAGCAGCACCGAATCGCCGCGATCCTCCCGATCGGCCACCACGCCCTGGAGCGTCACCTTTTGATGCGCGAGCGATTCGGGCAGCTCCGGTGCCTCGACCCGGGCCATCCAGACCACGCATCCGCCCCAGAGCAGAGCCGCCACCATCCCCCAGACGAGCGCGCCATGCCTGTGCGTCTGAGACCACCAGGCCGCCGTGGCGGGCATCAGCGCGATGAGGGTCAAGGAGAATCGGTGCGCGGTCAGTTCGGGCAGGGTTGCGATAATGCCAACGATCATCCAGGCCAACAACAGGGCGGGTGTCGCCACCGGAGCGGGGGAAACATGACACGAATCGTGCCGCTTGGGGGTTTTGTCTGACCCGCTCACCATTTTATTGTGGACCCCTTTGAAAAATCCGCCATTGGCGCGTCGTGGAATGACCGATAAGTCTATCGATACCGGTGAATGGCGATCGCTCCCGGATGCCGAAGAGATCTTAATGGATTTTATCGGCGATCCGTTTTTCCTTGCCTTTCGGCGAAGAGCGCAACATAATGTAACAATCTCTGAAAGTGGCCAAAAACTCAAGGAGGCGCGCATGGAACACAAGGCAAAACCATTGGTAGGCACTCGCGGTTTGATCAGCCTGGGAGCCCTCTCCATTATGGGTTTTACGCTCCATGGCATCATGAATAATCCGGGAGAATTGATCCGTAACGATTTGTTGTTTGGTCCCATCATCGCAGTCGTTCGTATTATCGTTCCGCTTTTCCTCACGCTGGGCGTCATTCACGTTCTGGCCAACGTCACCAAGTGCGAGGCCTGCGGCAAGATTCTCTTCTGGAAAAAACGTCCAGACCGCTTCTGAAATTCCCTTTCCGTACTTCCTTCTCTGCCCGGTCCGGAAAACCCTGTTGCCATGCGGGGTTTTCCGCGCTTTATTCATTCGATTACCCCCTTCCATTCAGTTCGATGTTGCAGGAAAAACGGTTGTGTGATACATGCAACAAGATCACTGGATTGTCGTTTAGCGGAGGATGGCCATGTCCCTGTTGCATTCCGAGTCTGATTCCTTAAGTTCAACGGTTCGTCTGGCGTTCGTCGATGCCGGATTGACGGACGCGCAACGGTGGGCGGCAGCGATGCCATCCGGAGTGCAGGTGATCTGGATCGCTCCCGACGAAGATGGATTGGCCTGCGTCACCCGGACCTTGCAGCAGTTTCAATCGGTGGCGGAGATTCATCTCGTCGGCCACGGGGCCGCCGGAGCGGTGCGACTGGGTGCCGTGACCCTCACCTCGGACACGCTTGATCTCCATGCCGCGTCGCTGGCCCTCTGGGGCGACGCCCTCACCGAAAACGCGGATCTGCTGCTGTATGGCTGCGATGTGGCCGCCGGTGGCAGCGGGGAACGGTTTCTGGATCGGCTCGCCGCGCGGATCGGGGCCGATGTGGCCGCCTCCTCCGACCCGACCGGCTCCACGCGCTCCGGGGGAGACTGGGAACTGGAGGTCGCCTCCGGCCCGATCGAGGCCGCAACCCTGTTCGGACCCGACAATCCCGTGGACTCCGACCAGCTTCTTTCCATCCTCAACGGAACCGCCGGCAACGACACTCTCACCGGCACTGCCGAAAACGATACCATCACCGGAGGTGGGGGGACGGATGTTCTCCAGGGCAGCGGCGGGGACGACCAGTTCGTCTACGGCTACAACACCTCAGACATCAACGGATTGGCCGAATCCGTGAGTGGCGGAACCGGGTCGGATTCGATTCAGATGGATTATTATGCGTTCGACTTTTCGCAGGCCACCTTGAGCAGCATCGAAACCTTCACCCTCTCCACCGACGCCGATGTGACCCTGACCCCGGCCCAGTTGAACCTGATCACCACCCTGCAAGGCACGGCGGGTTATGAGAATTATGTCACCATCGCCTCGGGAGGCACCACGGATTTCAGCGGCAAGAGCTGGATCAGCATCGAGCGTCTTTACGGCTCCTCGGGGGATGATACCGTCATCGGGAACAA
>JADGBU010000090.1:433-13952 GCA_015231295.1 Magnetococcales bacterium | reverse complement strand
GAACGGGTGAACCGGTCGAAATCCATGCCGGTGATCTGCGCCACCCGTCCGGACACCGCCGACAGTTTCTCTTCGAGGATGGTGCCGGTATCGGCCTCGGCCAACTCGTGGGCGGCCTGTTGCAGCTCGCCCGTGGGTTTGCGTCGGGCCCGATGCTGACGCCAGTGACACCGATAGCGTCCCTCGTGGGTTTCGAACGTCACCTCGGCGAAACAGTCGCCGGTCAAGCGGGACATGATCTCGTTGTCGCTGCGGCTGATCCGGTCAAGCCGGGGCGTTCTGCCGTACAACGCCAGACAGATGGCATCGAAAATGGTGGTCTTGCCCGCGCCGGTGGGACCGGTGATGACAAAAATACCATCCCCCACAAAGGCCGGATGGGTCAGATCGATGCGCCACTCCCCGACCAGAGAGTTCAAATTCTTGAAACGTATCTGTAAAATGCGCATCTATCCCTCGCCCTCCTCACCGTGAGGATCCTCCTGCCGCAGCGCGGCGAGCACCTCCCCATGGGCCTGGCGCAGCTCCCGGCACAGCGGCTCGGGCACCCCCCGCAGCAGCAGACACCGTTCGAACACCGCCTCCGGCTCCAACTCCTCCACCCGTTCATCCGGCGACTCCTCCGGCAGCGGCCCGGCGGAACGTTGATCCTTGACCCGCAGAATCATCACCCCACTCGCCGCCACCGCCTCCGTCAACCGCTCGCGCAGATCCCCGAGCGGTTCGCCTCCCTCATGGATCACCTCGACCCATACCCGACTGCGGGTCGAGGTCAACGCCTTCAGCCGCTCCAGGATGCGCGTCCGGTCGCCCCGGATCCGCTCCAGAGCCTGAAACACCGGCACCGGATGCAACCGCACACTCGGAACGCGCCCCTGAAACGTCACCAGACAAAGACTCTTCTCCCGTCCCGCCTCGCCGAATCCCAACGGCAGCGGTGAACCGCTGTAGCGTCTGGTTTCCAGACCGCCCACCTGCTGCGCCAGATGCAGATGGCCCAAGGCCAGATAATCCACCTCGTCGGGAAAGATGCCCACGGAAATCTGCGCCAGGGAGCCCACATAAAGATCCCGCATGCCATCTCCATCGTGTACCCGGCCTCCGGTGGCGAACAGATGACCCATCACCACCAATGGCAGCTCCACGCCCAACGCCTCCCGGCGACGCCGGGCGATCTCCAGCACGGCGGCATAGTGATCCCGAACCCCCTGGATCAACTTGCGATCCTTGTCTTCCGGGCTTTCGGCGGCCTCCGAGAGGCGAATGTCCCGATCCCGGAGATAAGGAACCGCGCACACCAGCAGCTCCGGACGCCCCTCCGGAGTCGAGAGCAACAGCACCTCCTCTTCCAGGGAGTCGCCGACCGCCCCCACCACGTGGACATTCAACGCGGCGAGCAACGCTTTCGGGGCATCGAGAAAGGCGGGAGAGTCGTGATTGCCGCCGATCACCACCACATGACGACAACCCGTAAGCGCGACACGGGACAAAAAATGATAATACAGCTCCTGAGCCCGATTGCTCGGGGTGGCGGTGTCGAACAGATCCCCGGCGATCAACAGGAGTTCGACCTGTTCCCGCTCCAGGGTTTCCACCAGCCAATCCAGAAACGCGGCAAACGCCTCGTAACGCCGCTGACCGCACAGCAGATGACCCAGATGCCAATCCGAAGTATGACAGATTTTCATGATTCCCCCGGCGCGACGTGAGATTTGACCAGACGGGGCACCTGTCCGGCGGGGACGAAGCGACGTACCGATTCACAATGTCCGGTGTGGTCGTCGAAGAAGATATCGGCCCCGAAGGCGGCCAGAAACGGTCCCTTGTCCATGCCCCCCAGAAACAGCAGCTCATCGACCCGGATGTTCCAGGCGCGCAAGGTGCGGATGACCCGTTCATGGGCCGGGGCTCCCCGGGAAGTCACCAGCGCGGTGCGAATCGGACACTGTTCCGGTTGCAGCCGCTGAATCCTTTGAATCGCCTCCAGCAGCGGCTTGAACGGACCTTCGGGCAAGGGTTCGCGCGCGGCGCGCTGTTCGTGTTCCTGAAAGGCGGCCAGCCCCTGTTCCTGATAGATCCGCTCCGAGGCGTCGGAAAAGAGCACCGCATCCCCGTCGAAAGCGATGCGCAAGGGGGGCGGCGTCCCCTCCATCGCCGCCGCGCCCCCGGAGGGCAGAATCACCGCCGCCGCCAGACCCGCCAGCGTGGCCAGACGGGCATCCTCCGGATCCAGCGAGAGAAACAGATGCGCCTGAAAAGCCGCCGCATATTGCCAGAGACTGCCGCCGGTGGTGAAGACGGCGCGGGTGATCGCCAGCCCGTGATGACGAATGGCGTTGAAGACCCGCAATCCGCTGTCCGCGCTGTTGCGGGACAACAGAATCACCTCCACGCGGGTCACGGGGGGATCGAGCCGGTTGAGGGCGAGCAGTTTGCGTACCAGTGGAAAGGCCGGACCGGGTGCGAGCGGCTCCTCTTCCCGAGCGATCTGCCATTTGGCGTAGGCTTCCACCCCCTCGGCGCAGAAAACCGCGTGGCTCTCCTCCAGATCGAAAAGCGCGCGGGAAGAGATGGCTACGGTCAACGGGATCATGGGGAGAGGGCAGGTCATGCGAAGGACTCCGGAGCAACTACCATTGGGGTCCAGGGGCCATTGGCCCCTGGTGGGGTCCAGGGGCGAAGCCCTTGGGATTTTCAGGGTATGAAGATAAAATTTTTATATTTGAAAGTCAAAACCCTGAGGGATGAATCCCCCAGACCCCCTCTTTTTTTTCAATGGGTCAACAGACCGCTGGCCCGCACGATGCGACGCGTGACCGCCTGAGCCAATAAGGCGCGATCCCCCCCGCAGGCCAGCAGAAACCCATCCCGCGCCCGGGTGATGCCGGTATAAAGCAGCTCCCGGGTGAGAATCGGCGTCAGATGGTCCGGCAACACCAACACCACCCGCGAAAACTCCGAACCCTGAGACTTGTGGACCGTCAACGCATACACGGTTTCGACGCTGGTCAAATGACTCGGGGGAAACCAGCGGATCGCCTCTTCCGCGCCATCCTTGCCGGGGAAGGCCACCCGCAACAGCCATCTCCCCGCCACGGGCAGTTCGAGCGTGATGCCGATATCGCCATTCATCAGGCCGAGTTCGTGATTGTTGCGCGTGATCATCACCGGGCGTCCCGCATACCACTCCCGGCCTCCGGGGATCAAACCCGCCTCCCGCAGATGACGGGCGATGCGTCCGTTCAGCCCCTCGACACCCCACGGCCCCTGTCGCAACACGCACAACACCTGAAAAGCACCGTGAATCCGAGCCACTTCCCGCGCCCATTCATCGAACCGCACCGGCTCCGCGTCGAGCGCGGGCCGTTTATCCCGCACACACTGCAAATAGCTCCGATAGCCCCCCTGTCGGGTGGAAAACTCCCCATTTTTCTCGGATCCGACCACCATCGAGCCCCCGGTTTCCACCCCATCGACCACCAGCTTTCCGAACAGCCCCCCCTGCTCCCGAATGGAAAACCACGCCAGATCCGCATATCCCTGCCGCCACACCTGCTCCACCGCAGCGGGATCCCCGGAATTGACCGCCCAGGCCAATCGCCCAATGCCACTGGCTTCCGAAAACCGGAAATTGCGCCGCAACATCACCACCGCCTGATCCAACGGCGTGCCCGCCGGATCGATCAACCCGGCCTCGATCTCGTGACCGGTGGCATCGGCCAGCCAGGCGCGGGTCTCCGGAGTGTACCCGCCCTCCAAAGCCCGTTGACACAGCTCCCCCAACAAGGATCCGGCCTCCACCGAGGCGAGTTGATCCCGATCCCCCAACAGAATCAATCGCGCCTCTCCCGGAAGCGCGGCCAGAACATCCGCCATCAACTCCAGCCCCACCATCGAGGCTTCATCGATCACCAGCACATCGACCCACAAGGGATTGTCCCGATGATGACGAAAATGACGACTCTCCCGCTGCCCCCCCATCAATCGATGCAAAGTGGTCACGCTCCGGGGAATGGAGGCCGGAATGCCCACACCCCACTCCAGAAGCAACGGCGCGAGACGATCGAGTTCCCGCAGAATCGACGCGCTCAGGCGGGCCGCCGCCTTGCCGGTGGGCGCGGCCAGACGAATCCGCAAAGGACGCCCCCCCTCCGCAGCTCCGCTCTGGGCCAGAATCTGCAACAGAGCGAGCAGACGCACCACGGTGGTGGTCTTGCCGGTGCCCGGCCCCCCGGTGATCACCCCGAAACGGCTCCGGGCCATCAGGGCGCACGCCATCCGTTGCCAATCCGTGGACTGACCCTGAAGGGAAACCGTCGGCAGCAGGGCATCGAGAATCCGTCGGATCTGCCGGGATTCCGGAACCGGATCGACCGGCGTTCCCAATCGGCGCGACAACTCCGACCACACCTCCCGTTCGCACTGCCAATAGCGGCGCAACGACAGCCGCGCGCCTTCGAGCACCAGCGGGGTGGTGCCCGCTCCGGCCTCCGGCCCGACCGCCACCCAACGGGGATCGGCCAGAGCCGACAACCATCGGGAGAGCTTCAGACCCGACAACACCCGCTCGGGACGATCCGGGTCCAGACTCCGCTCCCGAAAGCGGGTTCCTTCCGGCGGAATCGCCAACACCAATTCGGGTTGTTCCAGCACGGCGGCCAGATCCAGATGCACATGCCCCCGCCCGGCCTGATGACTCACCAGTGCGGCGGCCAACATCAGCCAGGGATCACTCTCCGGGGAGTCCCGACGCACAAAAAAAGCGAACACCACATCGATGGGTCGCAGCCATCCCCGCGCCTGCCAGCGGAGCAGCAGATCGCTCAGATCGGAATCACTCATGGAGACTCCTCCCCGTTCCCGGAGCGAAACAGGGCGTCCAGCTCCTCGAAAAGCGATCGGGGGGGACGATCGACGAACAGACCCTGACCAGGGGAGCAGATCCCACGCACAAACCAATGGATCGCCCCGCCCATGTGCCGATCGTAATCATAATCCGGCAGCCTCGCCTGAAGATGACGATGCAAGGCGAACAGATACAACACATACTGCAACTCGTAGCGGGCATGAAGCATTTCGGCGCACATTCCCTCCCGGGAGTAGGCGCGATCATCCGGGCCGAGCTGATTGGATTTGTAATCCAACACAAAATATCGCCCCCGATGCTCGAACACCAGATCCATGAACCCTTTCAGCATGCCATGCAGCGTCTGATCCGCCACCCCGACGCGCTCGACCCCGGACAGGGTGAAGCCTCGCACCAACGCATCGAGTGCTCCGGTGGAGACCCGTTGCGCCGCCACCATGAACTCCATCTCCGCCTGATAGCGGGTCAGATCCATCAGGCGCAGGGCGTCCGCCTCGTCTCCGGTGAGCGGGTCAAGCTCCAGGGGGGTGGACAACAGGCGCAACAGCCATCCGGTCACGGGCTCGATCCAGGCCGCCCATCCCCGAGGCTGACACCGACGGGCGACCAACTCCCGCAATCCTTCCGGATCCGCCGCCACTTTGGCAAAGCCCTGCAGCGCGCACCAAGCCAACAGATCGTGCAAAAAGGTGCCAGCCTTGGCCCCACGGGGAAAGGTGTGCCACGCTGCCCCGGCATCCGACTCCGCACCGGCATCCGAGCCCATGGCAACTCCGACCACAGCTCCGACCGCAGGCCCGACCGCAGCTCTGCCGACGCTGCCCTCGTCCCATTCGGCGTCGCCCTCCCAACCTGCCGCTTCGCTCTCCCGTTCCCGGCCCAACTCCCGGAACAGCTCCTCTTCGGGGCTTTCCGGGGCCGACTCCCCGCCGCCCCGGCCAGCCGGCGTGTTGATGGCCGAATAACTCCCGATCCACCATCCGGCCCGCACCACCCGATGGGCCCGACGGGCCGGACCGATCGCCTCCTGCCGCTCCGGCGGCTGAAAACAAGAGGCATCCGCCTCCGGAGCCGCCACCGCCCGCATGGAACCATCAGGCCGATTCAGAGCGGTCAGCAACGGCTCGATCTCCTCCGCAGTCACCGCACTCCGCTCGGTGAGCAGATGACGCAGGGCACTTTTATCAAATCCCCGCGACCAGACCACCCCCACCCAGGTGGCATGCCGCGCGCGGGTGAACGCCACATAAAGCTTGCGCAAATCCTCCTGCAACCGCTCCCGGTCGAGACGGGGAATCACCTCCCCCCGTGGATCGTCGAAGGCCAACCGCTCCACCCCCTGGTCATCGCTCCAGCTCAAGGGCAGATCCCGGCCACTCACCGGACGACAATGGGCGGCAAAAGGGAAAAAAACCAACGGATATTCCAGCCCCTTGGACTTGTGAACCGATACGATCCGCACCAGATCCGCATCGCTTTCCAGTCGCATCAGACGTTCGCTCTCCTCTTCCGCGCTGCCCTGCTCATCCTGAATCAGACGCTCCAGATCCCGGATCAGGGCCAGTTCCCCTTCCAGGGCGGCACTGTTTTTCTGCATCAGTTCCGCCAGATGCAACAGATCGGTCAGAATCCGCTCCCCGTCGGCCAGATCCCGCAACAACCGCTCCGGCACCCGGAAGTCGTGCATCAGGCGTCGCAACATCGGCAACACCCCCTGACGCCGCCACCCCTGCTGATAGCCGCGAAATTGCCGGATGCGCTGTTCCAGCAACCCCTCGTCGCGACTCAAGGCGTCGATCTCCCGCCAGCCCACGCCCAGAATGCGCGTCGCCAGCGCGGTGCGAATCCGTCCGGGATCATCCGGCGCGGCGCAGGCCGACAGCCAATGATGCAACTCGATGGCGGTCGGGGTCCGGTAGACCGAATCCTTGTCGGACAGATAGACGCAACGAACCCCCCGGATCGCCAGGGCTTCGCGCATCTCCAGATACTCCTGACGCCGATGGACCAGCACCGCCATATCCGAAGGCCGAACGCCCCGCCATTCCGCCCCCTCCCCGACAAAACCGGCCCGCTCCCGCTGCCCCAAATTCAACAACCGCACCATTTCGCTGGCACAGGCCGCAGCCATGGCTTGCGCGGAGTCCAGCGTCCACCAGAAAGTCAAAGCGGAAACCGGCTCCCCCTCGACCTCGAAACGCTCCTGGCGTCCATGGGCGGCCACGGTGACGAACGGAATCGGATTCTCCTTCCCCGCCCGATGCAGAAACGCCCCGCCCGCCGAACGCGCCTCGGCCTCCCCGAACAGCGTATTCACCGCCGCCACCATCGCCATGGTGGAGCGATAATTTTTTCTCAGGGTGTGCAGCCGCTCCGCGCCGATGCGCCGCGCCACCAGATAGGTGTGAATATCCGCGCCGCGAAATGAATAGATCGCCTGTTTGGGATCGCCGATCAAGACCAGCGTCGTGCCATCCTCCTCCCCGGAGTGGTCGGGATAGATCCGATCGAAAATCCGATACTGCACCGGATCGGTATCCTGAAACTCGTCGATCAACGCCACGGGAAACTGACGACGCAGCAACGCGGCCAATCCGGGACCGTTGGCCGCCGACAACACCCCATCGAGGCGTTGCAACACATCGTCGAACTCCATCACGGCCCGACTGTTCTTTTCGGCGGCGAACCGCGCCGCGATCCAACGGACGGCGTGGGTCAGCAGACGGTGACAGCGACCCGCTCCCTCGGTCCGCGCCGCCCGCATCGCGTCCATGGCCCGCACGGCGGGATGCTCCGGCGGGGTGCCGCTTTT
Source organism: Magnetococcales bacterium (assembly GCA_015231295.1). Lineage (GTDB taxonomy): Bacteria > Pseudomonadota > Magnetococcia > Magnetococcales > Magnetaquicoccaceae > Magnetaquiglobus. Next base: position 6,273 of record JADGBU010000090.1, on the reverse strand, counting down.
CCACGCCTCGGCCAGCCCCTCGGAAGAGAGCCGATGCCAGGCACTGTCGGACAACTCGGGAAAAAGCGGACGGTCATCCAAAGCCCACGCCTCCAGAGTCTGCAACCAGGGGGTATAATAACGGGCCTGAAGCTTGCGACCATCCACGCTTTTGCCGGCCACCGCCCGATCCAGCAGCAGACGCAACTCCGGGATCCAGTCACGCCAGGCGGGTTTCGAGTCGAGCAGCCACTGCTTGATGGCCAACCCCTCCCCGATGATCGCCGTCGGTTCTCCCGCAGGCTCCAGCCGCCCGACCCGGCCCAACAGCCGCCGCACCTTGGACAGCAGCGTCTCCACATCGGACCAGCAGTCGCCCACCTCACGAGCCTGATCCACGGAGAGCCCCGCCAGATACACCCGCCAATAGTCCCGCACCACCTCGGCCAACAGCTCTCCGGAGTCCCCCTCCAGTTGCTGCGTGAACAGGCTGTCGCTATCGAAAGCATGCTCCCGCAACATGCGGTTGCACCAGCCGTGAATGGTCTCCACCGCCGCCTCATCCATCCACTCCGCAGCCAGTTGCAGCTTGCGGGCGCAGCCCGGCCACGCCTCGACCGGAAAATCATCCCGCAACGCGAGCAAAGAGGGCTCCGGCTGTTCGCTCTCCTCCCGGAAACAGACCGCCGCGCGGGACAACTGCACCCGAATCCGATCCCGCAACTCACGGGTCGCCGCCTTGGTGAAGGTCACAACCAGAATTTCCGGCGGAATCAACGGACGCATGGCGCATCCTTCCACCCCGTGCCCAAGCACCAGTCGCACATAAAGCAGCGCGATGGTATAGGTCTTGCCCGTCCCGGCACTGGCCTCGATCAGATGCCGACCCCGCAACGAAAAACGTAACGGGTCGAGTTCCCGCAGCGGCGGTGAGTCAGCCATCGGCATCCGTCCCTCCCGGTCCCGCGTCGATCAGCGGACGCAACAGACGCTCGGCCAGCATCGCAAACTCGCCACTGGCCGAAAGGGCGGCAAAATCCGGATAGACCCGCGTCAGATAAGAATTCCCGGACCACTCCCGCTCACACGCCCGCAAAAACGCTCCGGAGGCCTCCCCTGCCGCGCCGCCATCGCGCAACCAGGCCAGCGCGATGCCCGGTGCCAGGGGCAACGGTCGCCGCATGCCGCTTTGCCAGGCAGCCACGATCTCCCGCAGCCGCGCTTCCGCTGCCTCGACCGTCAAAGGCCGAAACGATATCTCTCCCGCACCGCTCACAATCACCGTGGTCAACGGTCCTCCCGCCAGATGCCCCCCCAGATGCTCCACCCAATGCCCCAACACCTTCTCATACCGATCGTGCCGATCCTGAGTCAACACGCTCGCCGTCACCACCACCCGGCCCCGTTCACCCCGGAGATCCAGACCGATCCCGGTCACGCGATCGGCAATCTCCAGGGATTCTCCGTCGATCACCCCCTGCCACAGCAGCTCCTCGCCCCCGGACCCCGGAATCGGCCAACGGGCCCGTTGCTCCCAAACCCGCGTCACCACCTCTTCCAGCGTGATCCGCAACGACTCGCTCATCAGTTGACCGAATCCCCCATCGGCCAACGCGCCGCGCAAACGAATCTCCTCCAGTCCCGAAGCGATGGCCGCGCTTTCGGGCTTGCGCAACAACGCATCGCGCAGCTTCCAGGACTCCAGACCATCCAGGGAGAAGGGTTCGCAATCGTCGAGCATCGGCTCCAGACCCTTAAAATCAACCCCCAGGCGACGCATGAAAAAATGCTTCACCGGATCTTTCAAAAATTGACCCAACTCCCGCAAGGTCAAGGGCTCCACCCGAGGGACAGAGATCAGGGTTTCCGGCGGCAAGAGGGACGCAGAGTCGGTTTCCGGGGACAAGGAGTCCGGGGCGCAACCATCCGGGGAGATCATCTTCGGGATCGAGCAGGCCGGAGAGGTCGCATCCGGCACGCCCGACTGCCGTTTCTCCCGCGCTTCGCGCTCTCCGGGACGCCACTCGTGGGCATAGGTGAACCAGGGAGAGTACCTGTCGGCCACCACCGGAAAATAGTCCCGGCTGAAGGGTTGCAACCGGTGCTCCACCGTGAGAGCCTTCACCAGGGCCATTCCCCGCTCTTCCCGACTGCCCGGAGCGTCGGCCAACACCCACCCCGCCGCCAGATGATCCCGCAACTGCCCGACCAGTACCGAAGGGGGAGCCTCGGCATGGTCGTGAATGCTCCGCCCCACCCAGGAAAGATACAACGTCTGACGGGCCGACAGGCGAGCCTCCAGAAACAGATACCGGTCATCCTCCCGCCGGGAGCGGTCCCCCGGTCGATATCGTCCCCGCATCAGATCGAAATCCATACGAATGCCGGGACGGGGAAACTCTCCATCGTTCATCCCCAGCAGACAGACCTGCCGAAACGGAATGGCCCGCATCGGCATCAAGGTGGCAAACGTCACCGCGTCGGCGAAAAAGCCCTGAGAAAGCCCCCCCTCCTCCAGACGAGACAGCCAATACTCCCCCACCACCGACAGCGGCAACGGGTCGTTCAGACCGGCCTCGTCACACAGCTCCAGCCAGGGATCCAGCACGCCATCCAGTTGCATCAGGGTATAGGCGTCTCCGTCGTCGTCGCCGGGCAGAAAAAAATCCCCCAACAATCCGCGAAACCGCGCACACCACTCCCGCACCGGAGCCGGAGTGCCCAAAATCCGCCAATGCCTCTCCAACGCCTCGACGAAACCCGCCAACGCACCCAACAGCTCCGCGCCTCCGGCGTCGATTTCGTCATAGGGCACGACTCCCCGCCACACCCCGCCCCGATCCCCCACCGCGTAGCCCAACAGCATGCGCCGCAAGCCGAACAGCCAGGTGTGACGCAACGCCTCCTCCCCCACCCGCTCCGGCAGTCCCAACGCGACACGATGGGACTCGTTCAGGCCCCAACGAATCCCGGAATCGCGAATCCAGACCCGCAACGTGGGCAGATCCTCCTCGGCCAGCGCGAAACGACGGCGCAACGCCGGAACTTCGAGCCAGTCGATCAAATCGCTGGCGGTCAGACGGGCCTGGGGCAGCGCGAGCAGACGCTCCACCGCCACCAGCAAAGGATCCGCCGGACGACGCTCCCGATTGGCCAACACAAAAGGAATAAAACGGGGATCATGACGCTCGGGCAACCCGAACACCGCCTGCACGAGGGCCGCATAGCCATTGATATCCGGCACCATCACCAGCACATCCCGAGGCGTCAGGGAGGGGTCGGCCTGAAAGGCCGCCAACAGCCGATCGTGCAGAATTTCGACCTCACGCAATGGACCGTGGGCCACATGAAAACCAATGGATCGATCCCGATGCGCCCGCACCTCGGGCCAGCGCATCCGGGTTTCATCCAGGGGGCGCAGTTCGAGGATGTCGTCCTGCAACTGCTGCAACAGGGTCTGCGGCTCCGGATCGGTCGAGACGAAACACTCTTCGCGTTGAATCTCCCACACGCAGGAGTCGGCATCCCCCATCCCGATCCCCTCTCCCGCGTACTCCTCCAACAGCCCGATGAAATCCCGTCCCTGCATGCCCCAGGCCGCCAGCAAAGGCTGCGCGTGCAGATGCATCAACCCCTCGGGCAGACTCTCCGGAAAGCCCTCGCGCACCCGGCTGCCTCGTCTTCCTCCCCGCAGCAACTCCCGTTCCGGCACGATGTCGGCCCAGAAATATTGACACGGATTGTGGACATACATCACCACCTGAGTCCAGCGGCTCAACACCACCAGCACCTCCACCGACTGACGCGGCAAAGAGGTGATGCCAAACACCATCACCCGACGCGGCAATCCCGGCGGAGGCGACCGGTCGCGCCACCCGGCGGCCCGCCGCAAAAACGCCGCGTGCACCTCGGCCCGTCCGGCGCGCGAGGCCCGGAGTCCCTTCTCCTCGTCCTCATCGGGGTGGCGATTCACATCCTCGCGCAGAGCCCGCCACAGAGCGGCCTGCCAGCGTTGCTCCTCCGGCAGGGGGTCGCTGCCCCCGCGCGCGTCGATCAGCCGATCCTCTCCCCCGGCCCAGGCCGCCAGCCAATCCGCCCGATAGACCTGATAGCCGTCCAGCAGATCGGCCAGCCGCTCGGCCAGTTGAAACCGTTTGCGCAGATCGTCGTCGCGTTCGAGAAAACGACGCAACGGCGCGAACGGTTCCCGGACCGCCAGTTCCGGCAACAGCCGCATCAACCGCCAGATCAATCGCGTCTTGTCGAAAGGAGACTCCTCGGGCACCCCCTCTCCGCCAAGCACCGCCCGATAGACCTGCCACAAAAACCGGGCCGGCAACAACAGCTCCAGGGCGGCGGCGATCCCGACGCCCGGCAGACCACCCCCACCCTGTCCGCCCGGCTCTCCGGCGATCCCGAGCTTGAGCCACTGGGCCATGCCATTGCTCTGCACCAGAATGATCTCATTCTCCAGCGGAGCCAGAGGAGCCCGATGCATGCGCTCCACCAGATCATCCCGCAACAACTCGATGCGGTTGCCATGAATCAGTATCAGGCCGGAAGGGTGCGCCTTCATGCGGGCTCGAACCTCACCGAAACACCTCCTGTAACGACTCTGCCGTGAAAATCTTCCGGGTCCAGGCGTTCAAATCGTCCAGACCCGCCGCCGTCACCTGTTCTTGGACCGGCTCGGGCACCAGGCCGAACCGCTCCTGGAGCAATTCGATCAGCATTTCCGCCTTGCCCTCCTTTCGACCCTCTATTCTCCCCAGTGCCCGGCCTTTTTCCTGCCCGATTCGTTCGACACTCGTGATGTATGGCATTTTCTGACTCTCCTCAAAGCGCATGAGTTCGTTCCAGAATCTCTTTTCGGCTTCTGTCGGCAAGGCCAGAACCCAGTCGATGAAACCGAACAGGTCAATAATCCGATCTTTCGAGAAGCCGCGTTGATACAGTGTACGAATCAGCTGTCCTTTCACCCGATAACGGGTTTCCCACTCCGTTCTGGTTTTTTTGGCCTGCAAATGGGCCAGAACCACGATCGCAAAGGGGTTGTCCGAATTTTCCAACGCCTCGATACGATCCTGATAGTCGAGCAGTTTCACGGTATTGAACCGGTAGATCACCTCGGACCCCCACAAAGTCTGATGAAACTCCATGGGTCGCCACAACGGGGATTCATCGGCCAGGACGGCCAGACCCACCACCAGCATTTTCTTGAGATAGTAGGCGCGATATTGATAGGTGTACATCCGGGAGGCGAACTGCTCCTTGCGATCGCCCTGGATGTCGGCGTGAATCAACACCCATTGCTCTTCGCCTCCCTTTTTCCAGACCCGGACCAGCTTGTCCATATGACGGTCGCCGATCTCGGACTCCCGGGCGATGCGCGACAGCTCCTTGTCGAGAAAGACATAACCTTTGCTCCACTCGATCGCATCGTGGGCGTGCGGCATGAAAAACGCGATGAAATCATCGAAATATCCTTCGATCATCCGCTTCCACGGCGTATCGAACTCATCCTTTTTCGGTTCGGACCGGTCATTCATGCGTTCCCCCTTCCGCAACCCCGCCAGCAAGGCCGATCGATCGCCTCCCGCTCCGCCGGAGGGACGATGCGGCCACTTGCCATCCCCCCGACTCCAATGCGACAATCCGCATCATGGCGTCAACATATCGAAAAACCCTGCCCGGAACAATCAAAAACAGGTCATGGACAGGGTCTGCACGGACTCATTTTTCGCACGACCGGGGAAATGATCCATCGGATTCAAGGGCTGTGACATGAAAATATCTCCCAACCGTGAACAGTTCATTCTTGTGATGATCATGAATGGACTGATTCTTTTCATCGTGGCGGC
>JADGBU010000090.1:0-359 GCA_015231295.1 Magnetococcales bacterium | reverse complement strand
GCGACGCGGGAAAAAACCAACCCCGCGACCGATCCGTCGGCCACCGGCCCGGAACCCACCCAACCGGAAACCCGGACTCCGGAAGAGGTCAACCATCCCGCCCATCCCGCTCCGGCGGTCAAGGGGAACGATCTTCAAGAGCGTCGGGCGGAACCGGTCAAGAGGCCCTCCATTCCCCCGATCCCCGGAATCGCGGCCCTCGCCCTCCCTCCGGGCGCGACGCCTCCGCAGCCCCCCCGACCGGCGGTCGAAGAGCCCCCCGAAAAACTCATCCCGGCGGAAGCCAGTTATACGGTTCAGTTGGGTGCCTTTTCCAGCGAAGAGAAAGCCAATGCCCTGATCACCAAATTGACGGCGAT
>JADGBU010000089.1:13486-13996 GCA_015231295.1 Magnetococcales bacterium | reverse complement strand
GATCGGGTAGGATTCCGGACATGGGGGAGACCTCTCAATCCATCATGGGAGTTTCCATTCATTCAGCACCGATTCCAGATATTTTTGCACCTCCTGGCCCTCCTCCTGCACCTGGTTCAGCATCTCTTGCAGCGTATCCTGGCTGGGATCCCGGTTGGCGAGCTGTTCCAGTTCGGCGCACAGGGTGGAAAAGCGAGTGGCTCCGAAGGTGCTCGATGTGCCCTTGAGCTTGTGGGCAACCTGACGCAGGGTTTCGGAATCCCGACTCTCCCGGGCCTGTTGCAGGGCTTCGAGTCGTCCGGGCAGATTCTTGAGAAACATCTCCACGATGCGGATGAAGCCCCGACCGGTTTCGTCCTTGAGTTGGGACAGCGTTTCCTGATCGATGACCGTGTGCGGGATGGCGTGGGGACGTTTGGGTTCGGGGGTGGCCGGTGCGGGCGGGATCATCCCGATGTGACGGTTCAGCACCTCCATCAGATCGGTACGTCGCAGCGGTTTGGACAGATG
>JADGBU010000089.1:9387-13476 GCA_015231295.1 Magnetococcales bacterium | reverse complement strand
ACATCCGGCGGCCAGGGTCTGTTCCATATCCTCTTTCATGGCGTTGGCGGTCAGAGCGATCACCGGGGTCCGTTTCATCCCTTTGGTCAGCTCCAGGGCCCGGATGCGACGGGTGGTCTCCAGGCCGTCCATGTCCGGCATCATCACATCCATGAAAATCAGATCGAACCGCGAGGAGGCGAACTGGTGCAGGGCTTCGGCACCGCTGGCCGCCTCCACCAGTTGATAGGGCCCCCCTTCCAGAAAGGCACCCACCACCAGTCGATTGTCTTCGGTATCATCCACCAAAAGGATTCTCGGGGTGTGATGGTTGGCTCCCGACCGGGAGGGGTTGAGATCCTCTCGGGGAGATCGGCTCTCCTCCGGATTGTCGGCCCGGGGCAGATGAATCGTGAAGTGAAACCGACTGCCCACCCCAAGACGGCTTTCGGCCCAGATGCGCCCTCCCATGTGACCCACCAGTTGCTGACAGATGCTCAATCCCAGTCCGGTGCCGCCGAAACGGCGGGTGGTGGAGTCTTCGGCCTGCATGAAGGGCAGAAAGATCGCCTCCAGGCGATCCTCCGGAATGCCGATGCCGCTGTCTTCGACGGTGAATTGAATCGACTCCGCATCCACGGCCTTGGCCTGAATGGAGATGCGTCCCTGCTGGGTGAACTTGACCGCGTTGCCGAGCAGATTGAGCAGAATCTGACGCAGACGTTGCGGATCTCCCAGAACATGAGGGGGCAGATCGGGATCGAGGGTGCAGAGGGTGTCGATGCCTTTGGCGGTCGCGCTGGGGCGGGTGATGGCCAACGCCTGCCTGACCTCGGCCTCCGGAGAGAAGGGGATCTGTTCCAGCCGCAGTTGTCCCGCCTCGATCTTGGAGAGGTCGAGAATGTCGTTGATCAGGGCCATCAGGGCATCTCCGGCCCGGTTGGCGATCTGCACGAACTGCCGTTCCCGTGGCGAAAGGCGAGGCGACTCCCGCAGCATCTCCCCCATGCCGAGGATGGTGTTCATCGGGGTGCGGATTTCATGGCTCATGGTGGCCAGAAAGCGGCTTTTGGCCCGATTGGCCCGTTCGGCCTCCTGTTTGGCGGTCAGCAGGGCATTTTCCAGCAATTTGCGTTCGGTGATGTCGATCACCACGCCATCCCAGGTGGTGTCGCCGTTGTCTTCGGTGTGGGGGGTGGACTGGATCTGCATCCAGCGGATTTTGCCCTCGACCAGAAAGCGTCCGATCCACAGAAAAGGCTCCCTGCTGCGGGAGACTTCCAGATTGCGACGGATCAACGCCTCCTGCTCCTCCGGATGGGCGGAGCGAAAGGCGAGGGAGATGTCTTTCATCAAGGCTTCCCGTTGCAGACCCAGCAGGGTGCAACAGGGTTCGCTGAGATAGTCGAAAGACATCGCCCCCTGACGGCTGAAGCGGAATTTGTAGACGCCGACCGGAATGCGATTGGTCAACTCTTCGTAGCGTTCCTTGCCTTGACGGATCTCCGCTTCCAGTTGTTTGCGCTGGGAGATGTCCTGATGGGTGCCCACCATGCGCAACGGGGCGCCATTGCGAGTGCGCGTCACCACCTTGCCCCGGTCGAGGATCCAGAGCCAGGAGCCGTTCTGGTTCCGGAGTCGATGTTCGGTTTGATAGAAGGGAGTGCGACCGGCCAGATGTGAATCCAGCACCGACGTGACCATGGCCAGGTCATCGGGATGGACCATCTGTTTCCAGGTGTTGATATGGGGGGGGAGTTCATCGGGTCCGTAACCGAGCATGTCGCTCAGTCGGGGACTGAAATAGACCTCGCCGGAGGGGATATCCCAATCCCACATGCCATCGTCGCTGCCTTCCAGCGCGAATTTGAATCGCTCTTCGGTGATCTGCAACTGTTGTCGCAGCCGTTCCGATTCGGCGCGGGCGTTGTAGAGATTCAGAAACAACGAGACCTTGGAATGCAATACCTCGTCATTGATCGGTTTTTCGATATAATCCACAGCTCCTGCCCGGTATCCCAACAGCGGCGGTGACGAACAGAACCTGCAGATTGCGGGTCCGTTCAAGCCGGAAGGCGGTCCGGGCCACTTCGAAGCCATCCATGCCGGGCATGTCCACATCGAGCAGCACCAGGGCGAATTCATGCTCCAGCATCAGAGCCAGAGCCTCGTTGCCCGAGTTGGCTTCCACGATTTCCGCTTCGACACCAGACAGCAGGGCTCGCAGGGCCTTGAGATTGGTCGGTTTGTCGTCAACAATCAGGATCAGCGGTTTGGTCAATATGTTCATGGTTGCCCGATGGGGTTGTGACTTGACGCCCTCCGCAATTTATGCAATATATGCAAAAATTGTAAAACTTTAAAAGGGGGCTGTCAATGGCGGATTGGTTTGCCGATCAGATGGATTATATCTTTTTTGTGTATGGCTTGAGCTTCCTGATTTTAGGGGTGGTCTGTCTTTCCATGCCCCGAAAGGATTCGACCGGGCTTTCTTGGCGATTGTTGGCCGGTTTCGGTCTTCTGCACGGTGCGACGGAATGGTTGGAGTTGCTGGAGATGGTCTTCGGGGATACTCCGGAGTTCCATGCGGGGCGTTTTTTCATTCATGCGGTTTCCATTCTTTTTTTGGCGGAGTTCGCGTTGGCCGGGATGGCGGTCCGACTGTCGCTGCGTCGGAAACACGGCATCTCCCTGGTGGCCCTGACGGTGGCCGGGGTCGCTGCCTGGTATCACGGGGTGGACAGCTTTCCGGTATGGATCCGCTATGGTTTGGTGTTGCCCTCTTGTCTGATCGGCGCGTGGCTCTTCTGGGAGATCGCTTCCCGCACGCCGATGGTTGACAGGCGGCGGTGGTTTCGTGTCGGTGCCATGAGCCTGCTCGCTTACGGCGTGGCCAGTGGCGTGGTGGTGCCGGCTCTGCCCTTCTGGCCGGCGACGGTCGTGAACAGCACTCTCTTTTTGAATTTCACGGGTATTCCCATTCAATTGGTGCGCGCTCTTCTGGCCATGCTGCTCACCATCGCCCTGTGGGGGGTGGCCACGGATCAATCCGATACCACTCCGTTGTTTCAGCAGCAAAAACGGTTCTTCATCCTCTTCGTCGGCGGTTTTTTGTTTCTGCTCGGGGCCGGGTGGCTGTTGACCGAGCATCTGGGCCGACTCTATCAGCACGATCAATCCACGGCCCTGCGCAATGATCTGGAGGGGTTGACCAATCGCATCAACCGGGAGATCTTCGCCGTCGAAGGCAGCGTGATCGCTCTGGCCGGGATCGTTCAGCCCATGCTGCATGGTGACAGGAATCACGCCGAACATCTCGTGGAAATCGATAGCACTTTGGATCAATTGGCCTCTTCGGTCAAGGGGATCGCCTATTTGATGGATCCGCAGGGCGATGTGCAGGCCGCTTCCAACCGGAATACGCCTTCCAGCTTCATGGGAAAGAATTATCGCTTCCGTCCCTATTTTCAGCAAGCCATGGATGGGCGCATTGGTCACTATTTCGCCTATGGGGTCACGTCCGCCGAGCCAGGTTATTATGCGTCGGCACCGATCCGCACGCCGGGGAGTCAGGAGATCGTCGGCGTGGCGGTAATCAAGAAAACCTTGATTCCTGCCGAATTGGGGTTCAAGAAATTCGGGCAGGCTTTTCTGGTCAATCCGGATGGGGTGGCCCTGTTTTCCGGTCTCGATGCCTTTGAACCGCGACCGCTCTGGCCTTTGTCCTCCGAGGTGATGAACCGACTGGAAGAGACCAAACAGTTCGGTTCGTTGATCGAAACCACACCGCTTTTCAAGCAGGTGTTGTCGGATGGCATGCGCTTCGAGTTGGCCCATCTGCCTCGTCTGGTCGGTCGTCTGGCGATCAATGACGAGGGGTGGTCGGTGATTTATCTGAAGGTCGAAAAGACCACCCGTCTCAACCGCATGCTCGGCATCCTGATCGCCCTGTTGGTGAGCCTCCTGATGTTGACCTATTATCTGGTCTTGCATCGGGAGACCACGGTGCTCTACAACGCCCGCCAGATGGCCGAAAACGCCAGTCAGACCAAATCGTTTTTCCTGGCCAATATGAGTCATGAAATCCGCACCCCGATCAATGCGGTGTTG
>JADGBU010000089.1:790-9377 GCA_015231295.1 Magnetococcales bacterium | reverse complement strand
CATCTGGCCTTGCAGACCTCGCTCGACACGCAGCAGCGTCACTATCTGTCCCGGATCGAGGAGGCGGGGCGCACGCTGTTGCACATCATCAACGATATTCTGGATTTTTCCAAGATCGAGGCGGGCAAGTTGACCCTGGAACAGGTGCCTTTCGCCATGGACAAGGTGGCGGATCGGGTGGCCGCCATGGTGGCTCCCAAGACCCAGGACCGCTCCCTGGAGTTGATCGTCTTCGTGGATCATCAACTGCCGCCGTTGTTGCTGGGCGATTCGTTGCGTCTGGGACAGGTGCTGCTCAATCTGTTGAGCAACGCGGTCAAGTTCACCGAGGCGGGAGAGGTCTGTCTGGAAATTTTGCTGGTCGAGCGCGCCGCCACCGAGGTGACGGTCGGCTTCAAGGTGCGGGATACCGGAATCGGCATGACCCCCGAACAGATGTCGCGACTGTTCACCGCCTTCACGCAGGCCGACTCCACCACCACCCGCCGTTATGGCGGCACCGGCCTGGGATTGGCCATATGTCGGCATCTGGTCGAACGGATGGGAGGGGAGATTCTGCTGGTCAGCGGAGAGGGTCGGGGGATTCAATTTTCCTTTCAGTTGCGTTTTCCCATCGCCGGGGAGCACGACACCCTCCCCGCAGCCCAGGAGACGCCGATCCGTTTGACCGCCTCCCGTTTGCTGGTGGTCGATGATCATCCCATGGCCCGTCGGGTCTGTCGGGAGATGCTGGCGCCCTATCCCTGTCGCATCGAGGAGGCGGAAAACGGGTTGCAGGCCGTGGATCGGATTTTGCGTGCGGCCACCGGCGATCCATTCGATCTGGTGTTGATGGATTGGCGCATGCCGGGCATGGATGGGCTGGAAGCGATGCGACGGGTGCGGGATGCCTTGCGGGAACATGCCCCGCCGATGATTCTGGTCACGGCCTTCGGTCAGGATGAAGTCAGCTCCTCGGCCAGTCGCGAGGAGGTGCCCTGGTTCCTGATGAAACCGTATACCACCTCCGCGCTGCTGGAGATGATCGCTCAGGCTCAGGGGGGCGGGGCGCATTCTGCGGTTCCGGATCCCAACGCCCGACCGCTCATTGGAGGTCTCTTGTTGCTGGTGGAGGATAACGAACTCAATCAGGAGGTGGCCAGGGGCATGCGGGGTATGGTGGGGTGTCGGGTGGAGGTGGCGGTCAACGGGGTCGAGGCGGTGGAGAAGGTCTCCACCGGGCGGTATGATCTGGTGTTGATGGATGTCCAGATGCCGATCATGGATGGCTTCGAGGCCACGCGACGCATCCGCTCCGACTCCCGATGGCAGCATTTGCCGATCATCGCCATGACCGCCAACGCCATGAGCGGCGATCGGGATCTCTGTTTGCAGGCGGGCATGAACGATTATGTGTCCAAGCCCATCGAGCCTCCTCTTCTATACGCGAGCCTGATCCGCTGGATGCCTCCAGGGGTGGAAAAACCGTCCGGGGCCAAGCTGACGCAAACGGCGGAGACGATATCCGCACCGCCGCGAGAGGAGAAGGGGGCGGTGTCCACGGGGATGGGCCTGTCGGCTGAGATGGTTTCCGGGGGCGAAGGCGCGGCCTTCCCGCAGATGAGCGGAATCGATACCCGGTTCGGTCTGGCCACCATGGGCGGCGATGAAGAACTCTATCGCACCATTCTGGTCCGCTTCGTCCAGAGTCAGCAGGATGCCGGACGGATGATGGCGACCCAATGGGCCCAACGGGATCGGAGTACCCTGGAGCGGACCGCGCATACGCTCAAGGGGGTAGGGGCCAGCATCGGGGCGCAGGCGTTGAGCGCCGCCGCTGCAGCGGTCGAACGGGCGGCCCATCCGGAGGTCGTGGCATGGGATGTCCTGCCTCCCTTGATCGATCGGGTCATCGAAGCGTTGGAGGTGGTGGTGACCAGCATTGCTCAGGCCTTTCCGCGCGCTGCCGTAGCGATCGAGTCGCGGTCGGGGGAACCCATGGATCCCGCCGTGATGATCCCCTTGTTCCGTCGGGCTGCCGCGTTGATGTTCAACTTCGATTCCGAGGCCGAGGTGGTCATCGAGGAGATACAAGGCCGGATCCGGAATATCGGCGAGGCGGAGCGGTTGGAAGGTGTGAAAACGCTCCTGGCAGGCTATGATTATGAAGGCGCGTTGGAAGCCTTGCGCCAGTGGTCCAGGGAGGCAGGAATCGAATGGGAGGAGTCGTGATGGCATCGCATCCAGAGTCGCAACTCAAGACGTTGCTGGTGGTGGATGACTCCCCGGAGAATATCACCATTCTCAAGGGGGCGTTGAGCGATCGTTACCGGATTCGTCCGGCCATTCACGGACGGGCCGCTCTCAAGGCGGTGCTCATCGAACCGATGCCGGATCTGATTCTGCTGGATGTGATGATGCCCGAAATGAATGGGTATGAAGTGTGTCGTCAACTCAAGGCCGATCCCCGCACCTGTGAGATTCCGGTCATGTTCATCACCGGCCTTTGCGATGACGCCGATGAGTTGTTGGGCCTGGAATCGGGAGCCGTGGATTACATCACCAAGCCGATCCGACCGGCGATCGTCCGGGCGCGGGTGCGGACCCAGTTGGCGTTGCGGGAGGCCTCCCGTATTATCGAAACGCAAAATCTCGTACTCAAGGATGAGCGCGAGATGATCGAAACCATCATCTTGCGCATGCGTTCGGCGGATCGGTTCTGTTCGCGGCGGATTCGTCATCTTTACAAGCCGGTGGAGCAGACGGCAGGCGAGCTGTTGCTCTCCGCCTTGGCTCCGGATGGTCGGCAATTGGTGCTGTTGGGAGATTTTACCGGTCACGGTTTGCCTGCCGCCATCGGCGGACCGTTGGTCTCCTATATTTTTCAGTCGATGGTCGCCCAGGGGGCTTCCGGACCGGCGTTGGTTCGGGAGATCAACAATCAACTGCGCGCCCGGTTGCCGATCGGGGTTTTTTTCGCCGCCACGGTGGTGGAGTTGGATGTCAACCGTCAATGGGCCATCATTCTGAACGCCGCTATGCCGGAGACGCTGTTGATCCGGGCCGGGGAGGAGCCGAGAGGGGTCATCTCCCGTTTTCCGCCGCTTGGGGTGATGGAGATGCCGGAACTGCCCATTCCGGAAGCCCGGTTGGTGCTGCATCCGGGGGAGAAGATCTATCTGTATACCGATGGCATCGTGGAAGCCGCCTCCCTTCAGGAGGAGATGTTCGGTTCGGAACGGCTGCGGAAGGTGTTGATGGAACAGGTGTCGGAAGGCGCGCCTCTGGAATCGGTCGTGACGTTGCTGGAGGTCCATTGCGGCAAGGATCGGTTTGATGACGATATTGCGTTGCTCGAAATCGAGGTGTGATGGGGTCCAGGGGCCATTGGCCCCTGGTGGGATCCAGGGGCGAAGCCCATGGAATTTTTGGAGAATTTTTCTTCGAGGGTGGTCGGCGTCTCAGAAGCGATCCTGAATGCGTACATCATCGAGTTCGAGTTGACCGCCTCTGGGGCGTGCCGGCTCCAGCGCCTTGCCCACGGTGATGAACATGGTGATCACATGATCCGGGGGCAGATTGATGAAGCGCGCCACGGCTGAGAAATCGAATCCGGTCATCGGGCAGGTATCGTATCCCATCTCCTGGGCGGCCAGCATGAGGGTCTGCGCCGCCATGCCGCAAGATCGCAACACCTCGTCCCGTTGCAACGACTCCTGGCCTTCATAATATTTCCGGATGGCGGGCAGCAGAGCGTCACGCATCTCCTGCGAGGCGTTTTGCCAGTAGCGTTCCGGTTTTTTGTCCCAGGCGCGCAGGTCGGCGCACAGAATCACCAGCAGAGAGGCATCGGTCACTTGGGACTGATTCCAGGAGACCGCGCGAATCTGCTGACGCAATCCCCGATCCCGCACCACCACGAAACGCCAGTGCTGCAGATTGAAGGCCGTCGGCGACAAGATGGTCAACTGAAGGAGTTTTTCCTCCTCGGCTCGACTCATGATGTGCGCGGGATCGAACCGTTTGACCGAACGGCGATTCTGAATGGCTGTCATAACGTCCATGTAACGTCATCCTTCGCTTATTGTTTGAGGCCTTCGATGAACAGTCCGAGCTCCAAGGTTTCGGCTGCCGGTCCCAGATTGTAGCTGATGCCGAAATCGGCCCGTTTGAGCGTGAGCGAACCCGCGTATCCGCGCCGGAATCCGCCCCACGGATCGGGTCCGGAGCCGATCGCTTTGGCCTCGAAGCGCACCGGTCTGATGATGCCGTGGAGGGTCAGATCTCCTTCCACCAGCACCTTGCCATCCTTCTCGACGATCTTCTTGCTGGTGAATTCGGCCTTCGGGAAGCGATCGACGTCGAGGAAATCTTTTCCTTTCAGATGCTTGTCCCGTTCGGCGTGATTGCTGTCCACCGATCCGGTTTCGACGGTGATCTGGATGGCACCACGGTCCGGCTGTTCGGGATCGACGGTGAACTGGCCATCGATCCGGTTGAACCGACCCTGGAGCAGACTGTAGCCCAGATGGGGAATGGTGAAGGTGACGAAGGAGTGGGTCGGATCGATTTTGTATTTTTCCGGCGCGGCCCAGGCTGGCGCGGTGCCGAAAGAGAGAACACAGGCGAGGGCGGCGGCGGTGAGACGGGATGACTGGATCATGCGTGAGTGCTCCGTTTTTGGCGTTTGTGGGATCATGGCCACATGCGACGCAGGATGCCGTCGCGGTTGATGAAATGATGTTTGAGAGCGGCGGCGACATGCATCGCGACCAGCCCGGAAAAGAGGATCGCCGCGCCGAGATGCAGTTGACCCACGCGGGTGGCGCGCTCCTTGTCCGGCTCCAGGAGGGCCGGAACCTCGAACCAGCCGAAGAGAGTCACGCCGCGCCCATCGGCGGTGGAGATCAGATAACCGGTGATCGGCAGCAGGAACATCAGGGCATAGAGCAGCCGGTGCGTCCAGAGCGCGGCCTGATGTTCCCAGTTCGGGGTGTCGGCGGGGAGCGGGGGCGGGGGATGACGCCACCGCCAGCCAAGCCGGATCACCGCCAGGGCGAAAACCAGCAGTCCCAGCGAACGATGCCAGAAAACCGAACGGTGATACAGAGGGTCGTAATAGGTCAGGCTGGTGGCGTAGAAACCCAGACCCACGAGCGCGAACAGCATCAGGGCCATGCCCCAATGGATCCAGCGGGCAACCGGGTCGTAGGGGTCGGTTGCGGTGGGATTCATGGGCGTTTCAGGGGTTGCAGCAGGGTGAACAGGGCCACGGGTTGGTGGGCCATGGAGCCTTCGAAACGGCTTTCACGGCTTTCCAGCACTCGGAAATGGCTGGAAAAGAGCGATTCCACCGTCTCGGGGTCGAAACGATAGGGACCGCCTTCCATGGTGGTTTCGTTGACGTGAAAACATTTGAGCAGCATCCATCCCTTGGGGTCGAGCAGACCATGGACGGTTTGCACGTAGTGGTTCCGGCGTTCGGGGGGCAGCACGTGAAAACAACCCCGATCGAAAATCTGGTCGAAAGGGCCTTTCAGGGTGGTGTTCAGGATGTCGTCTTGCACCAGTTCGACTTCGGCGCCGCGTTCCCGACAGAATTGCCGGGCGGCATCTAGGGCGGTTCGGGAGAGATCGCTGCCCGTGACCTGAAATCCCCGTTGCGCCATCCAGGCGGCCTGAGTGCCCGGACCGGTGCCGAGATCGAGAAAACGACCGGGTGCGATGGCATGGGTTTCCAGCGTTTTCAGCAGATCCCCGTCGGGATCGGGGGTGAACCAGGGCAGTTGCTCCACGGAGACACCTTGATAACGGGTTTCCCAATCCTGAAATTCACCGATTTGGCGGGGCGTTTGGTTCATGTTCCGGGCGGCTTTCGTGCAGGAGGTGGATCGGCGGCGGCAACGTGGCTTGAGAACTTATAGAGTAACGCAAGGGAGGGGCGTTGACAATCGATAAATCTGTGGACTCTTTGTTCGCGACTTGGAAACAATGATGTGAGCGAATCACGACATACATGATGAGTGCCGCGTGCGGATCGGTGGTGTGCGGTTGTCCTTCATGCGGGCAGCCGTCGATCGGGGATGCGATCGGATCGGGTCGGAATCCTGGGGGATGAATCCCCCAGACCCCCTCTTTTTTTCAATGTCTGGGGGGCGGTTCGGATGCGCGGAACTGGCCGGACTCCGCGCGGCGCACATGCACCCGGTCCGCGCCCAGCAGTTTGCGGATCGCATCCAGCAGGGCGGAATCCGGCGTGACCCGGAAGGCGTCTCCGAATACGAACATGCCCTGCCGGTCCGACAGCCGCAACTCCAGCACGATGCGGCAGCCGGTTCCCGGATGACGCTGCAGAATATCCCGGAGTCGCAGGGTGATCGGCTCGGTGAGGGTGAGCGCGTCCGCCTGCAGCAGCAGCTCCCGGCACCACTCCCGGCGCAGGGCGTTGAGATCCAGGATCCGTTCGGCGGTGATTTTGGGTTCATCCTCGCCGGTTTCCAGGTTGCCTTCGACCACCAGCAGCCCTTCTCCTTCCAGCAGGGTCTGACAGGCCGCGTAGACATCGGAGAAAACCACCACTTCGATCTGATCTTCCAGATCCTCCAGGGTGACGAAGGCCATGCGATCCCCCTTGCGGGTGCGATGGAGTTTGCGTTCCGCGACCACCCCGGCCACCCGCACTTTGGTGGCTTGTCCCTCCGATCGCAACCGGGCCGGAAGCTTGGCCCGCGCAATGGGATCGATGCCGTATTCTTTCAACTCCTCCGCATCCCGCTGCACCGGATGGCCGGTGATGTAGAATCCGATCGCCTCTTTTTCGCAGGCGAGGCGTTCGTCAAACTCCCATTCCGGCATTTCGGTCAGGGGGGTGATCTCCTCGTGATCGCCGAACAGGTCGAGAAATCCTTTGCCCTTGTCGTCCCGTCGTTTGAGCGCGGTGGCGAGCATCTCCGGCAGACTGGCGAGCAGCGTGGCCCGATTGCCTCCCAGCGCGTCGCAGGCTCCGGATTTGATCAGATGCTCCATGGCCCGTCGGTTGAGTCCGGACGAGGCGGTTCTCTGACAGAAATCCGGCAGCGAACGGAAGGGTCCGCCCGCTTGCCGGGCCTGCACCAGGGCCTCGATGGCCCCTTCGCCGACATTCTTGATGGCGGCCAGGCCATAGCGCACGCTGTTGTTTTCCACCGAAAAGACAATCTGGGAACGGTTGACGTCCGGGGGGAGCACCGGCACCTTCATGGCGCGGCATTCGCGGATGAACTGGGCCAGCTTGTCGGTGTTGAGCAGATCGCAGGTGAGGGTGGCCGCCATGAACTCCACCGGATGGTGGGCCTTGAGCCACGCCGTCTGATAGGAGATCAGCGCGTAGGCCGCCGAGTGGGATTTGTTGAAGCCGTATCCGGCGAATTTTTCCATCAGATCGAAGATGTATTCGGCCCGTTCTTTCGTCACCTGATTGGCCAGCGCGCCCCGGACGAAAATTTCCCGTTGGGCGAGCATTTCGGCAGGTTTTTTCTTGCCCATGGCGCGGCGCAGCAGGTCGGCTCCGCCGAGGGTGTAATCCGCCAGCACCTGGGCGATTTTCATCACCTGTTCCTGGTAGAGGATCACCCCGTAAGTCTCCCGGAGGATCGGTTCCAGTTGCGGCAGGGGATAGACCACATCCACCCGGCCATGTTTGCAGTTGATGAAATCATCCACCATGCCCGAACCGAGGGGACCGGGACGATAGAGGGCCACCAGAGCCACGATGTCCTCGAAGGTATCGGGGGCCAGTTTTTTCAGGATATCCCGCATGCCCGAGGATTCCAACTGAAACACCCCTCGGGTCTGACCGCTCTGCAACAGCTTGAACGTCGCCTCATCCGCCAGATCGATGGTGTTGATGTCGATGGGGGAGCGGCCTTGTTCTTTCCGGCGGCGGTTGACCAGCTTGAGCACGTCATCGATGACGGTCAGGGTCTTGAGCCCCAGAAAGTCAAATTTGACCAGTCCGACCTTTTCCACATCCCCCATGTTGAACTGGGTCACGGGCATGTCGGAGCGGGGATCGAGATAGAGCGGCACCATATCGGTGAGGGGGCCGTTGGCCATCACCACGCCCGCCGCGTGGGTGCCGGCGGAACGGGGCAGTCCCTCCAGGGCCAGGGCGAGATCGATCAGATCCTGGACTTCGGGCTCTTCCTGGATCAGGGTGGTGAAACGCTCTTCGGTTTCGATCGCCTCCTTGAGGGTGATGCCCAGGACGTTGGGAATCAGCTTGGCGATGCGATCGACCTGACCATAGGGAAACTGCAACACCCGTCCCACATCCCGCACCGCCATGCGCGCCTGGAGCGTGCCGAAGGTGATGATCTGCGCCACCCGATCGGCACCATATTTCGACTGGACATAGTGGATCACCTTTTCCCGCTGATCCATGCAGAAGTCCACATCGAAGTCGGGCATGGAGACCCGTTCCGGATTGAGAAACCGCTCGAACAGCAGATGATAGCGCAGCGGATCCAGATCGGTGATATCCAACGCCCAGGCGGCCACGGATCCGGCTCCGGAACCGCGTCCCGGTCCCACGGGGATGCCGTTGCCCTTGGCCCAGCGGATGAAGTCG
>JADGBU010000089.1:0-586 GCA_015231295.1 Magnetococcales bacterium | reverse complement strand
AGTACCGTTTTGCCCAGTTCCAGGCGGAAGCTGCAGCGTTTGGCGATTTGCAGGGTGTTGTCCAGAGCCTCCGGCAGATCGGCGAAGAGGGTAGCCATCTCCTCCGGGGTGGCGAAGTGGCGTCGATCGTTGATGCGGGGTCGTTTTTCATCCATCAGGGTGAAACCGGTCCCGATGCAGATCAGGGCATCGTGGGCCCGATGATCCTTCCGATCGATGAAATGAACATCGTTGCTGGCCACCAGCGGCAGATTCAGTTGATGGGCCAGGGTCACGGTTTGTTGGATCAGCGACTCTTCGTCGGGCTCTCCGTGGCGGTGGAGTTCGAGATAGAAGCCCGGCGCGCCGCTTGTTTCATCGCGGAACAGGGCGCCGAGCCATTCGGCGGCCTCCTGGGCCAGATCGCTCCGACCGGCGTTCAGCAGTCGTCCGACCTCCCCTTTGGGACCGGCGGAGAGGGCGATCAGGCTATTTCGATGTTGTTTCAGGAGTTCCCGATCCACGCGGGGTTTGTCGTGACTCTCTTCCAGGTGTCCGGCGGAGACCAGACGGGTAAGACTGCGCCATTCGGTGGCGGTGCGGCAGA
>JADGBU010000088.1 GCA_015231295.1 Magnetococcales bacterium | reverse complement strand
GCCAACGCCGAGGAGTCCACGATGGAGTGGGTCACGTGGATGCAGGTGATGTTGAACGGTCCCACCTGAAGCGGCTGCCGATGCTTGACCTCGATCATTTCCGCCTGCGACAGCAGACCGTGTTCCCGGAATTTGCCCTCCAGCAGACCGAGGGTCATGGCGGTGCCGTAGATCGGGGTGTCGAGGAGCGGCCAGATGTAGGGCATGGCTCCGATATGGTCTTCGTGGCCGTGGGTGAGCACGATGCCGACCACCCGCTCCCGGTTTTCGATCAGGAACCGGGCGTCCGGAATGATGAAATCGACTCCGGGCGTATCGGGCGAGGGGAAGGTGAGTCCGCAATCGACCACCAGCAATTTGTTCTCATAGCCATAGACCATGAGATTCATGCCGATTTCGCCGAGGCCGCCCAGGGGCATGATTTCCAGGGGAGCCAGGGGGGAACGGCTCATGATTCGACCTCTTGCGTGGGTTGCTGATTTTCCTGTTCCCGTTTGCGTTCGATGCCGCGACCGAGAAAGATGGCGATTTCATACATCAGACACATGGGCACGGCCAGCATGATTTGGGAAATGGGATCGGGAGGCGTGATGACGCCGGCGACGACGAACGACAGCACGATATTGTATCTTCTTTTGTCTACCAGGGCGCGGGTGCTGATGGCTCCGGTCTTGATGAGCAGCAGCAGGGCCAGCGGCATTTCAAACACCAGTCCGAAGGCGAGCATCAGCACCATGATCAGGCTGACATACTCGGAAATCGACGGCATGGCGGCGATGTCGGGAGTGGCGAAGCTCAGAAAATATTGAAAGGCCATGGGAAAGACCAGAAAATAGGCCATGGCCGCACCCATGAAAAAGAGCGCAGGAGTCATGAGCAGAAACGGCAGAAAGGAGCGTTTCTCCGACTCGTAGAGGCCGGGGGCCACGAAAAGCCACACCTGGGAGAGGATCACCGGCAGAGCCAACACCAGTCCGGCGAAGCCCGACACCTTGAGATAGGTGAAAAACGCTTCGTGCAGACCGGTGAAGATCATTTTATCGTTCGGCCCCATGAGTGCTTTCAGGGGACGGATCAGGAAGGCGAAAATCTCTTCCGAAAATCCCCAGCAGAGCATGAATCCGATCAGGACAGCCACAACCGAAATCATCAGGCGGTTGCGCAGTTCGGTCAGATGGCTGAGCAGTGGGGCGGTATCGTTTGGTCCCATCATGGGCGGGTCGGATCGGTTTTGTTGGTGGTCGCGGCTGAGGGGGCGGGTTCAGCGGAGGCCGGTTGCCGGATGGGAGGTGTGCTCACGCCGTCGGATTCCTGGAGGTGGGCCGCTTCCGGGTGTTCCACGGTCGCGGGGGGCCGGGAGGTCGAAGAGGGCGGGGTATAATGGGAGCTGTCGCGCATTTTGGCTTCCAGATCTTCCATCTGGATGCTGTCGCGCACCTCTCCGACCATCCGCTGCACCTGTCGGATCACCCGCGCCAGTCCACGCGCCACCTCCGGCAGCTTGTCGGGGCCGATGACCACCAACGCCACCACCAGAATGATGAAAAATTCAAACCAACTGAGACCGAACATGAAGCATCACTCCATTGGGAAGGGCTTCAGGTCGCGTCACGCTTGACCTGTCCCTCGATGGTCTGGCTGGCGGCGGCGATTTTTTCTTCGGGCTTGTTGGGCTCTTCGGGAGGATCTTTGTCTCCGCTCATGGCATCCTTGAAGCTCTTGACCCCTTGTCCCAGATCCCGCATGACCGAAGGCAGCTTGCCGGCCCCGAAAACGACCAGGACAATCACCAGAATGATCAGTAAGTGAGAAGTTCCCAATCCCATGAAGAGGCACTCCTTGGCGTGAAAGGTTGAATGGTGCTGGAGCAGAATTCCGAACGACAGGGATCACGTCAACAGCCATGGCAAACCCCATGATACCCGAACGGCGTGCCGGGCACCAGGATTCCTCGCAAACGGGGGTCATTCATTCAGGGTGCGCTGGCCTCCTGAATGGCCTGTTGTACGGTTTTGCTCGCCTCCGAGCCCGGTGGCAGCAAGGGTTTGAGACGATTCCAGTAGGCGAGAGCCTTGGTGCGTTCGCCGAGGCGGAACGCGGCACTGCCGAGCAGCCACAAAGCCTCGGGGTGATCCGGCTGTTTGGCGAGCAGACTCTCCAGACGATGGATCGCTTCGGCATGGCGTTGCGGATCGGTCTGTTGCAGTTGCAACTCGCTCAGGGAGACGATGGCCTCCAGATTGTCGGGCTGGCGGGTGAGAATATGGGCATAGGCGGCCATGGCATCGCCGGGACGGTTCATCACCTGATAAGAGCGGGCCAGTCGCGTCCAACCCTCGATGTCGTCGGGTTTGGATTTCAGCCGCTGGGCGGCCTGCTCGACCATGGTGGCGATTTCGTGGGGGACCGCTTGTTGCTTCGAATGGCTGGCGGGCGCAATCGGAGCGGGTGTGCCCATGAGCAGATAGAGTCCGCTGGCGAACATCCCGATGAAGAGCATCGACGATACCGCCATGGCGACATCCAGGGGGCCTTTCGGCGTTGCCGGAAGGGGCAGGGGGGCCGTGGATTTTCCCTTCGGAGCCTGATGGAGGGCATCCAGTCGGATCAGGAGCGCACCGAGTTCCCGTTCCAGGGAGGAACGGCTCTCCGCGCTGATGGCATCGCCATGGCCTTCGAGTTCCAACTCCTTGATTTGCAGCAGCAGACCATCCCGCTGGGCGGTCAGCTCTTCCCGGGGGTCGCCTTCCAGACCGACGGGCAGCGGATCCCCCCCCCGCCGGGTGAAGATCGGATAGAATACGCCGAGCAGGGTGGCGATCAGAATGGATGGCAGGATCCAGATCCAGGTCACGTCGGGTGTCCTCAGCGTGCGAAGTATGGACGCCGACCCGTTGAAGCCGGGCATCCGAGTCGAAAGGAGTGCGTCTTGGCGATGGCGTGACCTATCCCTTTGGGGCGCGGATTGTCGGGGGTTGGCCTCACATCCCGCCAGGGGGGGATTCTGGATCCTGCCGAGCCGCAATCGTTTGGAGTGGTCTTGGAGAAGAGTACCTTTTTTTGAGGCGTGGGACAAGATTTTTGCGGTTATGACCAGAACGGGGTTTCGGTGTCCGGCGTCGGATGCGTCAGGGCCTGGACATGCTCCAACTCCGTCAGGGTGCCGAGCAGCAACAGATGATCGTCGGCGCGCAGACGGGTTTCGGGGGGCGGATTGAGCTGCATCGGATCCGATGGGGTGGGCGCGCCATGCACTGGCGCGGGACGCAATCCGATCAGGGTGACACCGTAACGGGTGCGCAGGGCCAATCCTCCCAAGGTGTGACCGGCAAACGGGGGGGGACAGGGAATGTCGATGAGGGCCGCTCCGCAGCCGAGCGGAATGTGATCCGCGAGATTCGGATGCAGCAGTTTGTTGGCGATGCGCAACGCCATGTCCCGTTGTGGAAAGATCGTCTCGGTGGAACCGACGGCGCGGATCGCTTCGGCTTCGTTGTCCGACTCCACCTGGGCCAGAATGCGCGGCACGCCTTTTTTGTGCAGGGCGTGGGTGGCCAGGACGGTCACGTCGAAATGACGACGGATCGCCACGATGGCGCAATCCACGTCGAAAGCGCCGATGGAACTCATGGCCTCTTCATCCAGGGTATCGCAGCAGACCGCGCGACTCACCTGATCCCGGATCCCGTTGACCCGCTCCTCCGAGTGGTCCACGGCCAGCACTTCGGCCCCTCCGGAGGCCAGGGCCACGGCGGCCTGGCGGCCAAAGGTTCCCAAACCGATCACCAGAAAATTGTATGGCATTTTGCGATTGCTCCCAACTGTCGGGGTCCAGGGGCCATTGGCCCCTGGTGGGTCCAGGGCGAAGCCCTGGGACGTTTCCGCTCAAATCTCAACCGATGTTGACCGACTCCTCCGGATAACTGAAACGCACCTGTCGGGTTTCGCCGATCAGCACCGTGGCCAGCAGCAGCGGTCCCACCCGACCGATGAACATCAGCATGATCACGACTCCCTTGCCCGCTCCGCTCAACGAGGCGGTCAATCCGGTAGTCAATCCCACGGTGCCCAGAGCCGAAACCGTCTCGAACAGATAAGCCAACAGCGAGTTGCCCGGCGTCTCATGAAACGCCCGGCTTCCCTCTTCGACCATCTGCAACGACAAAACGCCGCAGAGCGTCGCCAACAGATAACCCCCGACCACCATCAAGGCCCGCGCCACGGTCTCTTCCGACAGCGTGCGCTCCAGACACTCCACCTTGGGACGGTTTTTCGCACGCGAGCGCAACACCGCGTGACAGACCGCCAGCGTGGTGGTCTTGATCCCTCCGGCGGTGGAGCCCGGGGATCCGCCGATGAACATCAACACAATCACCAGCAGCAGCGTGGTATTGGTCAACTGGTCCATCAGGACGGTATTGAAACCGGCGGTGCGACTGGTCACGGAAAGAAACAGACTCTCCAGAATCAGCGACGCCGAAGGGTGATCGGGCGTCCGGTTGCCCCATTCCGCCAGCAGGATGCCGCTCCAGCCCAACACGATCAACCAGGCCGAGGTCCGCAACACCAGACGGGTATGCAACGTGAACCGGGGCTCTTTTCCCGCCAGTCGGGTGCGGAGCTGGGTCAGCAGATCCGCCACCACGAGAAATCCCAATCCCCCCAGGATGATCAGGGTCATGATGGTCAGATTGACCCCCCAATCCCCGCGATAACGGATCAGGTTGTCCGGCAGCAGACCGAATCCGGCGTTGCAGAAGGCCGATACGGCATGAAAAACGCCCATCCACAAGGCTTCGAGCCCCTGGAAATCTTCCGCGAAGTTCCACCACAGCAGCAGGCTTCCCAGGGCTTCGCTGCCCAGTGTGAACAGCACGATGATGGTCAATAAATGTCGCGGCGTCACCCGCGACAGATTGCCATGAGCGGTTTCCACCAGCAAGCGTTGTGAAATCTCCATGCCGCCGCGTCGCCCTTGACGCTGCACGATGAAAAAGGTGGAAAAGGTCAAAATGCCCAAGCCGCCCACCTGAATCAACAGCAGAATCACCCCCTGTCCGAAGCGCGAAAAGGTCGTGCCGGTATCGAGCACGGTCAATCCGGTGACGCAGACCGCCGAGGTCGCGGTGAACAGGGCGTCGATCCAGGAAACGTGAACCGGTTCCGGATTGTGACTGACGGGCAGAGCCAGGAGCGTCGTTCCGATCAGGATGGTGGCCAGAAACGACAGCAACAGCAGTCGGGCTGTGGTGTAGGCGTTGACCGCAGGAGCGGTGGGCGGGATGACGCCATCGCCGGTGCGGTTCATGGGGTCAGCAGGGTGCGCAGGCCGGTGAGCAGCTCCTCCATCGCCTGGTCCAGCTCCGGTTGCCGCTCCAGCCGGATTTTTTGAGAGGGGAGTTGTCGCAGTTCCTCATCACAGGCCTTGGCGGCGAGATGAAGCCGCTCCGCGCCGATGTTGCCCGATGCCCCCTTGAGGCCGTGCAACAGCCGATGGGCCTCGTCGTGAAAGCCCGCCTCCAGTGCGGTGAGCATCTGTTGGACATCCTGGCTGTGATCGGAGAGAAATTGCAGCAGCAAGGAGCGATAGAGTCTCGGATTGCCGACCGATCGGTCGAGTCCATCGGCCACGTTGAGACCGGGAAGCTCCTGGAAAGGAACGGATTCCGTGGTCGGTTTCCATGCGATTGGTTCCGGAGGCAGAAAACCGTGCTGACGCAGGCAGTCGTACAACTGCTCCTGGGTGATGGGTTTGAGCAGTCGATCGGTGAAGCCGTCTTGGGTGCAATCCGGGGAGAGGGGCGTCTCTTCGCCACTGATCAGCAGCACCATCGCCCGTTGCAGCGGCGCGAGTCCCCACTGGACCTCCAACTCCCGGATGAGGATCAGAGCATCCTCCCCTTGCATGTTGGGCATGAACCGGTCCATGCAGATCAGATCATAGGGTTTCCCTTCGCTGGCGGCCATTTCGAAGGCCTCCACCGCTTCGGCACCATGATGCACCAGGTCGCACGTTCCCCAGGTGGCGAGATATTGATGCAACAGCATGCGATTGTTGAGTTCATCGTCGGCAATCAGGATTTTCATGTCGATTTTTCTCTGTGGTCGCGTTCGTGATGGGGCCTGGCGATTATTGGGGGCCGGGGGCCATTGCCCCTGAATCCCGACTCTTCACTCCAGCGCGCTACCAGGAGATGCGGAATCGTTTCAATCCGGCGGCCAGGGGCGCGGTCAACGCCTCCGGCGACGGTCGGCGGGTCGTGTTGTTCCAGGGGGCGTGGGCCAACAAAGGACCAATCTCCGCAGGCGCGGTCTCGAACAGCTGTTGCGCCAGCCGTTGCCGCAACCGCTCGCGATTCTCCGGGAGCGCGGCATCCTCCGGGTTGGGTGATGAGAGGGTGTTCATTCCGAGATCAAATCCATTTCCAGTTGCCGTGGGGGCGATTTTTGCCGATGCGACGCCGACCGCCGGGGTGGTTTGAGCCGGAAAGCGCGATCCAACAGATAGCCCAATACCGCCGGTCCCCGTTGTCCGAACTCGGTGGGGGCGAGGGTTTCCAGAAGCCGGTTGCGCGCTTCGCGGATGGCGTTCTCATCCGCTTCGGAACGCAACTCATCCCGTAAACCGGGCGCGCAACTCCCGCAGCAGTTTGCTCTCCAACGGCTTGGGAATCCGCGCCGGTGACAGCGGAATGCTCCGCAACGGATCGAGCGGTTGACGACTGGCGGGAATCGCCAACAGAGTGTGAATCATCGCCGCAGCGGCGGGATCCTTCTCCTGAAGCTCCTCCTTGGCCCGCATCAGCGCCTGGAAATCATCATCCATGAGCCGCCAGGGCTGATTTTCGCACTGCCCCCGCGCCCGATAATAGGTGAAAACCGGCTCTCCCGGCCAGCGTTTCTCGCCGAGACGACCATAAAGCGCCAACAGCCCGTGCCGTTGAGTCAGGGTGAGCGCTTCGCAGATCAGACGGGTCTCTTCCGGGTCGAAGCCGAGTCTGGCCCCGGAGCGGAGGTGTCCCGACAGCAGCGTGGCCGCCTCGGTGGTGGCGTTGGGATGGGCCGGAAAATGACGGGTGAGAATCCCGGCCAAAGTCACCAGCTCATCCCGATCCGGGGGCAGGGCGTCGCAGCGGATCAGATCCCGACGGAAACTGTCCAGAATCAACGCCGGAACCCGCAACGCCGAGGCCTCCAGAAAGGCCTTGACCGCATGAACCGTCTTCTGGGTCGCCTGTTGGCGTCCCGCTTCGAGAATCTCTTCTCCCCGTTCCGGGTCTCCGGCCAGAAACTCCAGCATCGCCGCCAGCAGTCCCACGGGTTGTGTGCCATCGTCGGCGCGCAACCGCTCCGCCTTCACCAACTCGCGACGCGCCACCGCGAACTCCCCTTCCAGAATGCGCTTGCGGGCGTGTTGCAGATGGGCACTCACGCGGGTGGCGAGAATGTCGTCGTGGCCGGGATTGAGCGTGTGAATCCGTCGCGCCACGCCGGAGGCCTTCTTGAAACTCCCTTTCTCCATCGCCGCCGCCATCACCAGGGCCAGAATCCCTTCGTCATCGGGAAAGCGTCGGGCGGCCTGATCCGCCAGCCGGTGAAACAGATGCCGTTCCCGTCCCAGTCGGCTGCGGATTTGCAGCAGCTCCAGCCAGGTCGGCTTGTGATCCGGATCGTATTCCAGACTCTTTTCCAGATACTGGAGAATCTGCGGCGTGGAAGGGTGCGGCTCCCGCTGTTCGAGCAGGGCCATGCGGCGATGCAACAGCGCGATCCGGAGCGATCGCTCTTCGCCTGGCGGACTGTTTTCCAGCAGCAGCGCGCATTTCTTCCAATAGCCGATCGCCTTGGCGTGGGAGCGTTGCCGTTCGTGATGCAACGCAAACAGCCGTTCCCGTTCAAACTCCTCCAGGGGTCCGAAACGCTTTTCGAAAGGGGCGCGCTCCTCCAGACACTCCGGCAGCAGATTCAGACACAACGCCCGGGTCTGAAGCCGGGGAAGCGACTCGGCATGGGCCAACAGCAGCGTCACCAGACGTCCCGCCGACAAACCCCGCTCCAGCTTGAGCAGCAGCTTGATCCATTTGTCGTGAGCCCCGCACAGGCGCGCCGCCGTGGCGCGATCGTCCAACGGCAGGTCGAGCAGCCATGGAATCCGCTCCGTCGGGGTCATCGCCCGGGTGCGGGCCAGAGCCGCCAACGGCGCAAAAGGAGAGGCGTCCGGAATCTCCCCGAGCAGTGCCAGAATCCGTTCCGGAGCATGGGCGGGCATCATCAGGCTTTCCAGAATGCGCCGACCGGCCAGAAAGGGTGAGTCACGATCGATGGCCACTAGGATCGTCTGTACCATCATCTCTTCGCCCCGTTCCCAGGCCTGCATCGCCTGCAGCAGAGTCTGAGCCTGATTCCAGGGCGGGAGATTCCACGGGGGGAGCTGTCGGGTGTCGGTATCCAGGGTCAGCGCGGCCACTGCGAAGAGTTCACGGGTCAGGGACCACAAGGCCGGATGATCGTAACGCAATACCGGCTCATGACTCATGAAGTGTCGGATGCCCTTGGTGTATTGACGGGCGTTGATCATCCAGACCAGTGGGGTGGCCGGA
Source organism: Magnetococcales bacterium (assembly GCA_015231295.1). Classification (GTDB taxonomy): domain Bacteria; phylum Pseudomonadota; class Magnetococcia; order Magnetococcales; family Magnetaquicoccaceae; genus Magnetaquiglobus. Next base: position 5,618 of record JADGBU010000088.1, on the reverse strand, counting down.
TGAAACGATGCGCCGATTCCCTGACGCATGGCCCGCTCCCACAGCAGCAACGCCTCCTTGAACATCCCCTTGTCGGCGAGTTCCCGCGCCCGGTCGAGCAGGGATTCGTTGGCCTCGACATGGCGGGTTGGAGCCTCTTCCGGCGTGCGGACGCGCTTGCAGAGCGTCCGTTTGCCCATGGGTCGGGTATCCGGGCGGGAGGGATCCCGGTCCGGAGGCAGATCAATGAGCGCGGTCGGATTGGTTTCCATGGGTGCGTTGGACAGACCGTTTTCTCGGGTTGAAGTGACACGCCTTCCTCCCGGTTTTCCGGGGTGTGAGAGACCTTGAAAAAATTGTGCCAATATGAATCGGGAACAGGCGTTCCGGAGTCGATCGCGAGACGGAATGGTGTTAAGGAAAGTCAAGAAGGGCTCCCCCGCCCCGGAATCACCACGAAACGGATCGTGAAAATTAGCAAAAGAATCTCCCGGATGGCGCGGACTCTTTCGGGGGTATGGTCCCGAGGGGGGAAAAGAGCGCATCCGTCAACCGGGGTTGACGGATGGCCGATCCGGAGCGCGCACTCCGGCAAACAGGCGTCAGACCAGATAGAGTTGACCGTCCCGAACCACCGACGGAATCACCTCCAGGCCCGCGCCGCCTTTGGGTTCCAGGCATGCGCCGGTGGTCAGGTCGAAGGTCCAGTTGTGGACCCGGCACTCCACCGAGTGGCCGTGATCGGTGCCGCGACACAGGTTGGCCTTGGAGTGGGGACAACGGGCACTGTAGACGATGGCCGCATCCTGAGCGGTGCGGAAGATGATCATGTTGCCTTCCGGGCGTTGCAGTCCGTGCATGCGCTGCAACGGGAACGACTCCAGCGCGCCGAGACATTTGTCGTCGCTGGTGGCCGGGGCGGCATCCGGGGGTTCCGGGAGCAGATCCATTTCCCGCATGATGTCGATGGCGTCGAGCACCTTGTTGAGTCCGGCGGCGGGGAACGCCATCAGCACCGCGTCGAGAATCTCTTCGCGGCTGGCCCCGGCCTTGAGAGCCTTGGGCGCGTATTGACGCAATCCGCGCTCGGTGCCCACCGTCACCTTGGTGACGATCTGGATCAGATGACGGGTCTTGTCGTCCAACGCCTGGACGCTATGCTTGTAGAAACCAAGCAGATGGGTGGCGGCTTCGGGACGGGTCTTGGCCAGATAGGTGAGAGCCTTGGACATAAGATGCAATCCTTTTGGGAGCGAAGGTGGTTTTGAAAAAAACGGAATATAAAGTACAGAATATGCCGCGCCAATCTCCGCTGTCAAATGTCTCTCTTGGCCCCGGGCCGGGGTTTGGCGGGAGGCTTCATGGGTCTTGAGACTGGATGTGTTTATGAATTTTTATCGAGAACTCTTCTATCGTCTCGTCTTTTATTGCTTCAATTTCTTTTTCCGTATAATTCATTATGGTCAGGCCATTTAAATCGGATGGCAGGTGCAAGCTTGAGGATGTTATTATGAAAGATTTTTTTCGTCCATGTCTTCCAATGAATAGTCCTAATTCGAAGAGCACATTATCGCGTCCAACAGGGCGTATCTCTCCCTTTTTTTCGAGAATATCGTCCGGAGTGAGAATAAAAATTCCATATTCATACTGAGTTGGAATTTCTTCTAAGGTTTCGAGAGTGAAATTTCCAAGAGGGAATGAGTCGTTCCAGAGTGACGCTGTTAGATTGGTATGTTTGTTAAGATTATTGGCTAATCTTTCTGAAACGGTTAGTGCTCCACTTGAGGATGCAATAAATATTTTTGTTTCTTTGTGCCCATTGTTTTTTATGTCCTTTGCCTTTGCCAAAAGCAGGTTGATTGCATAGAATTGTTCTGTCGAAATTTGATTGCTATCTGCGATAGATCTTTTGCATCCATCACAAAAAGCTTGTGATTTCAACCTATTACGTGCATCTCCCCTATCAAACAAACACTCACGGATCTCTTCATGAGATTTTTGATATGGGATTAGAAAGACAATTGCATATCTTGCAAAACAGCAAATAAAATAGCATAACGTAAATTCTCTACCTGTCACTATTCCGGAGATGGTTGATGTCGTGATAATAGCTAATCCGAGTGTTGACATATATGCCTCGGACAGGTTATATTTGAGAGCTTGATCTGTAATACATATAATAAACGGATGATATCCAAGAACTTCTTTCCTTTTCCTCTCTATCGAATCGAGAAATTCTTCTGGATCTATTTCTTTATAATTATATAACTGAAGTGATTTTGAAAGATTTGATAGTAACTGGTAATCAAATTCATTTTGTATTGAATTTGAGACGCGAATTGCTGCTCTTATGTCACTCTTATAGGTTTCGTCCAGCATAACAATTTCGATTGGGATCTTGGCCATATGTTGATTCTCTGCAATTGAGTTTAGTTAATCTTATTTTACTTATAAAAGGAGCAGGTGTCAAATTTATCTTTTCAGCTCGGACCCTTTGGGGAATCGATCATCAGCCAGTGGGCCGAGCCCGCTTGCGCCGCCGCCGGAGAGGTGGCCGAAGAGATCGGCAGTCCCGCATCGCCGGATTTGGCTCCGCCGATGGGCAGTCGCAGGGCTTTCAGGGCGTCGGAGGCGCGCAAGGCGATGCCGATGCTGCGGCGGTTGCCATCCGGCTCGACGAGACCGGGAAGCCCGGAAAGCAGATCCTCCCCGGAGTTGCGGAATTCCAATACCCGCAATTCCTGGAAATAGCGGAACGCCCCCAGATGCAACGGGGCCACCAATCCTTCGAACAGGGATTTGGGCTCTGGCGCGTCGGCATCGGGCTGCGCGCTCCGGAAACGGTAGAGCTTCTCGACAATCGAGCGGGTGACGGCGTGTACCAGCTCTTCGGGGGTGTCGGCGGAGGCCATCAGGGTGGCCCGCAGACCCAGCGTGGGGGTCTCCTGCTCCAGACCCGGATAGATCCCGCCGGGAATGCTCGATTTGACGTAATGGCGGCGTTTGGCCAGCAGCGGTTCGAGACAGGAGCCGGTCAGGGGAATGATCGTGACCGGTTCCGCCGAGGCGAGCTGCCAGACCCGTTCGTCGGGATGGCCCACCACGAACAGATGCGCTTGAATCTCCTGTTTTTTCAGGGCGGGCGCGATCGCCTCGTGGCCGAGGGGCCTGAAGGTGGTTGCTTCGGGTTTGAAACCGCACGCGTTGAGCACTTCCCGTGCGGTGCGTTCCAGGGTCGGATCGGAGAGTCCGAGCACCAGTCGTCGCCCTTTGAGATCTTCCAGGGTCTTGATGCCGGATTGGACCGGGGTCATCAGGGTGAAGGCTTCCGTATAGAGGGTGATGACGCTGCGTAATGATTTCATGGCTCTGGGGAAGGGGGATTCTCCATCCCAGGCTTTGCGGATGGCATCGGAATCGGCCAGGCCGAAGGCCACTTCCCGATCCGCCAGGGCTTGCAGATTGCTCGTGGAGCCGAGCGAGGGTTCGACCGCGCACGGGAGGGAATGTCCGCCCTGCTTGGTGCGGTTTTTCGTCAACTCCTGACAGATCGCTCCGGCGGCGGGATAGAACAGACCTCCGATCTCTCCCGAGGCGATGGTGACGCGGGTCGATTCGGATCTGGTTTCCGCCCGGGGCGGGGCGGGGGGATCCGTGGGACGCGGGGAGTCCGCCCAGGCGGAAGCGGTCAGGATCAGGGCCAGCGTCCCGAAAGCGATGCGTATTTTCATGCTCATGATTCTTCCCACTCCGTGCGTGCCAGTCGATTTTTCATCGGGGTTCTTAAGGAGAGCGTTGTTCTCCATTTTCCCACTGTCCCCGCAGTCGCAAGCCGTTGGCAAAGGTGATGGTGCCCACGCCATGTTTTTTGTTGAGATGCCATCCGCCGTCATATCGCTGACCGTTTTGAAAAAGATAGCTTCCCTGACCATGTTTCTGATTGTTCTGCCACTCTCCGGAGTAGATATCGCCATTTTTGAACTGGTAGACCCCTTGACCGTGACGGATGCCATCCCTCCATTGACCGCTGTAGGTATCGCCGCTCGGATAGAGATAGATCCCCTGGCCATGCTGACAATCCCCCTCGATGCAACCGCTTTTGCCTTGTTGCAGGGCCACGGCGACCGATTGACGTTTTTCCTCTTCCAGTTTGAGCTGTTGTTCTTCGGCCTGGATCCGTTGTTGGTCGAGGGCTTTATCCTGCTGTTGTTTGGCCAGTTGTTCGGCGAAGAGCAGATGTCGGGTGCCTTGTCCGAACCGTTTGTCGTTGCGCCACTCTCCGACATGTTTATCTCCGTTGGCGTAGATCAGGGTGCCTTTGCCGTGACGTTGATTGGCCTGCCATTCGCCTTCGTAGCGGCTGCCGTTGGCATAGCGGAAGGTGCCGGTTCCTTCCATGCGATCCTGACGCCAACTGCCTTGATAGGTTTCGCCATTGGCATAGGTGTAGAGTCCGGTGCCATGGCGTTGACCGCCGCGCCAACTGCCTTGGTATTCATCTCCGTTGTCGAAGCGGAAGCGGCCGGTGCCGTCGCGGCAGTTGCCCGATACGCACGGGGAGCTTTTGGGTTTGACGGCGGGGGTGGGTTTGGGGGGATCTTCCTCCTTGGCGCGGCGTTGTTCCCGCTCTTTGCGAAGCTCCTGAATCGCCTGGTCGGCTTCCCGGATGTAATGGGCCCGTTGCACCACCTCCTGGGCCCAGCGATCCATCTCTTCGGCGTACTGTCGCGAGGCTTCGTCGATGGGATCGACCTTGGGAGGGGAAACGGCGGTTTCCTGGGCGGCTTCGGGTTTGTGAGTCGCGCCGGGGGTGTCGGAGTCGGAGGGCGCGGGGAGAAAAGCCGCCAAGAAGGTGGGAAGCCAGGGCGCGAGCGTGGCGCGGAGGGTGTCGGAATATCGGAGCGCGCCGACCGTCAGGAGCAGTCCGGCCAGCGACAGCCACAGCAGCGGTCGGATCGAGGCGAGGCGTCGCTTTGGGACGGGGTGCTGCGCTTCGGAGTCCGTCGGGATTTCATCCGGGAGGGTCGGGGGACGCAACGGATTGGCATGGATCCACTCTTTTTCCGTCAACACCTCGTAGAAACGATAGAGAACCCGATGGGCCTCATCGGCTTCCGGTTGCGAGCGGCTGGCGTGGATCATGTTCAGAAAACGTTCCAGATCGCTCCGGGTGGCGGTGGCCAGGGTTTTGTGATGATCCGTCAGCCACAACTCCAGCGTGCCCAGGTGCTCCAGTTCGACTTTGGCATCTGCGGGAGGAATGATCTGTTTGCAGTGCAGCAGAAAACAGGCGATCTCTTGGGAAAAGTGGGCGGGATAATAGTCATCCGATTTCCACAACACCAGAAGATGACCGCAGAACGGGCACGGAGCCGGGCGGCCATGGGCGGGCACATGGTCGGTGAGGGTTTTGAACTTCGCGTGGCAATGGTGACAGGCTACAATCGTTTTCATCACTGTGTTTGCGTTCCGTCATCGCCTGGGTGAGGATCTCAATTTTCATCAATCTACCAGATTGTTTTCCGTGATGCGAGTCCGAAGTATGGGACGGGGATTTTTTTTCGATATGGCCGGGTATGCGTTTTTATATGCATATGAATATTTGCTGTCATTTTTTTGAGCGGTGGTTCCGCCCCTTG
>JADGBU010000087.1 GCA_015231295.1 Magnetococcales bacterium | reverse complement strand
TGCAATGCCAACGGACGTGGGCCTGGCTCTGCCAGTCTCTCATGATAGCCTCCTTCTTTATGAACTTGGCGGTTCGTTGAAAAGGAGGTTATCTACACCCTCTTGCTGCACGAACGGCATAGCCTTGTTTAGTCCACCGGCAAAGCCGGTGGTTTACCTGTTTTAATGATTGCGCACAAATCGTCCTGCACGGGATTTTCTGGAGTCTGGAGGATTGGGTATACAGTTACTCATGCACATCCACCAGAGGTCACGAGCCTCAAACGAGGATGGCATGACTGCGCCGCATAGTGGTTGAAAACTCGTTTACAGACCGAAGCCTGTTGTTTCATCATCGCCCATCACCGTCCAAACCCACACATTTCCCTCTGCTGCTCCCACGCCAACGGAATCCCCCTGGCCAACTCCCGCAAACTCGTTTGCCCATCATCATGGGCCTCATCATCGGGCATCCGGCGGGCAACGCCCCGACCGCACCGAGCAGCAACAAACGTGGCAGCGTTGTGCCAAACGACCATTTTCGGGTGATGCCTCGTATGGCTCCTTGTGTCCAGATCAACGGGAAAAGTGACCCAACGCCGCGCGCAGGTTGGCCTCGGCATCGATCAGGAAATTGGCCCGCACCACCACCTTTTCTCCCTCTTTGAGTCCTTCAAGGATCTCGACATAGCCATCCCCCTTGCCTCCGGCCTTGACCGGACGGGGTTCGAAGGTGCCTTCGCCCCGTTCCACCAGCACCACCTGCCGGGAACCGCCATCCAGCAACGCCGAGTCGGGGACGGCCAGCACCGTGGCGTTCGAGGTGGCCGAGGCCAGATGCACCGTGGCATACAGGGCCGGACGCAACAGACCGTCGGGATTGGCCAGTTCGATGCGCACCCGCACCGTGCGGGTCTCTGCGGAAAGGGTGGGATAGATGAAGGAGACCTTGCCGGAAAAACTTTTGTTGGCCATGGCCTTGAGCATCACCTCGGCGTCATCTCCTTCACGCACCGATCCGGCATCCTGCTCGAAGACATCCGCTACCACCCAAACCGTGGAGAGGTCGGCCATGCGATAGAGCATCTCTCCGGGCATCACCCGCATCCCCTGGATGGCCGTCTTTTCTAAAATGATGCCGCTCATCGGGGCGGAGACGCTTAACAGTCGTTCGGCCCGGCCCGTGGTGCGCAACCGTTTGATCTGCTCTTCGGAGATGTCCCAGTTCCTGAGCCGGGTCAGGGCCGATTCGGCCAGTTCATGCGCGGTGTTGCGGGTTTCGGCGTCGGCACCCTGAAGAACTGCTTCCGCCTTGGCAGCGGTCAGATACTCCTGCTGGGCCAACACCAGGGTCGGGCTGTAGATCTGCATCAGGGATTGTCCCTTGCGTACCGCCTGCCCCGTGGTGTTGACGTGCAGTTTTTCGATCCACCCTTCGTATTTCAGGGTGATCGCCTGGAGCTTGCGTTCGTCCACCTGCACGGTGCCCACGGCCCGGATGGACCGGGAAAGATTCCGGGCGGTCACGGGCTCGGTCCTGACTCCCAGCTTCTGTACCTTGTCCAGACTGATGCGCACCGCACCGTCTTTTTTGGGCGCCTCGTCCTCGTAGACGGGAATGTAATCCATGCCCATGCCGTCTTTCTTTGGGGTCGGCGAGGTGTCGGGCAGTCCCATGGGATTCCGGTAATGGAGGATCTTGCGTTCCGTCTTGCCGGGGGAAGGCACGCTCGCTGCCGGTTGGACGATCGGAGTGCCGCTTCCGTGTCCGGCATGTTCTTCGTCCGCCTGGAGCATGCCCGTCAAACCCAAACCCAGCGCGCAGGCGACCAGCATGGACATCCGTAAATTCTTCATAACTCCCCCCCAATCAACCGTTCCAATTCCGCCAGACGAACCTGCGCCTCGAATTGCGCCTTGAGCAAGTCGATCTGGAATTTCTTCAACCTCTGCACGGCGCCCAAAACGGCCACCGATTCCGTGCCGCCGGTCTGATACCCCTTGATGGCCGATTGCAATGCGAGGCGGGTCTGGGGCAGCAGGGTCTCCGTGGTCACGTGCGCCACTTCCTGGGCCTCTTCCAGGGCGAGCAGGGTCTCGCGTAACGAAGCATCGACGCGCAGTTGTTCGGCGGCCAGTTGCTCCCGGTTGGCCCGGACCTTGGCCGAGGTCTCCTGCTCGCGCGCCTTGCGCCCCTGCCACTGAATGGGCAGGTTGAACTCCACCATGGCCTCGAAACCGTTCTGTTCTTCGGAATTGCGGCGCTGCACCAGACCGAAGCCGAGATTGACATCGGGATACCATGCCTTCCCGGCCAGCCGTTGATCCTGTTCGGCCACCACGGTGCGCGCTCTCACCATGGCCAGGCCGGGATTGCGCTCTAAAGCTTTTTCCAGCAGCACCGAATCATTCAAAGTCTCGCGGGTCGGCAGAGAGCGCAGATGGGGATGCTCCACCACCGGGGCATCCGGCTTGCGATTGACCAGGGCGTTTAAGCGGGCGCGGATGCGACTGCGTTCCTTGCCCAGACGGACCAGTTCCACATCCAGGGCCCCCCGTTCGGCTTCGGCGGACGTGGCTTCCAGTTGGCCTGCCATGCCCTGGGCATAACGCAGTTGCGCAATCTTGACCAGGACGCGCATGATCTGGATCAACTCCTGGGTCTGATCCATGGAGAGATGCACCCGATGATAGTCGGCGTAGGCGGTCTTGATGCGCAGAGCGATGTCCGCCTCGACATCCGCCAGTTTGCCCTGGGCCTCGCGGCTTTCGGCTGCGGCCATGCCTCGCTGCAGATCCCGTTTGCCCCACCAGGGCAGTTCTTGTTGCAGCGTGTATTTCTCCACGGCCACCCGGCCCGGCAGACCATTCCGATTCTTGGAAATGTCATCCAGAGTGATGGTGAACTTCGGGTCCGGCAGGGTGCCTGCACCGTCGGCGCGGGCTGCGGCGGCATCCGCCTCCAGGGCTGCTGCCGCCCGTTCCGGACTCATGCGTCGCGCCAGATCGAGCCACTCCTCCACCGAGGCTCCCACCGGTTGCTCCTTGGCCGGGGATTCCGCAGCCTGCAGGGGACCGCTCCACAACAGCGCTGCGGCCAGCAGAGATCCAACCACAACATGCCAACGCATTGATCATTTCTCCTTTCCACCCGTGGATGTCAGCGATGATCCGGGATCCGGGCACTGAGGCGCTTCGGCAGACCTTCGACCGTCACCACCGCCGTGGCATGCTCGCCTCCGGAAACCTTGGCCGTACCGGACAGCTGGTTGCCGGTTACAGGTTGCAGCGTCACTTCCATTTTCTGACCTTGGTTCAGCAGAACCACCTTGGCCGACGCCTTGGCCACCACCACCGGCTTATCTCCATGGTCGGTCACATACAGGTCAATTGTGTCGCCCGTGACCACCAGTTCCAAACGGCTGCCCTCTGTTTCTGCCATTCGACCGCCGTGTTTGGGCGTGAGCGTTCCGTCCGCCAGAGCAACGGAGCCGAAAGCGAACAGGCAGACCAGGGTCAGGATGGAAGGTTTCATCATCATCTTCATTCTTGTCGTTCCTTTGCAGTGGAAGTTGCGTGTGCTGGAGAAGTTACAAGGGAGCTGTCACAGAAGTTTGGCAGGCGACCAAAGCCCGTTTTCCCACCCGCAGAAACACCACCGGCGTGACCAGGGTGTCGAGCAGGGTGGAGGAGATCAAACCGCCGAAGATCACCACCGCCACCGGATAGAGAATCTCCTTGCCGGGGGCGTCGGCATCGAGAATCAGGGGGATCAGGGCCAGAGCGGCCACCAGGGCGGTCATCAGCACCGGGGTGAGCCGTTCCAGAGAGCCACGCACCACCATCGCCGGGCCGAACGGTTCGCATTCTTCGCGCAGCAGATGGAGGTAATGCGACATCTTGAGAATGCCATTGCGGGCGGCAATGCCGGTCAGGGTGACGAAGCCCACCAGACTGGCCACCGAAAGCGGCTGCCCGGAGATCCAGATCGCGGCCACGCTGCCCACCAAAGCCATGGGGATGTTGGCCATGATCACGAGTGCCAGAATGGCGGAACGGAACTGGCTGTAGAGCACCAGAAAGATTCCGGACAAAGAGAGCAACGACAAAAGCGCGATTTTGCGCGTGGCCTCCTGCTGGCTTTGAAACTGTCCTTCGAGCGCGAAGAAATAGCCGGTGGGCAGTTTGATCTGATGCAGATGATCCCGGATATCGGTCACCACGGCGGCCATGTCCCGTCCCTGGGTGTTGGCCGCGATGACGATGCGCCGCTGCATGTTGTCGCGGTTGATCAGGTTGGGACCGGTGGTCTCCACCACATCGGCCACCAGTGACAAAGGAATCTTGCCGGTTGGGGTGTCGATCAGGATGTTGTGAAAATCCCCGGATACGGTGCGCCAGTCCTCGGCCAGACGCAGCACGACGTCGAAAGTCTTCTGTCCGGAGAGTACCTGGGAGACCACCCGACCGTTCAGGGCAGCCTGCAGAGTGTCGGTCAGTTGATTCAGGGAGAGGCCGTATTTAAGCGCCTCGGCGCGGTGCAGACGGATCTGCACCTGGGGAAGCAGCACCTGTTTTTCGATCTGCAGATCGGTCACCCCGGGCACAGCGGCCAGACGGGTGCGCACCTCTTCGGCCAGGGCGCGCAGGGTGTCCAGATCGGATCCGAAGATCTTCAGGGCGATCTCGGCCCGCACCCCGGACAACAGGTGATCGAGCCGGTGAGAAATGGGCTGGCCAACATTGATCGAGACCCCCGGCAGGATGGCCAGACGTTGCCGCAGATCGGTCAGGATCGCCTCCCGACGACGCTCCGAAGGTTTCAGGTCCACGTCGATCTCCGAGAAATGGACCCCTTCGGCATGCTCATCCAGTTCGGCCCGTCCGGTGCGGCGTCCGGTCGAGGCCACCTCCGGCACTTCAGTCAACAGAGTTTCGGCCAGGGTGCCGATGCGGTTCGATTCACTGAGCGCGGTCCCCGGAGGCATCACCAGGCTGACGGTCACGGTGCCTTCGTTGAAGGCGGGCAGAAAACTGCGTCCCAGCCAGGGGAGCGAGACCACGGCCAGGATCACCAGGGCCAACGCCCCACCGATGACTGGACCGGGATGATCGAACGACCACCAGAGCAGACGACGATCCAGTTGTTTGAGTCTGCGTACCAGCCAGCCGTCGCCGTGATCCATGGCTTTGGATTTGGGCAGCAGGAGCAGACAAAGCACCGGGGTCAGGGTCACGGAAACCAGCAGGGATGCCAGGATCGAAACGATGTAGGCGATCCCCAACGGGGTGAACAGCCGCCCCTCGATCCCGGAGAGAGAAAAGAGCGGCAGAAAGACCAACACCACGATGGCCGTGGCATAGACGATGGCACTGCGCACCTCGCCGGAGGCGCTCCAGACCACCTCCAGCACCGGACGGGGAGCCGGTGCTGCACGGTTTTCCCGCAAGCGGCGAAAGACGTTTTCCACATCCACCACCGCATCATCCACCAACTCCCCGATGGCCACGGCCAGCCCGCCCAGGGTCATGGTGTTGATGGAGAGGGAGAACCACTGGAAAATAAGGACCGCAACCACCAGGGAGAGGGGAATGGCCACCAGACTGATGAAGGTGGTCTGGGCATTCATCAGGAACAGAAACAGCACGATCATCACCAGCACCGCCCCATCCCGCAACGCCTCTTCCACATTGGCGACCGCCCGCTCGATGAAGTCTGCCTGTTTGAACAAAATGGGATCGGCCTTGACATCCGCAGGCAGAGAATTCTGCATTTCCGCCAGGGCGCGTTCGATCTGTCGAGTCAGGGCCACGGTATCGGCTCCAGGCTGTTTCTGTACCGCCAGGATCACCGACGGCTTGCCGTTGATGCTCCCATCCCCCCGCTTGACCCCGGCCCCGATGCGCACATCGGCCACCTGTTCCAGGGTCACCACGCTCTCCTTGTCGGCGCGCACCACGGTCTTGCCCAGATCCTCCAGATCGCTGGTCTGGCCGAGGTTACGAATCAGGAACTCCTGTCCCCGTTGTTCCAGAAAACCACCGGTGGTGTTGCCGGCAAAGCCCTCCAGTGCCCGTTCCAGGTTTTCGAACGAAACCCCCATGGCGGTCATGCGCGCCGGAGAGACCAGTACCTGGTATTGTTTGACCTCACCGCCAATGGGAATGACCTGAGCCACGCCGGGAATGCCCATCAACCTGGGGCGCAAGGTCCAGTCGGCCAGACTGCGCACCTCCATGGCCGGTGTGGTGCCCTTGTCGCTGCGCAGTCCGATCAGCATGATCTCACCCATGATGGAGGAGACCGGCCCCATCACCGGCGTCACCCCCTTGGGAAGCGATTCGGCAGCGGCGGTCAATTTTTCCGCCACCATCTGGCGGTTGCGGTAGATGTCGCTGCCCCAGACGAACTCCACATAGACGATGGACAATCCCACCCCGGAACTGCTGCGCAGACGCGCCACCCCGGGCACGCCGTTCATGGCGGACTCGATGCGCAGCGTCACCAGGGATTCCACCTCCTCCGGGGCCATGCCGGAGGCCTCGGTCATGATGGTGACCGTGGGCCGATTGAGGTCGGGAAACACATCCACCGGCAGTCCGGTGGCCACCCAGCCCCCGTAGATCAACAAAAGCAGCGCAGCCACGATCACGAACAATCTTTGATGCAGGGAGAAACGAATGATGTTCTGAAACATGGAATTCTTACCTCACCGCATGGCTGCAAGCTGATTCTGACCCTGGACCACCACCTTGTCGCCCGGGGCGAGCCCCTCCAGAATCTCCACCCATTCGGCGGTGTGACGCCCTGGACGCACCATCCGGCCCTCGAATTGCTCCGGGGCGTTCTTCACCCAGACCGTGGGGATGCCACCCCGTTCGGTCAATGCCGACCCAGGAATCGCCACCGGATAACGCACCGTGCCGGTAGCGGCATAGACATCGATTGGCATGCCGATCTTGAGCGCCCCGAAGCTCTCCTCCACGGCGAACTGCACATGCAATCCCTGGTGTTCCGCATTGAGCTTCGGACTCACTCCGACCAGCTTCAAGGGAAAGGCGCGCTCCGGATAGATCCGGGTGCGGGCACTGCCGGAAACGATGCGGTTGGCCTGAGCCAGATCGTACAGAATCGCCTCGACGCGGACTCGTTTGGGATCGACGATCTCCACCATCTGGGTGCTTTCCGTGACCACTTCACCCGGCACGATGTGTACGTCGGTGATCTGGCCATCGATCGGCGCCAGCAGCATCTCGCGACTCGCCGTGGTCTCCGAAGAACGCTGGCCGCGCATCAGGGAAAGTTGCTGGTCGTTTCTTTCGTTGATGGAGAGAATCGGGTTGAGTACCGCCAGCGAGGCCCCCCGTTTCACCCATTGACCGGCCACGGGAGGAGGCAGATCGGGATCAAAACCCACACGAGACAGCGCGGAGGGCTGCACCCGGGCATAACCCGCCGGATCCGGGATCACCCGGCCCACCAGACGCAGGGTCTCCGACACCTCCCTGGCCTCGGCCTCGGTGGTACGCAACTGCAACAAAAACTGCACAGCCTTGGGCAGAGCCACCGTCCTGCCGGTGACGAGTGCCACGCCTGCGGGAGAGGCATTCCCCGCTTCCCCGCCATGATCCTCCCCGCCATGGGACCAGGCGAAGGCAGGCATGAGGCTTGCGGCCAACAGGAGGATGCCGGTGATCACGCTTTTCACCGTGGACCTCTCTTTGTGAGGTTCACGGTCGGGGGGTGAGGGGGTTCTCCCCCCATCATGCAAATTTCTGCCAGCCCGACGCCAGATCAGCAGAAGGCCGATCCCGTTCAGAATTGCCAGGCCAGCCCAGAGCGGCAACTCCGGTCGGTTCCATGCGGTTTGCGGTACAGAGACGGGTTGCTTCTGAACGACCGGAGGAACGAATTGCACCAACAGCAGATCAGAGCTCTCCCCTTTCGTCACGATGATCGTCATTTCGGCAGTGCCTACGACAGGCGGCACCCAGGCCAGACGGTAAAGGCCCTCTCTGCGGGTCGGTTCGGCCTTGCCCTGCCATGCACCGGCTTCGACCTCGATGGCGGCGCCATCCACCGGGGCACTGGTGAAAAGATCCGCCAGAAATAACAGCGAACCTCCGGTTGGATCGGGCGTGATCACCACCTCGAAACGCTCGCCTTGAGCACCTGTCCCCAATCCGGAAACCTGCGCAACGCCCTTTTCCTGCTTGTCTCCATGATCCTCGCCTTCATGGGCCTGGAGCCGGACGGGAAGGAGAGTCAACCCGATCATCATGACCAACCATCCAAATCTGCCAATGCGCATTGTGCCATGACCTCTCGTGTCAATCATTCCGATGTTTGCGTTGTCTTTTCCGAACAGAATATCCGTCACCTGTGGCCAAAAAATGGCAAAAGTGTCACCAAATTATGACAGGGCTTGCGAGGTCGGAATGGGGCATGGGATCATCCCGGCATGGCACAGGAACCCAACATTCTGGTCGTGGAGGACAAACGGGCAGGCAGCCAGCAAATCGTCTCTGCGGATCATCATTCCGAAACATAAGCGGGGCTTTCCAGTGAAACCGCATATCGCACCAGATCGGCGTTGCTGGTCAATTCCAGTTTTTCCAGAATGTGGGTGCGATGGGTACTGACGGTACTGGGTGCGATGTGTAACTCATTGGCGATTTCGGTGATGGAAAGCCCGGAAGCGAGTTTGATGAAAATCGTATACTCACGGTTGGACAGTCGTTCGTGAAGCGAGCCCTTCTGCTGCGTGGAAACTCTCGACGCAATCATGGCGGCCAACTCCGGAGCGAGAAATCTCTCCCCTCGCAGCACGCGACGCATGGCATCGATGATCTGAAGCGGAGGCATGGCCTTGACGGCATAACCAACAGCACCGGATTTCAACAACCGAATGGCCAACGTTTCATCGATTCGCAACGTCAGAATCATGACCAGCAGGTTGGGACGTGATCGCTTGACCCGCATCAGCACATCAAATCCATCCATATCGGGAAGGACCATATCGAGTACCAACAAATCATACTCTCCCGCATCGATATCACGGATGGTTTCACGTCCAGTTCCACTCTCTCCGGCCACCATCAATTCCGTATTGTTTGTCATCATGGCCTTCAAACCCTCACGAAGAATGGCATGATCGTCAGCGAGATAAACCTTGAACATGGATTTTATCGTGCCTCCTGTTTCGCGGCTAGATGACAGGCTTTTATTTTTTAAAAGCTTTCAGTTTTGTTTGTTCGGTACAAATTAACATTTTAAGTTTTTGATATGTGCAGATCTAACAGAATAAACATTATAAGTTTTTTGTATGCAGACAGCATCCCTTTGAAGAATAATTTTCAACCATTGTTTGTTTAACATTAATGAGGCGGAATCGCACTTGGCATGATACGCTCTTGGACCAGCCAACGAAATCCAATAAATGACTGTTAACAAAAAAGTTATTTTAGATGGTAGCAAAAAACAATTGGCCCATCAAGCGCATTTGCAATTTTTACAGGATATGCATCTTGAATGATACGGATGAGCTTGGATGGCAGGGGGTGTTTGCCGACCTGATCGGCTACGCGGCGAAATGCTGGTGCAAAAAATCGATCAGCACCTGGATCGATACGGCTTGTTCCCGATATTGTCGATCCATCCAGGTGATTTCTCCACAACGGACGGCATCATGCAACGCGCCGAGGGCGTGCCAACGCATGACCCGTTCCGGGGGAAGCTCCAGCCATCGCCCGCCATGCCCCTGAAACCGCTGGATCATGTGATTGGTTTCCGGCCACTTGGGCAACGATGGAATCGGATGGCGACCATCCCGCACATAAGTGGCGATACCGCCCGGATGGCGTCGCAACCAGTTTTCTCCCTGCATCAGGGCATGGATCACCGCCTTGGGATGAAAAATCGGTTCCACCAGCCATAACCGCGCCGGATGATCGATGCCGGAGGAGAGTTCGAGCCTGCTTCCCGTCTCTCCTTCCGGGGAGGATCCAGAATCCCCGACAAAATAGAGCCTCAGCACCTGAAGCAACCGTTCGGGTCGCATCGGCTCATCCTGAATCCGATCATGCAATCGGGTCAACAGGCTCTCCCACACCTCGGCGAGACGACTTTCCGGACTCTCCTCAGCCCTCTGCCGGGGCAGATCGAACACTTTCTGCAAGGCGCGATTGGCCAGAGTCAGCACGACCCGTGGCGAGTTGCGCCCCGGAGGCAAGGTTTCCAGCAAGGAGACCGGATCGAAATAAAGAGTCTCCATCCCCTCCCGACCCAGGACCGCCTCCAGACGACCGCAGACCAACGATTCGGCCTCGGCGCGGGAACAACCGGTCATCTCGAAACGATTGCTCTCCATCCGACCGACGGTCTGGGCATTCCATCTTTCGAGACGCAACTCCTCCCAGAACTGTCCCCGTGCGAAGACCACCGGCAAGGTCGCCGCCATCCGATCCACCAAAAACGTGAGCATCAGATCCATGGCCGCATTCTGACCCGGTGTGCGCAGATCCTCCATGCGATCGAAACAGATCAGCAATGGCCGGTGAAATCGGGCCAGAATCGCACCCAAAGCCATCAACAATCCTTGCGCCTGCTCTTCGAGTGCCTCCGCGCTGGACGAGGAGCGATCCAGACGGGCGGGCAGAAGGTCACACGCCCGAACCTCTCCTCGCAACCAGGAGAACGCCTCGCGTCGGGCCACTGGAGAACCGGGCATCCATCGGATCAGAATCTCCAGCAGATCATGCGTCAACGGCGGCATTCGATCCAGAAACGGGGCATCCCGCAACTTCTTCCACCAGCGTGCGGGGATCTTTTTGCGTTGCTGCATGGTTTTCAGAATTTTTTCAACCGCTTTGGCCTTCTTGCTCCGGGAGGCGGCAGGATCCGGCCCCTCCGCGATCAACAAGGCGGCCAGTCGGTGCCAGGCGGACAACATCTCCATCCCTTCCAGGGGATGCCTCAGGCTGTCGGCGAGTTCGCGCAGGAGATAACGATAGGGCATGGTGCCGCTTTCCGGCGGCGTGACCAAAGCGAATTCTCCGGGCCAACTCCCGTGCTGGCAGGCGATACGCAACCTGGAAACCAAATGACTCTTGCCATTGCCCACCTCACCGAGCACCAGAGCCGCCAAAGGTTCCCCGGGTTCTTGCGCGATCTGACCGAGCAGTCGGGTGATCCCCTCGAAGGGAAGACGATTGATCTCCGGAACATCCACCAATCGGGTTTCCCAGGGGGGGCTGGCCGCGACCGAAGCCAGCGGATTGCGCGTCAGCAGACGGTTGCGTATCTGTTCGGCGTTCACGATCGTTGGTCCAGCCAGTTGAGCGTGAGATAACGCATACCGTTGTGATCCTGAAAGGCGTTGTCCAACTCCGAACGGGTCAGACGGGAAGGATCTCCCATATTGAGCAGAATACGCTCGTCGGCTCGCAACCGCAGCAGAATTTGATCAAACCGTTGCCGCTCCCAGCCAAGATGCGCACGCAGTCGATGGATGGCCACGAAATTTCTGCCCTGTCCGATCTCCAGGAAAGCACGGTAAAAGAGGCTCTCATCCGGTTCGCCTGCGGGGGCAGGAGAGGCTTCGGGTGATCGCGTTTCAGGGAGATGGGTTTCGGGGGATGGACTTTCGACCCGACGAAAGAGCGGCGTAAAATCCGGCTTGACCGCGACGCAAACAATCTGTCCCGACTCCAGCAAGCGGGTCAGGGCCGGGACGACGCGCACTTTGGATAACGGCAGATTCAGAGCCAGTTGCGCTGGCGTGAAGGTGTTCAACCGTTTCGCCTTGTCGAGCAGAAAGGCCTCATCCGGCAGATTCAGCACCACATAGTAGGTCCGTCCGCCTTGCATGACCCGCAACCGATCGCCGCAATGCGTTTTCAGAGCCTCGGCGAGCATGACGACCGAATCCCGAACGGTCACGCCCAATCGGCGCCCCAAAACCACGCCGATCACCTTGAAAAACTCATTCCGCGAGACGAAAATTTTTTCCTTGGCTCTGAATCGATCCACGATAAGCTGAGCAGTCTCCATGGGCGATGACACCATTCGGCCAAAAGGGGGAAAAAATGCAACCGTGCGATGACACAGAGAATCCGGCAGTCAATCCGCATCTTGGACAATTTTTGCCCGACATCGCCAAGGATGCAAGAGACTTTCGAATTTGGCTTGTCCATTGTTCCCAATACGATGTTATGCTACCCTGCGACCGGCATGCGCATTCGACAAAACACACCCGACAGCACCCTGGTGTTTGATTTTCTTTAGCCAGTTGATCATGAGGAAGCCGCAATGAGACATCATTCGACGCATCGATTGTCACCCCTTCTGACCCTGTTTCTCTTGCTTTTCAGCACGACGGCCATGGCCGGAACCTATGCCGTGGGCGTGGCCTTGCCGCTTTCCGGCGAGAAAAAAGATCGCGGCGAAAAAATATTGCATGCCCTGCAAATCAAGGCGGAAGAGATCAACGCTTCCGGACAACTGGGGACGAATGCACTGGAACTGATCGTCCGGGATGATCAGAGCGATCCGGAAACCGGCAAGGCGATCGCGACCGAATTCGCCGCCAACCCAAGCATCCTGGGTGTGATCGGACACTATGATTCTCACATCGCCATTCCCGCCGCCGAGATCTACAACAAGGAAAAACTGCCGATCCTCTCCCCGGCGGTCGGCGCGACCTCGTTTCTGGACAAAGGCGACTATTCCTTTTCCATCACCTTTTCGGACAGCCACCAGGGGGCGGACATCGCCTCCTATCTGAAATTGATCGCGCAAGCCCAATCGGTGCTGGTGATCCACGGCACGGGCGGCTATGCGAAAACCGTCAAGAACGCCTTCGCGGAGCGCGCTCAGCATGACGGAATCCGGGTTTCAACCCTGGAGGTGGATGATTCTCAACAAGAACTGCCTCCGGAGTTCATCAAGACCCGCTATCCGACCAACACCCCGTTCGACGCCATCGTCATTGCCAACAAGTCGGAAATGGGGCGTCAACTGATTCGTCAGGTACGGGATGCCGGCATCACGACGCCGATCTACGCCAGCGACCGCACCAGCACCGACATGATCGAAAAGCTGGAACTGAAATACAAAAAAAATCTGCTGGTCGCGCTTCCCTTTCTGTACGACTTCGCCTCCATGGAGGCCTACGAATTTCAGAAAGAGTATCAAAAACGATTTCAGGCCGCGCCCAGCGAGTGGGCCGCGTTTGCCTATGACGCCCTGGGCATGATCGCCCAGGCCATCGAGAAACAACCGAATCGGGAAGGCGTGAAAACCAGCCTCGCCAATCGCATCGATGAAGAGTCGGCCTATGAAGGCATGACCGGCAAATGCTATTTCAACGCCCATCGGGCCATCAAGCGCAGCCTGGTGATAACGCGCTTCTCTGCGGAAGGGGATATGCTCAAACCGCTGCACGATCAGATCCGGGCAGTCACCGAAAGCGAAGTGCTGCGCCATCTGGATAAAAAAGTGGCCAGCGGCGAAGTAAAAATCTCCGCCAAGGTACCGTATTATCATGTTCGGGTGGTTCTGGACGGCATCGATTTTCTGCGGTTGAACGATGTCGATGTCAAGGAAGGCACCTTCAATCTCGACTTTTTCCTCTGGTATCGCTGGAAGGGTGATTTCGATATCGAAAACATCATCCTGACCAACGCCACCGACAGCGACAAAGGCCCCCTGGCTCTGGTCGAATTGCGCAACGATCTGGAATCCGAGGTCAAATGGCAGTCCTATCAAGGACGCGGCACCTTCCTGGCTCCGTTCGATCTGCACAAATGGCCGTTCGACTCCCAGAAATTGCCGATCATGGTGGCGCACAAAAACAAAAATGCCAACAAGGTCCAGTTCCTGGTGGACAAGGAGCGCATTCGCAGTCAGGCGTTCAGCGATGTCCCGGACGAGTGGGTCTATCTCGGACGACAGGATGCCGGAGGCACCTATTACATCGATTCCGTCTTCGGCAATCCCGGCTATCGGGCCTCCGAGAAACAACCGGCCTTTTCCATGGTCCAGACCGATATCGATGTCAGCCGCAACACCTTTCCCTATCTGATCAATCTGTTCATTCCTCTGGCGGTGGTGGTGTTGATCTCGCTGTTCGCGGCCCTGGTGCCCTCGGACAAGTTCGATGTCAAGTTGAACATGGCCATGACCGGCATTCTCACGGTGGTGGTATTCCAGTTGACCCAGGTCGGCAATCTGCCGCCGTTGGGCTATCCCACGGTGGGAGATA
>JADGBU010000086.1 GCA_015231295.1 Magnetococcales bacterium | reverse complement strand
ATATGCGATCCAGACCTGCACGTCAAAGGAAAAATGCAGATGGATTCGTTTTTTTCGACTGTTTTTCACAACTGATTGATATTCAAGATGATCTCTCGCACGAACTTCACCCCCAGAAAGGCCAGCATCAGCAATCCATAGCCCCACAGGGTCAAACGGACCGCTTTGCGCCCCCGCCAGCCCTGTACATGACGCCCCACCAGCAGCACTCCGAACACCATCCAGGTGGCCCAGGTGAACAGCACCTTGTGGCTCCAGACGAAGTAGATGCCGTTCTGCCCATAAGAGTAAAGCGCGCCCGTTACAATACTGAGCGTCAGGAGCAGAAACCCCATCCGCACCATCAGGAACAGCGTCCCCTCCAGGGCGTTGAGGGGCGGCAGCCGCTCGAACAGCACGCCGAGATGCTTGCTCTTGAGCGCGTGCTCCTGAAAGGCATCCATCAACGCGAACACCGCCGCGATGGTGAACAGTCCATAGGCCAGCAGCGACAACACCAGATGCGCAATCAGCATCGGTCCCGTCACGCCCCGCACCTCCGGGGCCGCGCTGCTCAACAAGAGCGATCCCCCCAAAGTCAGCACCATCAGCGGCAGCAGCAGCACCGAGGCGGCACGGGTTTCCGGATTCGCCAGTCGCCAGCCGACCAGATACAACAAACCCATCACCCACGACGACCACTCCAACGAACCGGCCAGGTTCATCACCACCCCGCCGCCGGCACCCGACACCCCGTGCAGCATCGGCACCCCCTGAACCAGACAACCCGCGCCCACCAGCCACCAGACCACGCCACCGCCGTGACGACCATCCCGCAACTGATGATAGATGACCCACACCGCCGCCATGGCATACAGCCCCGTCGCCACCCAATAATGCAGATTCATCTTCAATGACCTCCCCTGGTCCGGTTTTCCCGGTTGACGTTGACCCGGTTTTCTTCTACCCAATAAAGCCGGTCCCGCTCACCACTCCAGCCGATGAACCAGGACACCATGCCCCCTTCGATACCGACCCCACCCGACGACCCGGCTCTCGAACCCGTCACCCTGATCGTGGTGGCCGCCGGTCGCGGCAGCCGCTTCGGCGGCGAACGGCCCAAACAGTACCTCCCCCTGGAGGGACGCCCCCTGCTGGCCCATACCCTGGAACGGCTCCACGCCCATCCTCTGATCCGCGCCATCCTGCCGGTGATCGCGCCCGATGGCGGCCCCCTCTGGCAGACGATGCTCGCAGAGTTCCTGCCACGCTGGCCCAAGCTGCTCACGCCGGTGGCCGGCGGCCAGGAGCGTCAGGAGTCGGTGCTCAACGCCCTGGAAAGCCTCGACCTCGCCGACCAGGCGTGGGTCGGCATCCACGACGGCGCCCGTCCGTTTCCGGGCCGGGAGTTGCTCGATCGCCTGTTCGCCGCCCGCCGTCACGCCGAAGGGGTGGTGCCTGCCATTGTAATTCACGACACCATCAAAAGGATAGATGACTTTGAGCACATCGTGGAGACCCTCGACCGCGCCCCCTTGCGCCGCATCCAGACGCCGCAACTGTTTCGTTTCGCTCCCCTGCTCCGGCGTCACCGGGAGGCCCGCCAACAGGGGATACAGGCCACCGACGACGCCTCCCTGATGGAAGGCACACCCACCCCGATCCTCACCATCCCCGGCGACGAGCGCAACATCAAGATCACCCGTCCCGAGGACTGGCAGCAGGCCCGGCATATTCTCGAATGGAGGCGCGTTCCCATGGAAACCAGAATCGGTCAGGGATTCGACGTACACCGCTTCACCCCGGACAGACCCTTGATGCTCGGCGGAGTCGCCATTCCCCATGATCAGGGGCTGCTCGGCCATTCGGATGCGGATGTCCTGCTGCACGCAATCATGGATGCTTTGCTGGGAGCGGCGGCCTTGCGGGATATCGGCCATCATTTTCCGGACCACGATCCCGCCTATCGCGGAGCCGACAGCCGCGAGCTGTTGCGTCGGGTGCGGGAGTCGATCGCCGAACGGGGCTTCCGGGTGGTCAACGTGGATGCCACGGTGATCTGCGAAGCCCCCAGACTGGCCGCCCACATCCCCGGCATGATCGCCACCATCGCCGCCATCCTGAATGTGGAACCGGAACGCATCAACATCAAGGCGACCACCACCGAACGTCTGGGCTTCACCGGTCGCCGGGAGGGGATCGCGGCCCAGGCGGTGGCCCTGCTGGCCCGGGAGGAGCCGATCCGGGATGCATAAACCATTTACCGGATCGATGCGACTTGATAGGCTAGTGACTGGAATGAAATCCCGTCACCCGCGATGAAGATCGGAACGGTGCGGAGCCCCCGTATCCAAGGAAAACACCATGACCCAGCAGAACGAACAACGGCGTCACGAACGGTTCATCTACAACAACGCCGTCACCCTGATCCTCGATGACGGACGACGCTTTCAGGGCATGGCGGACAATCTCGGCTACGGCGGCGCGGCGATGCTGCTCAGCGAAGAGCCCCCGCCGGAGATCCCCGAAGGCAGCACCGGCAAGCTCAAGGTGATCTTTTTCGGTCGGCCCACCGAATATCCCTGTACCGTGGTCAGTGTTCACGGTGCCAAGCTCGGCATCAAGATTCAGCGGACCGACTATCAGGGCGCCCCCGAAGCGGTGTTGTCCCTCAAGAACTGACCCTCGGGAGCGGGGCCGGAGCCTTTCACACCCCGTGATACTCCCGATACCAGGCGACGAAACGACGAATGCCCTCCCGGACCGGGGTGGATGGACGAAACCCCACATCCCGGGTCAGCTCATCCACATCGGCCCAGGTGGCGGGCACGTCACCGGGCTGCATCGGCAGCATGTTCTTGATGGCGGTCTTGCCCAACGCCTCTTCCAGGGCCGCGATGTACTCCATCAGCTCCATCGGCTGATTGTTGCCGATGTTGTAGAGACGATAAGGCGCGGAACTGGAACTCGGATCCGGTCGCAAACCCGACCAGTCGGGATCCGGAGTCGGAATCCGATCGAGCACCCGGATCACCCCTTCGACGATATCATCCACATAGGTGAAATCGCGTTGCATCCGGCCCTCGTTGAATACATCGATGGGACGCCCCTCCAGAATGGCGCGCGTGAACAGAAACAACGCCATGTCGGGACGCCCCCACGGTCCGTAGACCGTGAAAAAACGCAATCCCGTCACCGGCAGCCGGAACAGATGGGCATAGGTATGAGCCATCAATTCGTTGGTCTTTTTCGAGGCCGCGTACAGGGAGAGGGGATGATCGACATTCTGATGGACCGAAAAAGGCATCGCCTCGTTGGCCCCGTAGACCGATGAGGAAGAGGCGAACACCAAATGCTTCACCCCGGTATGACGACACCCCTCCAGCAGATGGGCAAAACCCACCATGTTGCTCTCCACGTAGGAGAGCGGATTCTGCAAGGAGTAACGCACCCCGGCCTGGGCCGCCAGATTGATCACCCCGTCGAACCGCTCCCGCAGGAACAGCTCCTCCATGCCCGAGCGGTCGGCCAGATCCAACTGGGCAAAAGTGAAACTCTCGTACCCGGTCAGGCGCGCCAGCCGGGCCCGTTTCAGGCTCACGTCATAATAATCATTGAGATTGTCCAGTCCAACCACGCGATCACCGCGTTGAAGAAGCCTGAGCGACAGGTGAGAACCGATAAAACCCGCCGCCCCCGTAACGAGAACCTTGCCCATGGGATTTCCTTTCCTTAGACTCACGAGGCGTAACCACGAAAGATGGACTATAATCGACATCAACCCGGAACGAAACCGCCGACAACGATGTGCTCCATGGACCCGGAATCAGAAGCCTCATCCCTCGCGCCCCAGCCCCATCTGGCGGTGAGCATTCACACGGACGGCGCGTGCAGTGGCAATCCCGGTCCCGGAGGCTGGGGAGCCTTGCTGCGCTACGGAACGCACGAAAAGAATCTGTGCGGATTCGCGCCGCGCACCACCAACAATCGCATGGAAATGCTGGCCGCCATCCACGCGCTGGAGGCTCTGAATCGTCCTTGCCGAGTGATTGTCAACACCGATTCGAGTTATGTCAAGAATGGCATCACACAATGGCTGCGCGGCTGGAAGGCGCGTGGCTGGCGAAAAAGCGACGGCAAGCCGGTGCTCAACGCCGAACTGTGGCAACGCTTGGATGCCGCCTGTCTGAAACACGACGTGGAGTGGCGTTGGGTCAAGGGACACGCCGGAGACCCGGGCAACGAGGCCGCCGATCAACTGGCCCGGGAAGCCATTCAATCCGGCAAATCGGGCGCGCTCCCCCCGGACCCTGCCGGTTAGTCCCCGGCATCACCATCAGGATCACCATTCATTCACCCATCAACCCCAAAACATCGTCAGGACTGGCACAAAACACGGAGGCTCCCTCCAACGTGACCAACCGACGATCCCGGAAGCGACCGGGTCCATGCAAACCATCGCACGAGGAGAGATTCATGTTTGAAGATCAATTGCAGGCCGTCAACGAACTCCTGAAGTCCAACCCGAAATTCCGGGAACTGTACGAACAGCACGAGTCGCTCCGTGCCGAAATCGATGAAACCCGTCATGTACGCAATCAATTCGATCTGGAACGGCTCAAGAAGGAAAAACTCCGCATCAAGGATCTCATGGCCGTCATGCTGACCGAGTATACCGACAGCCTTTAGATTTCGAGAGGGCCGCGCCGGAAGTTTCCCCGCTCCCGGCGCGGCGCGTCCATCATCGAAAAAAAAGAAGGGGTCTGGGGAATTCTTCCCCCAGGGTTTTGATTTTTTGATTTGATTTTGATGAGGATGTTTTCTATTGGCCCGGAGGTAATCAGGCAGGGGGGTCAATGCGAAAAAAAGGACTTGACAACCAGCGTGACGATACCGCCGACCGTGATGGCCAGCCCCCACTTCAAAGGGGCCATTTCGGCGGCGATACGCAGTTCGAGTTCTTTGATGTCTCGTTTGATATCCTGAATGTCCCCCTTGGTTGCCAACTCCTTCAGTTGGCCCTCCTGGACATCACGAATCGCTTCCGATAACGCCTCGGCCTGCTTTTCATCCACCCCGGCATCACGCAAACGACGCACGAATTTCAAGGTTGTCGAATGTGGCAACAGAGGTACTCATGCTCCAGTTCTCCGGTTTGTGTGGATGACGGGACAATCATACCAGACCACGGACACCCGAACATCAGAAAAATCTCACTTGACACCGTGTGAGCGCGCTGCGCGAATAGAGCACCCCCCCAAGGCTTCGCCCCTGGCCCCCTGATGACTTTCAGGTATAGCGTCGCCAAACCCGATTGTGACGAAAAATCGACCGCACCTCCCGATCGTTGACCGGCTCCGGCGGCGGCGGCAACGGCAACCAGTGCGTCGGCTTCATGTGCTCTTCCGACACCTCCAGCTGCCCCCCCTCATCGACCCGCCCCAACGCCACCGAATGACCATCGCTCACCAGAACCACGGAACCCGGTGGCGGCACGCGCTCCGCGAAACGGGTCCAGGCCGCCCACATGGCTTTCATCAATGACTGTTCCGGCCCTGCATCCGGCTCATCGAACCAATCGATGGCCCGTTTAGCCTCCATCAACAGGGATTTTCTGGGAGGTTTCATCCGCCAAGTCTCCTTCTGATTGATAACCGGTCCGCACCCATCCCGACCGCAGCACGCTCCATTATGGAGAGAAAAGCCAACCCGTCAACCGGTGCCCCCCGCCCGATCCCGGACGACGCGCCTTGCCAAACCCACCTTGCATGCCTCAGGCTTGCAGCACGCGCCCGGCAGAAACCGGGGCACCATCGACTCTGTTCAATGTAAGGAAGCCTCCGTGACCGACGACCTCCCCGATTCTCCCTTTCCGCACCCATCCGACTCCCCGACTCCGACCGAGTGGAAACCCAAAGTCCACGGACGCAAACGCGGTTTTCTCAAACCCCGCGAAAAAATCTGGCTGGACGAAACCCTTCCCACCTTTCGGCCTCCCCAGGCGGAGGATCGAACCCGACTGCTCACCGCCCTCGGTGCCGATCCCGAACGGGCCCGACTGGTCCTGGAGATCGGATTTGGCAATGGACAATTTCTGGCACCGCTGGCGGCCCGTCATCCCGAGGATCGATTCATCGGCATCGAGGTGTTCCAGGAGGGGATGGCCGCCTTGATCCGACGCCTGCAACGGGATGGCACCACCAACACCCGCATCATCCAGGAGGATGCCCGCATCGCCCTGAAAGAACTGCTCCCCGCGCAGGCTTTCGACTGGGTGATCATCAACTTTCCCGATCCCTGGCCCAAGAAACGCCATCACAAACGCCGCATCGTGCAGCCGGAACTGCTCGATCTGCTCACGCTCCGGATGCGTCCCGCCGCCCTGCTGACGCTGGCCACCGACTGGGCAGAGTACGCCGACTGGATGGCCGAAGTGCTGGAAGCCCATGACGGCTTCGAAAATCTCGCGGCTCCGGAACGATTCGCCCCCCGTCCGGATTTCTGGCACGAGACCCGTTTCGAAACCAAGGGGGTACACGCCGGACGCACCATTCATCATCTGGCCTGGAGGCGTCGCGTCTGAGTCGCGGCGGGATGTGTACAAATCCCCCCATTCAGGATATAAACGACGGACCAGGGGATTGCATGCCTCTGGTCTCTCTTTTTTTTCCATTCCTTCGCGAGCGACCACGCCACTCATGAAACCCAAAGCCACCATCGGCGTCATTTTCATTGCCGTTTTTTTGGATCTGCTCGGATTCGGCATGGTCCTGCCGCTCATGCCGCTCTATGCCGCCGATCCCCGCTTCGCCGCCACGCCGACGGAAATTGGCTGGTTGATGGCCATTTTTTCGATTCTGCAATTTTTATGCGCGCCTTACTGGGGCTGGCTGTCGGACCGCATCGGACGACGCCCCACCTTGCTGCTCGGTTTGACGGGATCGGCTCTCTCCTATCTGGCTTATGGTTTGGCCGATTCGTTGTGGATGCTGTTCGTGGCCCGCGCCGCCGCCGGGGCCATGGGAGCCAACATCGCCGTGGCCCAGGCGGCCATGGCCGATCTCTCGCCCCCCGGCGAGCGGTCGAAGGCCATGGGGTTGATCGGTGCGGCGTTCGGCCTGGGGTTCGTGCTCGGACCGGCCTTCGGGGGATGGCTGGCCGATTTCGGCGTGGCCGCCGCACCGCTGATGGCCGCGCTGATTACCGGACTCAACGCGCTGGCCGCCTTCTTTTATCTCCCGGAGACCCGAAACGCACCGCATGCCACACCGACCCGGAGTCAGCCGCGTCATCCGTTGCTGTCCGCCTCGCCGTGGCGGATGGCCAGTCGTCATCCGGGAGCCTGGATTCCCAGTTTGACCATGGGGGGATTCATCACGCTCTTTTCCGCCTTTGAGGTGACGTTGCCCATGTGGGGACAGGAGGTTCATCACTGGAGCATGAATACCACCGGATGGATCTTCACCTTCGTCGGAGTGATCGCGGTGGCCACGCAAGGCGGACTGGTGCGCCGGTTGATCCCCCGCATCGGAGAAAAACGCGCCGCCATGATCGGCATGATGTTGGTGGCCTTCGGGCTGCTGACGTTGCAGGCCGAAGGATGGTCATGGATGTTGGGGGCGTTGGCGATGATTTCGGTGGGAAGCGGTTTGATTCACCCCTCGTTGGCGGGATTGACCAGTCTCAACAGTGATGCCTCCACGCAAGGGAGCATGCTCGGCGTCTTTCAGTCGATGAGCGCGTTGGGGCGTTGTGTGGGGCCGGTATTGGGTGGCACGCTGTATCATCCGCTGCAGGGGAGCATTTTCTCCTGGACGGCTTTCGGAATCTTCGGGGTGGTTGGATTGTTCGCGCTGGCCCGGCATCGGATGCAGGATCTCCGCTCCGCTTGAGGCATGACACAATCCCAGGGGCTTCGCCCCTGGACCCCACCAGGGGGATCATCCCCCTGGACCCCGGAACGACGGGATCCCGCCATGTTTGGTTAGCGCGTGCCTCTCGACAGACCCATCACCAACCGTTCCATGACCCGTCGCGGCTCGCCGCCACTTTTCAGCTCCCGATCCGCCTCCTGACAACGCAACAGCGCATTGGCCAGATGCCGGGAAGAGAGGCCTCGCGCCTGCGCGAAAAACTCATTTTTCTCCTTCCAGAACACCTGCAACGCGGCGGCCACGGCCTCCGGGTTCTGTCCCTTGTCGAGCATGGCCGCGCCCTGAATCAACCGACGCAGCCGCTGCGTCAACAGGCCGAGCAGGGCCAACGGCTCCTCACCGCCTTCGAGCAGACCATCGAGAATGGTCAACGCCGGACCCGGACGACCCGCCAACGCCGCCGACGCCAGCGCGAAACCATTCTGCGCGCCGGACGCCCCCACCGATTCCAGCACATCGTCCAGGGTCACGCGACGCCGATCCCCGAGAAACAGCGACAATTTTTCCAGCTCCGATTCGGCGTTGCGCACATCGCCTTCCAGGCGTTCCGCCAGCATGGTCACGGCGTCGTCATCGACGGCAAAGCCCGCGTCCCGCAAGGCGGTACGAATCCAGCTCATCAGCTCCCGCCCCTCCAGGGGGTAGCAGGGGATGCACCAGGCACTCTTGTGGGCCTCGAAGGCTTTGCGTAACGGACTCTTGGTATCCAGCGGACCGGCCAACACCACCAGCACCGAACTCTTCGACAGGGATTTGAGCTGATTCAGCACCGCATCCCGTGCCGGGGCCGCCATCTGATCGGCCTCCTTGAGCAGCACGAACCGTCGCCCGGCAAAAAAGGGATAGGCATTGCATCCGCTCACGAAGCGTCCGACATCGAGATCCGGACCGTGATGGCTTTCGGCATCCATCTCTTCATCTTCGACGCTCAGCACCGCCCGTCGCACCTGAACGGCATGCCGGGCGGCCAACCCCTGATCCTGACCGTAGAACAGCAACGCAGGGGGCGGACCATCCTGTTTCAGACGCATCGGAAAATCGCGAGTCGTGAGTTTCATGATTTCTGGACCTGTCAACCGGCGCAACGACATGAAGAAGCCATCCACAGGATACGGCTTTCCGGTGCGAAACGCACCCTTTGCCGCCAGAGCCCCACCGGGGGAGAACGCGCTCCCCCGGCAGGCGAGCGTCAATCAGGATCGCAACAATTTTCTGAACTTGGGATTCGGCGTACAGAGCAACAACCGCTCGATGATTTTGCGGAACTGATTCGGATCCGTGGTACGATCGGTCAACACGCCCAACAATTTCACCAGCGTGTCACCACGTTTGCTGGAGTCTTCATAGGGGTGCTCGTGCAACAACCGGGAGATCGTGGTCAGATAAGAGACCATCCCCCCTTGCAGACTCTGCGCCGACAATTTCCCGGAAAGCTCCTTTTGCAAATAGTGACTCGCATCCCCTTTGCTGCAATAGAGCAACAAGGGTCTTTTGCGCGCCTGGGGCTCGAATTTTTTGACGAATTGATCCATTCGCTCCGAGATATCGATCACGTAGACGCTGATGGATCCCGGAATCGCCGGATCGCTTGCCGGCCCCCCCCGCACATCGATCAACAAAGGGGCGGCAGGATTGGCCAAAAACGCCTCGATCGACATCACACCCGTATGTGGCCACATGACTTCGAATCATCCTTTGCGAAAACGTGAATGGACCCCCCATCCTCTTCAGCCGGAAACCGCGTTTGCCGCTTCACCGTTGCTCAGAACGTTTCGAATTCGTCATCCATCACCGCGCCCGAACCGGTGGAGCCTCCACGCGAACGCACCGGAGCGGGCAACGCCTTGACCGCGTGCGAAACCGGCTTCGGCACACTCGGACGCGCCGGTTGCCGCGCACTCGTCAGGCTTCCCTGTCCCGACGACCCGACGTTGAAGAACGCGATGGATTGAGCCATCATATCGGCCTGTGAACTCAACTCTTCTGCGGTGGCGGCCAACTCCTCGGAGGAGCCTGCCGTCTGTTGCACCACCTTTTCCAACTGCTGGATCGACTGGCCGATATCGGCGATGCCATCCCGTTGTTGACGGCTGCACTCGGTGATCCCCTGAATGCGCTGCGCGGTTTCCTGAATATCCGGGACCAGTTTGCCGATGATCTCTCCGGCCTGTTCGGAAATCTGCACGCTGGAGGAGGACAAATGGCTGATCTCCCCGGCTGCGGTCTGGCTGCGTTCGGCCAATTTGCGCACTTCGGCGGCGACCACCGCGAATCCTTTACCGTGCTCTCCGGCGCGGGCGGCCTCGATGGCGGCATTCAGGGCCAGCAGATTGGTCTGACGGGCGATCTCTTCGATGATGCCGATCTTGGAGGCGATTTCCTTCATGGCACTCACCGCCTGATTGACCGCATCTCCCCCCTGGGCGGCATCCTGTGAGGCTTTCAAGGCGAGGGTCTGGGTGGTATTGGAGCTGTCGGTGCTGAGCTGACAGCTTCCGGAGATGGCCGTCAGAGCCGTCGCGGTGGTTTCCACCGAGGCCGCCTGTTCGGTGACGCCTTGCGAAAGCGATTGCGCGGTATTGGAAATCTCGTTGCTGCCGCGAGAAACCTGAGCCGCCGCCACCGAAACCTCACCAATCACCTCACGCAGTTTGCCGACCATCTCCGTGAGTGCCTGCGCCAATTGACCGATTTCATCTTTCTGATCCAGCACGAGGGTGGCGGTCAGATCGCCATGGGCGATTCTCGTGGCGAACTCCACCCCCCGACTCAAGGCACCGCTGATGGCGCGTCCGATCAGGAAGGCCAACAGCACCCCCAAGACCACCGCTCCGATGCTGGCCATGACAATCCGCGCCAGAACCGAGGCGCTATCTTGCTCGACCAGCTTCTCTTGAAGATCGACAATCTCGGTGATCGCCTTCTCCGCCAATCTCCGATCGGCGATCATCTCCTGCTCCACCTTGCCTTGGGCCTGGAGCATTTCGACAATGGCGGACATCTCCTTCTGATAACCTTCGATGCCGGAAATGATTTTCGTGATTTGATCGACATTGTTCTTACCCGTGAAGGTGGGCAACAACTCCTTGGCCATCTTGAGCGCGCCGTTCAAATGCCCGTTCTGGTCTTGGATGATTTTCTCATCCCGGGTGCGACTCGCGATGATCACCTTTTCGATCAGGCGCGCATCGCGAACATCTCCCAACAGATCATTGGTCTGCATGGCCTTTTTGGCACGCTCCGCAATCTTGGCATCACGGGCCTCCGCAGAGGCCGGATTCTGAAGATCGATCGGTTTATCGAGCAGGGCCTTTAATTTTTTGGTCTGGTCATCCATCAAGGCCTGCGCTTCCACCGTGATCACCTTCTGCGCCAGATCCTGGATACGCGCTTCGCCTTCCTGAATCTTTCGCGTTAGTGCGATATAGTCGTGGATCGCCTTCTCATACCCACCCATCGCACCCAGGAGGGCGTCCATACGGGCCTTGTCCGCCGCATCGGTGAATTTTTGATCCCGATCGATCAAAGCCTGTGTCTTGACCGCCTCCAGTGCTTTCCGATTCTCTTCCTCGGATTGACTGTCGTGACGAATGATGAAATTTTTTTCCGCCTGCATGGCCAGATTGATCAATTCATTCAAATGGACCATATCCCGATTCTTGTCGAACCGATCATCCAAACCGATCACCCCGTGATAGCCGGTGATGGAGACGAACAGGGTCAAAAGCAGCACCAAGCCAAACCCGATGCCCAATTTGTATGCAAATTTCAAATTCTTCAATGTGAAAGCCCCCATGGTTGCACTATGAAAACACCGGAATCACCCCATCGCGTGACCATCCGGAAACCGAAGTCAGTACATCCGCCGTGTACTCTTTCCCCGCAAATCCAACCCCCAGACGACTGCCGATCATTGCACGCAACCCTATGGATCATTCATTCGTAGTACAATCATTCCAGAAAGCGCACAGACCGAACTTTATTTTGAATGGGAAAAATCCATTCATGCAATCAAACCAAAGGATAGCCAATAAAAAGCATAAAAACAACACCGATTTTCGATGCGATAGCACTAATTCATCAATCATTCGGATACTCAATATACTAGCAGTCATCAATAACACTTTAATGACGCCTTCTATTCGCACAAAACATACAAGAACAAAAACGATTAATCAATCCCTGTTTGTAACAAAATCATAGAAATTTAATCAGAATAACGAACAGTTATTCATATCTTCCAAGAGATTCGACACCGCATTGGCATGCCTTTTGGATCCAATCCTAAAGCCCCTTTCCATCCAAAGAAACAAACGTCCATATCACAAATTTTCGCGACAGCCCCTCAATGACCGATGCCCCCTTCGTCCCAATCTGGTATACAGGGGATACTGCCAGATGCATCGGATTCAAATCCGCTCCGAACGGGAACGATCCGGAAACCAGGGACATCGAAACCCCATGAAAATTTCAAAATATTTCAACAGTCTGAAACCAGGGCATCAACTCGGTGTCGCCTTCGGACCGCCCACGCTGCTGTTTCTGGTCGCGCTCGGCAGCCTGCAGGGAGCCCTGGAGGAGACCCGTCATCAATACGGTCTGTTGTCCAGCTCTCTGGAAGCCCCCACCCAGAAACAAACCGAACTGATCAACCGGGAACAGGCGTTGACCCGCCTGCAAGCCTCCCTCGACGAACGGGCCAAACAACTGGACCAGGAGCGACAAGCCCTGCTCCAAAGCCGCACGCCGCCCAAGCCCGTGGCCGCCAACGCGCCCCAGGAGGCGGCTCCGCCCCCTCCCGCCGCCCCGGCTCCGGCCCGAACCGACTCCCCTTCCGGGGTCATGGCCTCCCCCCGTCCCGCCGACCGCGCCACCCTGGCCGCCGCCGCCACCGCCCTGGAACAGCGCGTCGCCCTGCACAGCCTCGACCGGGTACGCAATCTGGTCACGGCCCTGCGACGCCATGAAAAAGAGTATCGCCTCCACTGGAAAGGCAAATATCGGGAACAGTTCACCCAAACCTGGCAGGAACTGCTCCGCGAGCTCGATACCGCCCGCCTCAAACCGGAAACCCAGCAACAACTGATGACGCTCGCCGGATCCTATCGCGATGCCTTTCAGGAGTTCGTGCGGGTCAACTTTCAGCGCAAAAAAAATCCAAGCCTCCGGGAGATCGAACGGATGAACGCCAGCGCCGATCTGCTGGAACAGTTCATCCAGGAAAAGCAAGTGCCCGGCATTCGGGATGGCTTCCTCGGCGCACGCATGGAAGAGGCCGGATGGCTGCTCGATGGCAATCCCGCCCATCTGACCCCGTTTCGCACCCATCTGGAACAGCTCCGCGCCAGCATTCGCGGCTCGCAGCTGCCGGCTCCGGAGCAGGAGAGCCTGCTGCAGGATCTGACCCGCTACGAGCAGGCGGTGGGAGCTCTGGCCAACAGCGACCACGCCCCCCGAGGCTCCGCCGCCACCGCGCCGACTTCGGAGCGGACCGCCCGACTCCTCCTCCCTGCCCCCGCGCCCCGCTCCCTCGCGTCGGCCTCCGGCGTGGAAGGGCTGTTCATCTCCGCACTGGAAGCGGCCTCCCCCACAGCTCCCCCTCTGCCCGATGGCGGCCCGGCCCCGTGGTTGACCGGCATCGGCGTGCTCTGGGGACTTTTTTTCTCCGGCCTGATGCTCCGCAACGGCACCGCCGCGCCGACGCAGACCCCCGACACGCCCCTCACGCCGGCGCACCGACCGATTCCCCCCGTCGCTCCGCGCGTGCCTGCCGACGGGCTCTCCGGAGAGATCCGCCGCCAGTTGGCCTCCCGGATGGCCCAGGAGCTCGAAAATCTCGCCAACGCCACCCGCACGCTGAGCGATGGCCTGGAACGAACTCGGGAGAGCGGAATTCAGGCCACGGCCACGCTGCGCCGCACGCTCGATGAAACCACGGATACCCTCATCGACTGTCGCGACCGGCACGAGCTTCCGCTGCAAACGCACCATCAACTGACCGAAGGGGTCGAGGAGCTGCGGAGGCTAATGGAGACCGCCCGCCGTGCCCAGGCCGCGCTGGAAGATCCCGACGCCCTGGCCCACGGAGCCGAAGCGACGGTGAACGTCCTCCCGACCTGCGCCGAAGAGGTGGGACAACAGACGCAACAGGCGTTGTCGGCCATGGAACAGGTGATCGTCGCCCTCGACGGGGTACGGGCGCACTGCCGCGCCACCAACACCGAATCGCTGGAGTTGATCCGCGATTCGGAAAACGATTGGGAGGTGCTGGAACGGTTGACCGTTTCGGCACGCGCCATCGGTTCGGTGGTGGAGTTGATCAATCACATTGCCGAACAGACCAACATGCTGGCTCTCAACGCCTCGATCGAGGCCGCCGGAGCCGGAGACGCGGGCAAGGGCTTCGCGGTGGTGGCCAACGAGGTCAAGGCCCTGGCCCGCAAGACCGCCGAGGCC
>JADGBU010000085.1:12408-14414 GCA_015231295.1 Magnetococcales bacterium | reverse complement strand
CACCCCGCGCTCAGGGTTCGCACCGGCGCGCCGCCCGGATGACGGGCGCGGGCAACCAGCAATCGCGGAGCCAGACGCTCCACCAGCAAGGTGATCTGTTCGGCTTCCCGAAAGAAATAGGTTTCGTTCACCGTCAGGCGGTTGACCAGTTCCTGGAATTCGTGCTCCTGGGTGTGCAGGCGGGTCAGATACTCTTCGGGAATCACCCCCAGATGGCCACAGCGTTCCAGAAGCGCGCGGCGCAGATTTTCTTCGTTGTTGGTTTCGAAGTGGAGGCCGCACCGGAGCTTGATCAGTCGCTTGAAAGGGAGCAGATCGACGCGAGTCGGACTCATGAGGCCACTCCGAAGGTCGTGCCCGACACCGGGGCATTGGCCAGACGGATCATTTCGGCGGCGATCGACTCCACCGGCAGCACCCGCTGGATTTTACCGGTGCGGATCGCCACCTGATTCATGCCGAACATCAGGGAGCTGGCTTCGTCCTGGGCCAGGGTCACGCCTCCTTTGTCGTGGATGCGGACCATGCCGGCGGCCCCATCGCTGCCCATGCCGGGGAGAATGATGCCAATGGCCCGGGCTCCGAACACCTCGGCCACGGATTGCAGCAAGCGGTCGCAACTGGGTCGGTAGATGTCTCCGGGGACGCGGGGAACCAGGGCCACCCGTCGCTGGGAAGAGACGGTGAAATGCACTTCCGACGGGGAGATCAGAATGACGCCGGGTTGCAGCGGTGCGCCATCCGTGGCCAATCGGACCGGCAGGGCGCACAACGAGCCGAGCCACTCGACGATGCCATGGGCGAAGCCGTCGGAGATGTGCTGCGCGATCACCACCGGACAGGGAAAGTGGGCGGGCAGGGCAGGGAGGATTCTCGTCAGGGCCTGGGGTCCACCCATCGAGGAGGCGATGGCGAACACCCGGGGAAAACCGGGAAGCTCCGGGGAGTCGGGGAGGGTCAGGGGGGAGGGGAGGGTATCCGGATGAGTGGTGGTTCGGAGCGAACGCATGCGGGTCACGACCGTCACCCCGGAGAGCAGACGAACCTTGGCGATCAGTTGCGCGGCGGCTTCCGGGGAGGCGTCGGGTTTGGCCACCACATCCAGGGCCCCCAGCTCCATCGCCTCCATGGCGACCCGGGCGTTGGACAGACTGCTCACCACCAGAATCGGCACCGCCTTGGCGCACATGATCGCCTCGATGGCGGCCAATCCTCCCATAACCGGCATTTCCAGATCCATCGTCACCAGATCGGGCTTGATCGTGCGGACCAGTTCCACCGCCTGACGTCCGTTGCTCGCTTCGGCGATCACCTCGATTCCTTCGGCCTCTTCGAGCATGAAGCGCAGCATCTGCCGGACCAGCAGGCTGTCATCGACGATCATGACGCGAATCGCGCTCATCATGCCCGGGCTCCACCGTCACCGGGGCGCATGGTCGGAGAGCCTGAACTGACCAACCAGAGACTCCAGCCGCTCGGAGAGGCTCAGCATCTCCTTGCTCACCTGGGAGATTCGGGTGATGGAGTGGGCGGTATGGGAGCTGGCGGTGACGATCTCCCGCAGGGCCACCACCACCTGATTGCTGGCGATCTTCTGCTGCTGGGTGGAGAGGGAGATTTGCTGGGCGGCGTTGGTGGTATGGCTGGCCGCCTTGACGATCTCTCCGAGGCGTTCGGCGGTGTGGGTGCTGGCCGTGGTTCCGGCGGTGATGCCGGCGGTGCCCTTTTCGGAGTTGACCACCAGACGGCTGATGGAGTCCTGGATTTCGCTGATCTTGGTTTCGATCTCCTTGGTGGAGTCGGTCACGCTGTCGGCCAGACGGCGGATTTCGCTCGCCACCACCGAAAACCGTTTGCCCGCCTCGCCGGCACTGGAGGCTTCCAGGGCGGCGTTGAAGGCGATCAACCGGGTCTGATCGGCCACGGTGTTGATGATCTCCATCACCTTGCTGATCTGTTTCGACTTGAGTCCGAGATCGACGATCTCTTGCAATCCGTGTTGTCGG
>JADGBU010000085.1:11866-12386 GCA_015231295.1 Magnetococcales bacterium | reverse complement strand
TTCATGCGTCCCAGGGCGACTTGCATCGCTTCGGAGCCTTTGCGGCTGCCGTCGAGGGTCTGGTTGGCGATGGTGACGACGGAGTTGGCCTGTTCGGCGATCTGGGTCGAGGAGGCGGAAAGCTCTTCCATGGTGGAGGTGATCTCCGCCACCGAAGAGGACATCTGGGTCGAGGTGGTCGCCTGACCGGAGACCGCATCGGCGATGGTGCGGGCCGCCTGATGCACCTGAACGGCCCGGGCTCCCACTTCGGAGGCCAATTCGTGCAGTTTGCGTCGCATTTCATCGGTGGCGTGGGCCAGTTCGGCGATTTCGTCGCGGCCTTCGAGGGGAATGGCCACCGACAGATCACCGGCGGCGACCCGGTTGACCCCGGCCACCACCGCATGGATCCGACCCACCAGATGACGGGCGATCAGCATGGTCAGCAGCAGACCGAACATGATGGAGAGCAATCCTACCCCCAGGGCCGTGGTGCGGGCGGAATGGAGCGCGTTCTGATAGGTGGTGTTTTCCATGG
>JADGBU010000085.1:9518-11856 GCA_015231295.1 Magnetococcales bacterium | reverse complement strand
CTTCCCGCACGCCGATGGGTTTACCGGAAAAATCCATCATCGCCGTCGCCAGAACGGCGTGGGGTTTGCCATTCAGTTCCCGGTGATCGAGTCGCATCTCTCCGTTGAGTGCCGCCTTGAGTTGGCTCTCTTCCAGGAGCGACTTGGCTCCGAAGGTGGAGCCCAGAGTCTTGAACCCCTCCTTGTCCGGCAGATGCAAGGCGAGTTCGACGCCGTTCATCTGCTTGAAGGTGTCGAAGAAGGGTTGACCCATGGAGAGCCCGAACTCCACCGAGCCCACCGGTCGTCCCTGATGCGTCACCGGCACCACCCCTCGGGTGCCGAGGCCCGCCACTCCCCCTTCCAGGCCACGGGTGGGTTTTTGATTTTTGTTGGTGGCCAGCACCGTGTGGCGGAAGGAAGAGAGATCATCGCCGAATTTTTCCGGTTTATGGACTCTCAGCCAGGAGGTGGCCGGAGGGGTGTGAAACTGGAACTGCTCCACCCCGTACTCTTTGGACATCACCGAAAAGCCGGGCATGAACAGCTCGACCAGCGCCTGGCGATCCCCGGCGGAAAATTTCTCCCGGACCAGGGGAATGTTGGCCACCAGGGCACTCATCGCCTCGGCGGAGCGGCTTTCGGCGGCGATGGCGTTGTTCACCGCCTTGAAATGGGTATTCAAGGCGGTCTGTTCGGATTCACGGATCAGATCGTTCAGGCTCGACAGGTTGGCCGTGGTCAGCGACGCCCCCACCAGAACGATGGCCAGACCCATGGCCAACATGATCTTGGCCCACAGGCGCAGATGGTGCAGCATGACGTTCCTCGTTCCTTGAAGCGGCAGAGGGTTTCAACCTTGGGATGCGTGGAGGAGTCGAATCACACGGAGTCGAACCGGCTCAGATCCCGCACCGCCCCCTGGGCGGCGGAGGTGGTCAGGGCCGCGTAGGCGCGCAAGGCGGTCGAAACCGGTCGCTCCCGTCCTTCGGGCCGGTAGCGGGTGATGGCGGCGCGCCGCTGTTCCAGAATCTCATCGGCGACCGCCAGATGAATCCGGCGCGCGGGGATATCGATTTCGATGCGATCTCCCTCTTCGACCAGCGCGATGACTCCGCCTTCGGCGGCCTCCGGGGAGACGTGGCCGATGGAGAGGCCGGAGGTGCCCCCGGAAAAGCGTCCATCGGTGATCAGGGCGCAGAGTTTGCCCAATCCCTTGGATTTGAGAAAGCTGGTCGGATAGAGCATCTCTTGCATGCCCGGTCCCCCTCTGGGGCCTTCGTAGCGGATGATCACCACATCGCCCGGCAGGATGCGATCTCCGAGAATCGCCTCGCAGGCACTCTCCTGGCTGTGAAACAGACGGGCCGGGCCGGAAAATTTCCAGATCGACTCATCCACGCCGGCGGTCTTGACGATACACCCTTCCTGCGCCAGATTGCCGAACAGCACCGCCAGTCCGCCATCTTTGGAGTAGGCGTGTTCCAGATTGCGGATGCACCCCTGGGCGCGATCGGTATCGAGATCGACCCAACGGGCCGACTGGGCGAACGGTTCGGTGGTGATACGTCCACCGGGGGCGGCGAGATGCCGTTTTTTCGCCGCGTCGGAGGCGGTCGGGGAGACGATATCCTCCCGCGCCAGGGACGCGCCCAGCGTGGAGGTGTGAACCGTGGGGCAGGCGGAGTGCAGCAGTCCGGCGCGTTGCAACTCGCCGAGGATGGCGGGAATCCCTCCGGCGCGGTGGACATCCTCGATATGATAGCGATCCGTGGAGGGGGCCACCTTGCACAGACAGGGCACCCGTCGCGAGAGTCGATCGATGTCGTCCATGGTGAAGGGCACCCCCCCTTCACGCGCCGCCGCCAGCAGATGCAGCACGGTGTTGGTGGATCCGCCCATGGCGATATCCAGGGACATGGCGTTCTCGAAGGCCTGGAAGGTGGCGATGGAGCGGGGCAGCACCGAATGATCGTCCTGTTCGTAGTAGCGGTGACACAACGAGACGATCAGGCGTCCGGCTTCGAGAAAAAGCTGCTTGCGATCCGAGTGGGTGGCCAGCAGGGTGCCGTTGCCGGGCAGGGCCAGACCCAGCGACTCCATCAGACAGTTCATGGAGTTGGCGGTGAAGAGTCCGGCGCACGAGCCGCAGGTGGGACAGGCGGAACGCTCGATGGTGGTCAGATCCCCATCCGAAATCGCGCTGTTGCCGGCGGCGATCATCGAGTCGATGAGGTCGAGCTTTTTGATCGAGCCATTTTCCAGGGTGGCCTTGCCCGCTTCCATGGGTCCGCCGGAGACGAAAACCGCCGGAATGTTCAGACGCATGGCGGCCATGAACATGCCGGGGGTGATCTTG
>JADGBU010000085.1:0-9495 GCA_015231295.1 Magnetococcales bacterium | reverse complement strand
GGCGTCGGCGGCGTGGGCGTTGACCATGTATTCAACGCTGTCGGCGATGATCTCGCGGGAGGGCAGGGAGTAGAGCATGCCCCCGTGACCCATGGCGATGCCGTCATCGATGGCGATGGTATTGAACTCTCTCGGGATTCCACCAGCGGCCCGGATCTCTCCGGCCACCAGATCCCCGAGATTCTTCAGGTGGACATGGCCGGGAACGAATTGGGTGTAGGAGTTGGCGACCGCGATGATCGGGCGGCCAAACTCCGCCTCGCTGACGCCGGTGGCGCGCCACAGGGCACGGGCACCGGCCATGTTGCGACCATGGGTGGAAACTCGGGAACGATAGGCGGGCATGGCACTCTCCGGACTTTGGGCTTGGGGCTCGACGCAAGATGGATTGTCAACGGGTTCGATGTGGTGAATAATGGCGCGAAGTCGGTTGCAATGAACAGGAAAAAACGGTCGAACCACCACGAGGTCCGCGCACCATGGCGCAATTTATCAATATTCATCCCAAGAATCCACAGCCACGCCTTATTTCTCAGGTCGCCGATGTGTTGCGGGAAGGGGGGATCATCGTCTATCCCACGGATACCACCTACGGTCTGGGATGTGGACTCTCCAGCCGCAAGGGGGTGGAGCGGATCATGCGGATCAAGCAGTTGGCCAGTTCTCATCAACTGTCGATCCTGGTATCGGATCTGTCGGATATCGCCCGCTACGCCCGCGTGGACAACGCCACCTACCGGCTGCTGAAACGGTTTCTGCCCGGTCCCTATACATTCATTCTCGACGCCACGCGGGAGGTTCCCAAGACCATCCTGCCCAAGCGCAAGACCATCGGTCTGAGAATCCCGGATCATCCCATCTGTCTGGAGCTGCTCAAGAGTCTGGGAGAGCCGTTGCTCTCCACCTCGATGCGCTTTGCGGGAGAGACGGAAATTCTCAGCGATCCCTATGTGATTCATACCCGCACCGATCATCTGGTGGATCTGGTCATCGATGCCGGGGAGTTGCCCGCCTCTCCTTCCACCGTGGTCGATCTGACCGGACCGACCCCGCAGGTGCTGCGCGCCGGAGCCGGAGATCCGGACGTTTTCGCCTGATCCCGATCTTTTTCAAGCAGGAGACAGAGGCATGCTCAGAATTTTGTTCATCTCGATCGCCGTCGGTTTCGTGACGCGCTATTTGCTCAAAAAACGCAACATTCAGATCAATTTGAGCCCCACGGGACGAAATGCCATCATGATGACGATCCAGCGGATCTTTCAGTTTTTCTTGCGCCGCATCGGATTCTGATCGGGTCGGTTGCGAGCATCCCAGGGGCTCCGCCCCCTGGAACCCCGCCAGGGGCCAATGGCCCCTGGACCCCGATCGGTAATCCTTGCGTCTGGGTTCAGCCCACCACCTGAAAGGCGCGCATGGCCCCTTCCTGAGTCTTGACATAGCCCATCGGTTGCGTTTTCACCAGGGACTGCACCAGTGCGAAGGTGGTTTCGGAAAGAACCACATCCCCGGCAGGCGCCACCTCCTGAACCCGACGCGCCAACTCCACGCTTTCCCCGATCAGGGTGATGCTCCGCTCCCGGCTGGAGAGGGTATCCAGAACCCCGATCATCAACGGACCGGAGTGAATGCCGGTCTGGAATTGAATGTCGTCATGGCCGGAGCGGCGTTTCAGTTCGGGCAGGGCTTTGTGGAGGGCCCGGGCGCATTCGATCGCCTGCATCGCGCCCTTGTCCTGATTGCCGAAGGAGACGAACAGATGCTCCTCCTGGGTCCGGTCCACCAGCACGTCGCAGCGATCCAACACCTCCTGAAGAGTCGAGAAATAGTGATTCAGCAGGGTGATCAGAGCCTTGACATCCAGTCGCTTGGAGAGGGCGCGAAATTCGGAAAGCCCCACACTCAGCACCGTGCGGAACTGATCGCTGGCCAGCGCCTCATCCCCTTTGGCGGTCTGATCGGCGAAATAGTAGGCCAGCATGCGGTTGTGCCGCTGCAGATGGAGTTCCGACAACACCCGTTCGGTCTCGGCGAGGAAGCGATCGGCGTTGAACGGTTTGGTGATGAATGCCTGAACCCCCAGGGATTTGACCCGCACCTCATCGGCCTTGGCATCCCGCGCGGTCACGAAGATGATCGGCATCTGCTGCCAGGGCGAGGGCTCCTGACGGACTTTCATGCACAACTCCAGACCGTTCATGTGGGGCATGTCGTAATCGGAGACCATCAGGTGATAGCGATGCTCACGCAGCTTGGCCATCGCGGCCACCCCATGTTCCACCGAGTCGGCCTGGAAACCGTGCGAGCGCAAGGCGGTCAGCATCATGCCCCGGATCACCGGCGAGTCGTCCACGATCAGGATCCGTTCCGGACGCGCGGCCTCCTGCCGTCCGCTCTTGAGCAGTCGTTTGATTCGGGAGAGCATCTCCTGAACCAGCACCGGCTTGGTGATGTAGTCGTCGGCTCCGGCCCCGAATCCCCGTTCGACCGCCTCGGCGGTATCGAGGGAGGTCAGCAGCATGAACGGAATGTCTTCGGTGCGGGAGGCGCGAATGTTCTTGCACAAGGCGATGCCATCCATGACCGGCATCTCCACGTCGGAGAGGATCATGTCGATGCGCCCATTGCGTTCATCGATGATTTCGGTGGCTTCGCGACCATCCCAGGCTTCGATCACCTCGTAGCCCTCTTCCTTGAGGGGCGGCACCACGGTACGATGCATCAGGTCGCTGTCATCCACATAGAGGATCACCGGCTTGACCACCGACAGGACCGCTGCGGTTTCGACCACATCGGCGGGAGAGAAGGGCATGGTCAGAAAGCGATCGGCCTTGTGTTCGATCGCCTGTTCCCGCACCTTGGGGTTGGAGGAGAGAAAGACCACTCGGGTCGTGGACAGAGTCGGTTCCTGCTTGATGCGATCGCACACCTCCAGGCCGTTGGCATGGGTCAGTTCGGTACGCAGAAAAATGATGTCGGGCTGAAACTCGACGATGGTCTGAAAAAATTGGGCGGCCCCGGATTGGATCATGGTCACGGCGTAACCATGACTGTGCAAGGTTCCCTTGAGCATTTGATTGACCGTGCCGGAGTCGGTCAGCAGAAGCACTTTTTTAGGCTGAGTATCCATGAGGGTTGTCTGCCTTTCGTTAATCTAGCGAATACGCATGCCGGGGGTGGCCCCGAGGTCGGGTGATAACAAAAAGAGCTCCGCGCCTCCTGGTCCCGCCGCCAGCACCATTCCTTCGGAGAGTCCGAAGCGCATCTTGCGCGGTTTGAGGTTGGCGACCAGGACGGTCAAGCGACCCGGGAGCGTTTCTGGTGGATAGGCCGCACGAATGCCGGCGAAAACGGTGCGTTGTCCCAACTCTCCCAGATCGAGGGTGAGGCGCAGCAGTTTGTCCGCGCCTTCCACCGGTTCGGCGGCGAGGATTTTCGCCACCCGCAGATCGACCTGAGAAAAGGTTTCGATATCGAGGGGTTCCTCCAAAGGAGGGGTCGAAGCGGGCAGGGGGTCGGGGGATCGGGTGGTTTTCGGAGTCGATTGGGTCGCCTTTTGGGGCGGCGCGGCTGGCGGAATCGGGTGGATGGTCTCCACCAACTCTTCGACCTTTTTGGGATCGACCCGCGCCATCATGTGGGTGAACTCCCGGATGGTCTGACCGCTCAGCGGGGTGAGGCGGGATTCCCAGGTGAACGGCGGCACTTGCAGGAACTCCCGACACCGCTGCGCCAGTTGCGGCAGCACCGGTTCCAGATAGATCATGAGAATCCGGAAAATGTTGATGGCCACGGTACAGGTATCGTGGAGTTCGGCGGTGCGTTCCGGATCCTTGGCGAGGCTCCAGGGGGCTTTGGCTTCCACATAGCGATTGGCGGCATCGGCCAGGATCATGATGCCTCGCATCGCCTTGGAGTAGTCGCGCTCTTCGTAGAAGGTGGCGATCTCCTCTCCGGCGGCCACGCACTGGGCGTGCAAGCCGTCGTCGTCGGGATAGCGGTCG
This sequence comes from Magnetococcales bacterium, assembly GCA_015231295.1. Classification (GTDB taxonomy): domain Bacteria; phylum Pseudomonadota; class Magnetococcia; order Magnetococcales; family Magnetaquicoccaceae; genus Magnetaquiglobus. The sequence continues at coordinate 5,494 of JADGBU010000085.1, read as the reverse complement.
GCGAGGCGGCCCGCGAACCGTTTCTGGATGAATCCGGCGGATCGGGAGGCGATGTTGACCACCTTGCCCACCAGATCGCTGTTGACCCGCAGAATGAAATCATCCAGGTTCAGATCGAGATCATCCACCCGCGCGGTCAGTTTGGCGGCGTAGTAATAGCGCAGATATTCCGGGTTCAGCAGGTCGAGATAGCGGCGGGCGGTGATGAAGGTGCCTCGGGATTTGGACATTTTTTGACCGTTGACGGTCAGGAAGCCATGCGTGAACACCGCCGTCGGGGTGCGGAATCCGGCCCCCCGCAGGGTGGCGGGCCAGAACAGCGTGTGAAAATAGAGAATATCCTTGCCGATGAAGTGATAAACCTCCATCTGATCATCCCGCCGCCAGATGGCGTCGAAATCCCGTCCATGCCGCTTGCACCACTCCCAGCAGGAGGCCATGTAACCGATCGGGGCATCCAGCCATACGTAGAAATATTTACCGGGCGCGTCGGGAATTTCAAAGCCGAAATAGGGGCCATCCCGCGAGATGTCCCAATCCTGCAGACCGGCGGTGAACCACTCGTCGAGCTTGTTGGCCATTTCCGGCTGCAACGCCCCGGAGCGGATCCACTCCTTGAGAAAGGCTTCAAACTGGGTCAAGCGAAAGAAAAAGTGTTCCGACTCCCGTTCCACCGGAGGATTGCCGCACAAAGAGCAGCGGGGATTTTTCAGATCCAGGGGATTGTGGCTGCCCGAGCAGTGTTCGCAGGCGTCGCCGTATTGATCCTCGGCCCCGCACGCGGGACAGGTGCCCCGGATGAAGCGATCCGGCAGAAACATGCCGTCGTGATCGCAATAGGCCTGACGGACCGTGCTGACCCGAATGTGACCCGCTTCGCGATTTTTCAGGTAGACCTCTTCGGAGAGCAGTCGGTTTTCCGGGCTGTTGGTGGTGTAATAGTTGTCGAAACCGATGTGAAACCCGTTGAAATCGCTCAGGTGCTCCGCATGCATGCGTTCCACCAGGGTTTCCGGGGTGATGCCTTCCTGACGCGCCCGGATCATGATCGGGGTGCCATGGGTATCGTCGGCGCAGAAATAGAGACATTCGTGACCTTTCAGCTTCTGGAATCGAACCCAGATATCGGTTTGAATGGTCTCGACGAGATGTCCCAGATGGATTTGTCCGTTGGCGTAAGGCAGGGCACTGGTAACGAGAATGCGACGCATGATGAACCGATCCAAGAGCTGATGGTGATCTATGGAATCATTTTAACAGTTTCACCGCATCCGGCAAGCTTCCGGATCACGCATTCCCACTATTTTTCATTGCCTTCCGGTCAAAAATCGGCTTATGGTTGCGTAAATGGATTCCTGAGTCACGTTATTTAAAAATGGATCCGGATAGAATTTAACATAATATTCATTATGCGACTTTTACGGCACCCATGAAACGATCTCTCTCCGTGGAAGATTTTTTGCGGGATGTGGCCCAGGGCAAGCGATTTCGCATCGTCGATTTGCGCGGCGCGTATCAACACGCCATTCCCGGATCCCTGCCCACCGGCTTTCATGCCGATATCTTCTTCGAGGAAGCCGACTGGGTGCAGGACATGCTCGGGGTTCGGTTTCAGGTCGGAATGCCGGTGCTGCTGGTCTGCGACACCGGAAATACCAGCCGGGAAGCGGTCGATCTCTTCCTCCGAAAAAATCGACGCACCCCGTTCACGCTCATCAGCCTTGCTGGTGGCATGCAGGCCTACCAGGATCGGATCCAAAGCTGGACCGATGGATATCGGCGTCAGAATCAGTTCTTGACCGAATTGACCGATATCGCCACGAGTGCGAATCGGTTTCAATTCCTGGTGGCCAGCCTCTGGCAGCGACGCAAACCCAAGGGTTGGCATCGTTTGTTTCACCCTTCGAGTTGGTTCTGAGGCGGTTGTCAATCGATCCGCGTGATGCCGGTCTCCTCTTCCAAGGTAAAGAAGGTCATCTTTTCAACGAGATCTCCCGCGTGTCCGCTCATTTCGGCGGCCATATCGTTCATTCGGTCCGCCGACTCCAGAACCTGCTGAATCATCTGGTCCAACTCCTGGATCGCCTGGGAGACTGCACCAGCACCTCGATTCTGCTCCTCGGAGGCCGCCGCGATCTCTTGCACCAATCCGGCGGTTTTCTGAATCTGGGGAACGAGTCGCGCAATGATGCCGCCCGCCTCCTCGGCGACGCCCACCGAGTCGATGGAGAGCCGGTTAATCTCTCCGGCAGCGGTTTGGGAGCGTTCGGCCAATTTTCTGACCTCGGCGGCCACCACGGCGAAACCCTTGCCGTGCTCACCGGCCCGAGCCGCCTCGATGGCGGCATTCAGAGCCAGCAGATTGGTCTGACGGGCAATCTCTTCGATGATGCCGATTCGACCCGCGATTTCTCTCATGGCGGAGACCGCCTGGGCCACGGCTTTGCCACCGGCTTCGGCCTCCTGGGCGGCACGGATGGCCAGCGATCCGGTGGCGCGGGCGTTGTCGGTGTTGCGGGAGATGTTGTCGGAGATCGATTCCATGGTCCGGGAGGTGGTGGCGATGCTCGCCGCCTGAGCCTGGGAGCCATGGGCCAATTTTTCCGATTCACCGCTCACCACGTCGCTGCTGGTCACCACCAGCCCGGAAATGTGACGAATCACCCCAACGGTATCCCGCAGATTGTCCACCATGGTATGCAACGCGCCGTAGATGCCCAATCCGGTATTGCAGGCGGTGAAACGGACCGTCAAATCCCCTCGGGCCACCTGCTGACCGATTTTCATCACATCTTCCAGATCGGCCATGTCGCAGCCGAGCTGCTTGAGAATCTGTCGGGTGTATTTGACGCTGAGCAGGTTGGACACGACCAGAATCAGCAACACGCCTCCGATCATCGCCAGCAGGGTATGATGGGCCTCTTCCCTCAATTCGCGGGCTCGGGTCATCAGTCGGTCGGCGACCGCATCTTCCACCTGTTTCACCAGATCGATCTTTTGCGTGATCGTGGCGAACCAGTAGGCGGGTTCCACGCCGAATCCTCCCGAGCCTGCCTTGTCGAAGGCGATCTGACGCATGCGATCCACCTCTTCCACCGCCCTGCCCTTCACCTTCTCCTGATAGATCGCCACATCCGCGCTCGATGCGTTGGCGAGAAAAACCTGTAAATGACTCTCCTGCCCCCCCATCAATTGACCGAATTTTTGCAAGATGCCCGGCGCGAAGCCATCACGGGCGAAGGTGTTGGTCAGGGTGGCGCGTTCCAGTCCCATGCGCTCCTTGGCCAGCAGCAGATTGACATAAGCCGTGGAGCGATTGGCCATTTCCACATCGGCGGCCAGACCGTTCACGCCACCGACCACCTCCAGCAATCCCTGAATGGTGCCGGTGTAATACCCGAGAGCCTCCAGAGCGGGAATGGTCAAGGCATCCACCCGTTCCCGGATGGCCTGAATCCCCTCCAGTCGTTTCAAAGCTTCGGCGAGTTTCGTCTTGAAGGCATCCCCATGGCGTTCCCGATCGAATCCGGTCAGAAACTCCTGCAGAGCGGTCCGTTTGACATCGCTCTCCCCCTGGCGTTGTTTGGGCAGTTCGGTCTTGAATTTTTCCCCCTTGCTGCCGATGTATCCCGATGACATGCCTCGTTCTTTTTGCAACTCATGCACCAGGGCTCCGATGCGTACCGACAGGGCACCCAAAGATTCCATGGTGGCCATCTGTCCGGCAAAATTCTGTTTTTCGAGGATGGTGCCGCCGCCGATCAGCAGCAATCCAAGGATTGGCATCATCATGATGATGATGAACTTCGTTCGCATCCGCAGGTTCATGGTCCCCTCTTTTTGAAAAGAATTGTACAACCAATAAGGAGAAAATCTGGCAATCCAAGCAATTTTCCGTGTGGCGACGTTTAACGGGATGCGCTGGAAAAGTCAAGGAGGAAATCCAAACTTTTCCAGGAGAATCCATTGAAAAATATCGGCTTTGATGCTGCAAGTAATCATGGCCTGCGTTTCACAAATGCGGGAGAAAAGCGTGATGAAAAGGGATCGTCAGGTTCCCTTGCGGGTTTTTCTCGACTAAATCATGTGCAAAATCCATTGACGTGGTATATACTTCGCATAGCCAATGGCGGGAATTCGCTTCAATCGGTCTTATCTTTGAGGAGTCACCATGGATCAACAGCCTCTCCATGCGGCCAGTAGCGACGCAGCCACCGACATTCTGCGAAGAATCGAACGTCTCAACGACATCGGCATCGCCTTGTCGGCGGAACGGAACGTCAATCGCTTGTTGGAGATTATCCTGCTCGGTGCCAAAGAGTTGACCAACGCCGATGCTGGCACCATGTACAGCGTCACGGAACGTCATACCCTCAAATTCGAAATCCTGCGCACCGACTCCCTGGGTATCGCCATGGGGGGAACGACCGGAATTCCCATCAATTTTCCGGAGTTGCCCCTCTACAAAGACGGGGAGCCCAATCTCCAGATGATCGCCGCCTTCTCGGCCCTCAAACAGACGACGGTGAACATTCCCGATGCCTACGAGGCCGAAGGTTTCGACTTTTCCGGCACCCGCGCCTTCGATCAGCGTACCCATTACCGCTCCAAATCCTTTCTCACGGTGCCGCTGAAGAATCACGAAAACGAAATCATCGGCGTCTTGCAACTCATCAACGCCAAAGATGTCCAGACTCAGGAGATCGTCGCCTTTTCCGAGCAGTATCAGAAGCTCGCCGAATCCTTGGCCTCCCAGGCGGCCATCGCCCTCACCAACCAGAAACTGATCGCCGATCTCAAGGCGTTGTTCGAATCGTTCATCCAGTCGATCGCCTCCGCCATCGACGACAAATCCCCCTATACCGGGGGTCACTGTCACCGGGTGCCGGTGCTGGCGGAAATGCTCGGCAAGGCGGTCAGCGATACCGAGGACGGCCCGTTGAGCGCGATTCATCTCTCCGACGAGGAGATGTACGAACTCAAGATCGCCTCCTGGCTGCACGACTGCGGCAAGGTGGTCACGCCCACCGAGGTGGTGGATAAAGGCACCAAACTCGAAACCATTTTCGACCGGATCCATCTGATCGACACCCGTTTCGAGGTGCTCAAGCGGGATATGGAGATCGATTATCTCAAGCAAAAATTGACCGCCCTGGAACAGGGCGCCGATCCGGAGCGTCTCGCCGGATTGGAGGCGGAATTTCAACGAGAGTTGACCCGCATCGACGCCGATCGGGAGTTCGTGCGGGAAACCAATATCGGCGGAGAGTTCATGTCACCGCAACGTCAGGATCGGATCCGGGCCATCTCCAGGCGTCGCTGGATCGATACCAACGGAGAGGAAAAACCCTTTCTCACCGATAACGAAGTCTACAATCTCAACATTCCCCGAGGCACCATCACGCCGGAAGAGCGGCAGATCATCAACAATCACGTTTCGGCCACCATCAAGATGCTCGACGCCATTCCCTTCCCCAAGCACCTCAAGCGGGTG
>JADGBU010000084.1:2546-14460 GCA_015231295.1 Magnetococcales bacterium | reverse complement strand
CCTCCAGCAGATCCAGGCCGGAGCCACCATCCAGCACGTCGTTGCCCTCTCCTCCCTCCAGCAGATCCAGGCCGGAGCCACCATCCAGCACGTCGTTGCCCTCTCCTCCCTCCAGCAGATCCAGGCCGGAGCCACCATCCAGCACGTCGTTGCCCTCTCCTCCATCACAATGATCGTTGCCGCTGCCAGCACTGATGGTATCATCGCCACCATAGGCCTGGATGAAATCCGCGCCATCCGCACCAGTCAGCGTATCGTCCCCCGCCGTGCCCATCACCAGCACCCCCATGGCATCCAGGTTCCACACCGTGCCATCCGCGAAGGCCAACTCCTCCACCTTGTAGGAGGTGTTCGCAAAACGGTCTTTCACCGTGATGCGCTCCCCTTCCCCCAGATCCAACACCAGATCGTTGCCGGTACGCAGCAGCGTCACCGCAGCAGGCAAGATCCCGGTGCCCAGCTCGATGCGGTCTTTGTGCGAAGTGGAGCCGTTCTCCACGATCACATCCTGGCCGTCGCCGCGATCGAAGTAATAACGATCCACATACGCCGTGCCGCGCAACAGATCGTCCCCCGCTCCGCCGTGATAGTCGTTGCCCCGATTGATGCCGCCAATCGTTGTGTAACCGTTCCAGTCCGCACTGCTGCCCCCCCCACCCAGGGTATCGTCCCCCTCCAGGCCAAACAGGGCATCATACTCACCCAAGCCCATCAGAAGATCCCCGGAGGCACTTCCCGAAACAATCTTGGTACGCTCCAGCAAATGCTCGTAGCTCAAGCGCGTGCCATCCGCGAAAGTGATCCCCTCGACGCGATACGCATTGCTCATCATCCAGTTGGCAAACGTGATTCCCTCCCCCTCGACGCCGGTACGCAGGATCATATCAACGCCGTTGTTTGCGAAACTCAAATCCGCCATTTCGACGCCTACACCGAAATACAGCTCATCATAGATTCCAAAACTATTTTCCGCGATGATATCCTGGCCGTCGCCGCGCTCGAAGTAATAGCGATCCGCATGCGCCGTACCGCGCAACAGATCGTTGCCGGTCCCGCCACGATAGTCGTTGCCGCGATAGACCCCGCTCACCAAGGTCGAGCCGTTGTAATCTGTGGAACTGTACGCCCCTCCCAGGGTGTCATCCCCGGCACCCCCCTCCAGCAGATCCAGGCCAGAGCCGCCATCCAGCACGTCGTTGCCCTCTCCTCCATCACAATGATCGTTGCCGCTGCCAGCACTGATGGTATCATCGCCACCATAGGCCTGGATGAAATCCGCGCCATCCGCACCAGTCAGCGTATCGTCCCCCGCCGTGCCCATCACCAGCACCCCCATGGCATCCAGGTTCCACACCGTGCCATCCGCGAAGGCCAACTCCTCCACCTTGTAGGAGGTGTTCGCAAAACGGTCTTTCACCGTGATGCGCTCCCCTTCCCCCAGATCCAACACCAGATCGTTGCCGGTACGCAGCAGCGTCACCGCAGAAGGCAGAATCCCGACGCCCAGTTCGATGCGGTCTTTGTGCCAAGTGAAGCCGTTCTCCACGATCACATCCTGACCATCGCCGCGATCGAAGTAATAACGATCCGCGTATTTCGTTCCCCGAAGCAGATCGTTTCCCGTGCCCCCGTGGTAATTGTTACCGCGATAAACGCTGTCCACGACGGTATAGTTGCCGTAATCGACGGATCCGAATTCCCCTCCCAGAATATCGTCTCCCGCGCCGCCATCCAGCGTGTCCAGACCCGCGCCCCCATCCAGAACGTCGTTGCCCTCGTCACCGAACAGTTGGTCGTTGACGCTGCTGCCGGTCAAAACGTCGTTGCCCTCGTAGCCAAAGACCACTCCTCCAAGGCTATAGGCACTCAGCGTATCATCCAGTGCCGTTCCATAGCTTCTCATCACGGCGAAATCCGCCTCCATACCCGCGAATCGGGTGCCGGGCAGCACCTCGTTCAAGGCTGTGACCACATCCGCATGGGTCAGCTTCATCTCGGCAAGAAACGAATGCGCCAGCAACAGGTAACGATAACAGTACTCCCGCCCGGACTCCTCCCCTTGCGGAGCGTTCCGCACCATGTTGGCAAGCAGACCGTTCAACCCGCCCTCGACCGTGATCCGGTCGCTGGCCAGATCGTATCGAACCGGAGTATCCCCCCCAAAAAGCGGCAGTTGCACCAGCATGCGCGTGGTGTAACCATCCACCAGGTTGTTCCACACCAACATGAACTGCTCCGCCGCCTGAAAACCCGGATTGCTGGATCCCGATTGGCTGATCGGTCGCCCGATCAACACTTCCAGGGTCGTGAGAACGCGGGCGTCAATGTAGGTGCCCCGGCTGTTGGGTGCCACACCATCCTTGTCGGCCCAGCGCCACAGCATGGCCTCCACCTTGGGACGGGCCACGACGAATTGGTTCATATCCATGGCGGACAACTCTTTCACCTGCTCTTTCAGCACCGGATCCAGACTTGTCGCCACCGGCAACAGCGGCATGTTGCCGTAGCCTCTCAGGATCGGCATGAACAACGACTCGACGTCCGGGGTGTAATCCGCCCGAAATTGCGTCAGGGTGTTGTCATACTGAAAATAGACATCTCCCAACGCGCCCGTACCGCCATCGGCGTGGGTGAACGAAGAGATCGCCGTGACCGTGTTGCCGGCAATCTTCTGATTGCTCAGCAGAAACGATGTCCCCAGGGAGGCGACTCCGGCACTCCCCAGATCCTGCATTTCGCCGACGCCAGCTACCCCGTTTTGATCCACGTCCCGCCATAGACGCAACTCGGCAAATGCGGCATCTTCGCCATCCACCACGCCGTCATGATTCCCATCCAGCTCAGCGAGCTTCTGAAAGCCCGGCGCGAATCGATACGGATTGCTCGCCGATGGCGCGCCAGGCACAATCGCATCAATCTGCGCCTGCGTCAGCGAGGCTTCGCTCCCGAACAGCTCATGGATGTCATCAATCCGCCCATTGCCGTTCAGATCCCGCACCAGCAACGCATCATCACCCGCCACCCAGCCCACCTTTTCCGCAAACCGGTCTCCATCGATGTCGAAAAAGGCCGGAGTATCAAAAAGACCTGTCAACTCGATCCCGTCCCCATCCAGATCCAGCACCAGCGGAGAGATCTTCCGCTCTCCAAGCCCAATGCCGTCCAGAAGATCATCAATCCAGCCGGGCAACCCGCCAGAAGATCCTCCACTGCTTCCGCCGTTGCCGATCCCGATCCCGATCCCGCTTCCGCTCTCTCCACCACCGCTCCCGCTACCAATACAGCCCCAAATCCCGCTCTCACCCACTCCGCAACCTTCTGCTGTCAATCCTTCATTCGCGACATATTTTGCCCCAGAAGCAATGGACTCATTGTTTCTTGATGACGCATCAAGATTTCCAAAAAGTGCTGCATAGAGAGTCCCCATTGCCTGCGTAAAACCTGTTCCAATACCAGCCATTTGCGCCACCGCCCCAAGATGAAAAGAGGCAACATCTTGAAACATGGGAACAGACACATCATCCTTCTTTCCGTTCACATCCGTATGATTTCTTTGTAAATCTTGCCAAGCTCCTTGCTTGAAAGCTCTGGCCATAAGAGCAAGCCCGGCAGCGTCCCCCAACCCGTCAGAAATCCCTTTCACCAGACCAGCAAAAAGTTGCGCACTATGCAAATCATAATCAACAGGAGCAACATATCCGTAGTAATCACCGCTCGGATTGACAGCCTCAGGATCCAATGGGACGCCGTTTCTGTCAAAATATTGATCATTTCTTATATTGATAAGATTCTTTCGCGAATTCGGGTTTCTGATCACATTGCCATCTAAACCGCGCAACAACTTGGCAGGAACAAATATTGGTTCACCATCAGTATCATTGTGTTTCCGAACATAAAATTCAGCCTCAATCATCGACATGGTTCTCTCCTGGAAACCCAATAGATATGACCATACAAATGCGTCACCTTGTCATCTTCGCAACGATCCTTACTTTCAACACCTAAAATATCTTTTTTCTCTTGTGGCCAAAACCGAACAGGTCGCGCCAAATCATCATCATAGTCAAATACTATTTTCTCAAGATTATAAGCTCCTGATAGCCAATATGTTATATCATGAATATAACATACAAACATTCGTTTATCGCGCGTAATATAGTTTACCTCAATTTTGACTAAGCCTTTCCCCTTTCGAGGCACAGACATTTTTTTTGTCAAAGGGTGGTTACATAACGACGGATACAATGAAAACACATATGCTCTTATTTTCATTTCTGTCAACGGCTTAAAATAGAACCAGTCAAGCCTTAAAAATAAGGTCGCAAAACACGAGCACGAAACAATAAGGTATATTAACGAGTTTAACAAATGACGATTCTTAAGTGTTTTGTAGACATGAAAAAACCCACTAACCATTATACCGAACAATAATAAACCCTTATAAAGATGGTAATCGGTTGATGTGTCCCTTGTATTATAAAAATCAAGTTCTCGCATTGGCAGCAGAACCAATGCCGCGAACAGATACCATCGGACCGCATGCCACAAACACCTGTACCATGGCATAGACGGCGCATGCTGCCCGCCCTTCCCAGAAGATTCAGAGCTGCTTTTTCTTTCCACATCATTCACAACCACCGGCACCACTCCTCGACCGTTTAACGGAACTCTCGCATTTTCTACCCCTTGTTCTGATCGTCAGACCCTCTCGCCAACCCTTCTGGCTCATCAAACCCTTCCAGCATACACACGGATCACACAGCATGTTATGCCAACCTTTATCCAATCAAAAAGGAATGTCAAGACCATTAATATGCTTATCGAATTTTTTCTCCCAAAAGCATACCTGTCAACACCCATGAGAGAGCCATGAAATAACAATGATTATGAATATTTTTATACATTCTTTCATTTCACCCCTCTAGCTTTTCTATGCAGGTCAAAAGGACCGCTGAAAAGCACCGCCTACGGCGGCCAGTTGGGCACGCGGCGCGAATTGCTGCGCAAGCCAAAGCTGCTTTCTTCATTCAACAGTCTGGCACGCTCGAACGTATCCTTATTGAAAATTTCATTGATTGCCATGAGACCCTCCATTACGAGACAAGGTGGAAGTATTGCGTTCAGAGACATTGCTTGCTTGCATTTTGAAGCCATCAAACAATTCATTAAGAGATTGATTCAATATCTCAATTTCTTCAAGATGTTTCCGCGCAAAAAAAACCTTCGACAGAAATATTTGGATGGATAGAGACATCAATTTGACAAGCTGGATTTATACCTTCTTTAGGTCTGACACATGATAAGATCATGACTGGCAACGAATTACGGATTAACACATACCGATCATCATCATCCCGTAGCGGCTTGATTGGAGGTAAGTTTTGCAGACCATCCACGGAATAGTCAATTTCACTACGACTGGCCATGCCAGCGTTGTGCATATTTTTTAATATTTTTTCAATATTTGGATATTTATCATAGGTCTGCACAAGCAACCTGACCTTTCTGCCAAATCCTGGCTTATTTCTTTCCTCGGCGGACATCTTCGTGAGTGGTTCCATATCCGGGTACGAAAATTCGATAGACACATGCTCGACAATACCAGGAGATTTAAAAGAAATGCTTGCAACATAACTCTTAGGGATCCGATAGGCAACACCTCCTATAGTGACATCATAATGCTTGCTCATTATCTTTGGTGCTTCTTGCCGCCAAATGAAATAGCCGACCACGTGCGGAACGAACAGGACAAAAAGCAGCGCAACGACCCTGCCCACCCGCCATTGCGGAATAACGGGCTGTTTTCGCCAAACGAGATAAGCATGCAGTGGTGAAACGACAGTGATTATAAAGCGGGTGGATTTCGATGCGGCAAATAAAAGATAAAGCGATGTGCTTGGATAAAGCAAAAAGGCGTAGGCGAACACCATCCGCACATCCCCGTACTCGGATATCTTGAGCATAACAAAGCCGCAAGCAAGATATAAAAAACTCATAACCAACCCCAACCGGACTCTTCCGAAACATATCTGTCCAGATCCCGGAGAGAGCCATGAAATGGCCATGATTATGAAAATTTTTATATATTCTTTCATTTCAACCCACTATCACTGAAGCATCAAATTGCCATCTGAATCGCGCAACAACCCGGCAGGAATAAGCACTATATTACAACCATAAACATTTTCTCGAACACAAAATTCAGCTTCAATCATTGACATGGCTCTCTCCTGGAAATCCAATAGATGTGATCATACAAATGCGTCACCTTGTCCTCTTCGCAACGGTCCTTACTTTCAACACCTAAAATATTTTTCTTCTCTTGTGGCCAAAACCGAACAGGTCGCGCCAAATCATCATCATAGTCAAATACTATTTTCTCAAGATTATAAGCTCCTGATAGCCAATATGTTATATCATGAATATAACATACAAACATTCGTTTATCGCGCGTAATATAGTTTACCTCAATTTTGACTAAGCCTTTCCCCTTTCGAGGCACAGACATTTTTTTTGTCAAAGGGTGGTTACATAACGACGGATACAATGAAAACACATATGCTCTTATTTTCATTTCTGTCAACGGCTTAAAATAGAACCAGTCAAGCCTTAAAAATAAGGTCGCAAAACACGAGCACGAAACAATAAGGTATATTAACGAGTTTAACAAATGACGATTCTTAAGTGTTTTGTAGACATGAAAAAACCCACTAACCATTATACCGAACAATAATAAACCCTTATAAAGATGGTAATCGGTTGATGTGTCCCTTGTATTATAAAAATCAAGTTCTCGCATTGGCAGCAGAACCAATGCCGCGAACAGATACCATCGGACCGCATGCCACAAACACCTGTACCATGGCATAGACGGCGCATGCTGCCCGCCCTTCCCAGAAGATTCAGAGCTGCTTTTTCTTTCCACATCATTCACAACCACCGGCACCACTCCTCGACCGTTTAACGGAACTCTCGCATTTTCTACCCCTTGTTCTGATCGTCAGACCCTCTCGCCAACCCTTCTGGCTCATCAAACCCTTCCAGCATACACACGGATCACACAGCATGTTATGCCAACCTTTATCCAATCAAAAAGGAATGTCAAGACCATTAATATGCTTATCGAATTTTTTCTCCCAAAAGCATACCTGTCAACACCCATGAGAGAGCCATGAAATAACAATGATTATGAATATTTTTATACATTCTTTCATTTCACCCCTCTAGCTTTTCTATGCAGGCCAAAAGGACCGCTGAAAAGCACCGCCTACGACAACCAGTTGGGCACGCGGCGTGAATTGCTGCGCAAGCCAAAGCTGCTTTCTTTGATTCAGATCAGACCACATATTCATTAGCATCAAAAATACGCCTTATGAAAATTTTTAGATTTTTTATCTGCCTGTAACAAAAATCACAGATCTTGAATCCCATTCTTTACTGGTCAATCAGGAAAATTTTTTGGCATCGGTTTCTTGCAAGACACTATAAGAATTTAGATTGCATCAGGAACAAAATTGTGTCAAAATGTTCTTTGATTTCATTAAAATAATCCTTTTATGTGTGTAAGTGTAAAAAAATATATTTATGTTATAACGCGGCAATTTTAAATAATGTTTGTGTGTTTGACAATTTTGTATGAGTCTTGGGAAATAGCGCGTGCCTGGAAATAATATGATTTATATCCATATGTTATGGTGATTGCGATGACCGATCAGCCTCCGGACTTGACAACCACAACCACCTCTGCGCAGAGAACTCCGGACACCGGCCTGGAGTGTCTGATGACCATTATGCAATTGATGGGTCTGGCGACCAATCGGGAGGCTATACGTCATCAATTTGCACCACCAAACGCCCCCATGGGCGAGATTGAACTGCTGCGATGCGCCAAAGCGTTCCAGATCAGAGCCAAAATGGTCCGCACCACCTGGGCGCGCCTGGACAAGACCCCTTTGCCCGCAATAGCCCGACGTAACGATGGTCGATGGGTACTGCTGGCCGCCTTTCGCGAGAACAAACTCCTGCTCCATGACCCCATGGAACCCCGCCCCCTGACCATGACGCAGGAGATCTTCACCCAGGTCTGGAGCGGCGAATTGCTGCTGCTCACCCATCGGGCGCAACTGATCGGGGACAAGCGTCATTTTGATGTCACCTGGTTCATCCCGGCACTGATAAAATACCGAAAATTGCTGGGCGAAGTGCTGCTCTCCTCGTTCTTTTTGCAACTCTTCGCCCTCATTTCGCCGCTCTTCTTTCAGATAATCATCGACAAAGTACTGGTACACCAAGGGTTTTCAACACTTCATGTCCTGACCTTCGGCCTGGTGGTGATTTCCATATTTGAATCCCTGCTGGGCGGATTGCGCAGTTATATATTCAGCCATACCACCAACCGGATCGATGTGGAGTTGGGCGCGACTCTGTTTTCACATCTGCTGGAGCTTCCTTTAAGTTATTTCGGCGTGCGTCGGGTTGGCGATACGGTGGCCCGGGTCCGGGAGTTGGAGAACATACGCAACTTCCTCACCGGCACTGCGGTGACGGTGGTGGTAGATTTCTTCTTTACCTTTGTTTTCATTGGCGTAATGCTGCTGTACAGTCCCATGCTGACCGGGCTGGTGCTGCTCTCCATTCCTTTTTATGTGGCGTTGTCGCTGCTGGTCACCCCGGTATTGCGGTCGCGACTGGATGAAAAATTCAAGCGCGGTGCCGAATCCCAAGCCTTTCTGGTGGAATCAGTGGCCGGCATGGAGACCATCAAGTCCCTGGCAGTGGAGCCTCAGATGCGCCGTCATTGGGAGCAACAACTGGCCGCATACGTCCAGGCGGCCTTCAAGGCCTCCAATCTGGCCAACATCGCCGGACAAAGCGCACAGTTCATCAACAAATTCAACTCCGCCCTGATCCTCTGGTTCGGGGCTTATCTGGTGATGGACAAACACTTGAGCGTCGGCGAACTGGTGGCTTTCAATATGCTCGCCGGACGGGTGAGCGGTCCGATTCTACGTCTGGCTTCCCTGTTGCAAGAGTTCCAGCAGACCCGGCTCTCGCTGGAACGGCTCGGGGATGTGCTCAACTCCCCCGGCGAGCGACCCGCCAATCAGGCCGGAAAGGTGTCATTGCCGACGATCACCGGCAGGGTGAGTTTCGAGCGGGTTACCTTCCGCTACCGCCACGACGGCCCGGAAGTTTTGAGCCAGCTCTCCTTCGAGATTCCCGCCGGGCAGGTGATAGGGATCGTCGGTCCTTCCGGATCGGGCAAGAGCACCCTGACCAAGCTCATTCAGCGACTCTACGTCCCGGAGAGCGGTCGAGTACTGGTGGATGGCGTGGATCTGGCCATGGTGGATCCCGCCTGGCTGCGCCGCCGCATCGGGGTGGTTTTGCAGGAGAATTATCTCTTCAACCGTTCAGTGCGGGATAACATCGCACTGACTGATCCGGGAGCATCCATGGATCGGATCGTTCTTGCCGCCCAACTCGCCGGGGCCCATGAGTTCATTCTCGAACTTCCCTTCGGTTATGATACCGTCCTGGAAGAGCGTGGCGGCGGGCTCTCCGGCGGGCAGCGACAGAGAATCGCCATCGCCCGCGCGCTGCTTTCCAATCCGGCGATCCTGATTCTGGACGAGGCCACCAGTGCCCTGGATTACGAGTCGGAGCGCGTGATCCAGAATAATATGCGTACCATCTGCGCCAATCGCACGGTTTTCATCATCGCCCATCGACTCTCCACGGTACGCCAGGCGGATCGACTGCTCACCATCGAGAAAGGCCGACTGGTGGAGGACGGCAATCATCAGCAACTGCTCTCCAAAGGCGGGAGATATGCCCATCTGCATCTGATCCAGGCCCAGGCGGGGTGAGCATGTTTGCCACCTTACGCCGCCACTGGTCGATCTTCGCCCTGGCTTGGCATCACGAGAAGAAACGCCCGACCGTGACGCTTCTGCCCCACGAAACCGCTTTTCTGCCCGCAGTGCTGGAGATCACCGAAGCTCCCCCTTCCCCGACCGGACGCTGGACCGCCAAACTGCTGATGCTGCTGTTCGTCATTGCCGTAGTGTGGGCCTATTTCGGCAAACTGGAGACGGTAGCCACCGCTTCGGGCCGCATCATCCACGGCGGTCGTGTGAAGCTGATTCAGCCACTGGAGGCCGGTGTGATCAAAAAAATTCTGGTGAAAGAGGGACAGACGGTCCACAAAGGAGAACTGCTCATCGAGTTGGATCCCGCCGACGTCAGCGCCGACGAGGCACGCCTGATCCGGGAGTGGATGGATGCGACCAGCGAAGCCGCGCGTTTCAAGTTCCTCGGCGAAGGGGACAAAGAGCCGTCCGGTTCATTTACCGCCCCGGATGGCGTAACGGCGGAGATCGCCGAACGCCACCGCTCACAACTACAAAAACAGTGGGGTGAGCACCAAGCCCAGTTGGAGGAGCTGGCCGGTGAACGACGCCAGATGGAGGCGCGCTTGCGCAATGTGGGAGCCGAAATCAAAAAGCTGGAACGGATCCTTCCTTTGATCCAGGAGCGATCGCGGGCCAAAGGAACTCTTTCCAGGGACGGCAACGCGCCGCGCATGGAATTTCTGGAACTGGAACAAAAACGAATCGAAACCGAGGAGTCCCTGACCGTCAAGCGGCACGAACGGGAGGAGGTCCAGGCCACTCTGGAGACCTTGACTCTCAAGACTAAACAACTTCAGGCTACTTTCAGGCAAAATTTCTGGGGACAATACCTGGAGTCGGATCGCAAAGCGGCCTCTTTGTCGCAGGAGTTGGAGAAAGTGCGCACTCGCAAACAGCGTGGCCAGTTGCGCGCGCCCGAGGCGGGCACCGTGCAACAGATGAAGATCTTCACCGAAGGCGGTGTGGTAACCCCGGCCCAGGAGTTGATGTGGATCGTGCCAGAAAAATCGGCCCTGGAGGTAGAAGCGATGGTGCTCAACCGGGATGCGGGATTCGTCAAGGCCGGTCAGAGGGCCGAAATCAAACTGGAGACTTTTCTCTTCACCAAATACGGCACCCTGGCCGGAACGGTGGAGCATCTTTCCCGGGATGCGGTGGAGGACAAAACGCTAGGTTTGGTCTATCCGGTGCGCATCGCCCTGGAAAAAAGAGAGATGCGCATCGACGGCAGACTCATCTCACTGACCCCTGGCTTGGCGGTAACAGCCGAGATCAACACCGGAGCCCGTACCGTGCTCGAATACCTGCTCTCACCGATCCTCAAAGCTCGGCAGGAGAGCCTACGGGAACGGTGAGAAACGCTGTTGCATGAACCCCTTGAACTCCCCAAAATCGACGGCTAAAAAATGCTCAGTTCAGATTTGGTGAAGTCTGGCACCCACCCTCAAAATCTGCCGAAATTCCCTTCGAAGCAAAGGATGCCCTTCCAGGTCGAGTCTCCTGCGTTATGGACCCGGATACATGCGCTCGGGGACTTTCGGAGCACCCTGCAGGTGGATCAACGGAAGAGCCAGGAAAACGCCCGCCGCGTCACCTGCACCCATGCCACCGACAGTCCGACCTGTCGCGCCCTCTGCTTCCAAGGTGAGAGCGCCCAAGTCGGCACCCAGCCAACACCAAGAGTCGAGCGAGACGGCCTGCAGCGGTAGGGTCACAGTCAGCTTGTCGGTAACGACCAGATTACTCCTACGGCTCTCCGGGTTGCAGATTTCCGGCTGAAGCGCAGCATCACATCCAAGCAAGTGGACGCGTCCGCCCAACGGAGGTAAGGGGAACGACGATTCAAGCCCCGTGGCCGTTTGTCCGGCTCGATGGCAAGCCTGCCGGAGGAGGATGGCTGGCCGTCAGAGAGAGCGAAGCGGTGGTGATCCAGCAGGTACGCACCTTGTTGCGCTCGCCGGAGATGGTGGTCAAGACCTGGCAGGCCGGCAACGAGCAGG
>JADGBU010000084.1:0-2481 GCA_015231295.1 Magnetococcales bacterium | reverse complement strand
CGAACAGCAGCGACTGGTCAGCCTGCTCATCGATGCGGTGGAGGTGAGCAAGGGGGATGTGCAGGTCCACCTGCGGGCGGCGGGTCTCGACACCCTGGCCCGTGAACTCAACGAAATCGGCAACCAGACGGAGGCGGCGGCATGAATATCGAAAAACGCAATGGCGGCGACATCATCGTGGTGACCATCCCGCTGCAACTGAAGCGGCGCGGCGGGCGCAAGCTGATCATCGCTCCGGAAGGAGCGGAACTGCCCCCGCCCAGGGACGACACCCTGGCCCGGCTGGTGGCCAAGGCGCACAAGTGGTTGCGCCTGCTGGAGGGCGGCAAGGTCGCCTCCATCCGGGCCATCGCCGAGCAGGAGAAGATCGATGAATCCTACGTGGCCAAGGTGCTGCGGCTGACCCTGCTCGCCCCGGACATCATCGAGGCCATCCTGGACGACCGCCAGCCCGACGTCATGACCTGGCGGGAGTTGGCAAAGCCCTTCCCGGCGGAATGGCCGGAACAGCGGGCACGGTGGGGGATTACGGCGTGAGCCGAACGGGAATGACCTTGGATATCTCATAGAATATATTATGGTCGTGGCGTCTTTTCCAACCCCATCGAGGAACGCCACCATGGACGATCCACATTCCCTGACACTGCAACAGGTGAACACCATCAACCTGAGCCTCTCCAAGGCCCTGGCCGTGGCGCGGATGGTGGCCGAATGTGGCACTGCCGCCCACCTTAGACAATAAAATATATTTTTTAATTTGTCAGTGAAGGCTCAAACTCCTCAGGCAACTTTTCGTCAGTCAATAGAAAATTCAATGTAAATGAACTATAGATATGAAATTCTGGTAGAAGACTTAGAACTTGCATATCTTTAAAAAAGTGGTGCGCAATGCCAGGAAACATTTTTGGATCAATTGGATTAAGAGCATTTGGATTGTGAAACATAGATAGACCATCGGACCACCTTTCAGTTACTTGTCCTGGCGCAATCTCATGGAAGAAATCAACTGGTATTGTAGCATTTTGTTCATGGCAATGCCTGACACCAGAACGGAAAATACGATGCCTTTCAACTCCAAAACCTGCAAGTTTCCCCATTCTATTGAACTTAGAAAGCGTCCCAGAAGATGAGAACAGAACGGCGCTAATGTGTTGCGCCTTATCTTGAAGGAAAAATCCTGAAGGAATGCTCTTGCCTTTATATTCGTGAACTGCAACCTTGAGAGGAGTAATTATTAGGTTGCCTCGTGAATCAGTAGCGAAATCGTGAGTAACTCCGTAGAGGTACTCCATCAACGCCGGAGAGGTCCACGTCATGGAATGACTTTCATGAAAATCAGCGATTGCGAAGACCAGTGGATTCCCTTTGACGTGATCAAGCTCCCAGTACGCTGGTTCATGATTCAGCTTTGAGAATAGAGCGCTTCCAAAACGGATTGGAACTCTTGTTCGCAAAAGTTCCTTTATCTCCTCGTCTGTACGCAGAGATGGCTTCCCCCTTCCGTCCAAAGGAAGAGGATTATCCTTTGAAGAAGGACCAGCAATTACAGCCTCAATGAAGACCTTCTGGAGCCCATCTGATACCTGGAAATCAGGAGCAAAATTCGATCTCTCTATGGAGAGCCCTAAGTCCAGTAGCGCTGCATAAAGGTATAACTCCCAAATGCGAGAATCAAACCCAGTAGTTTGAAATTGTTCAACGAAATTGCCGTCAATATCAACGAAGTTCCTCATCATCTCGGACATGATTGCACGGGCAGGCATCCACAACTCATGATCGCGAAGAATCTTAAATGTTGGATTCATCTTTTCTTCATTTACTATAAGACTAAAGAGATTAACTCCAGCTTTGTCTCCAGAAGAATCGTATTGAAGGAAAACTTTATCTCCGGTCTCTGTCAGTCTCTGCAAGGTTTTAAATAATGCATGTCGAGCGTCAGACTTTGACATACTAACTTCCACTTCAGTTGCCCGAAACCTATCCTTTTCATCACGTCCAAGCACGACAAATCCGAAGTCCCGATCAGTACGGTCAAGCACAAGTACGCCGATCAGTGTTTCAGAGTCGTTTGTAAAGAACTCAAGCTCACTGCCTACCAAATTGGCAATCGGGGATCGAGTCCAAGCCACGAATGCATTGAATCGCTCGCTTGTCAAAGGTCGTACACCATATGCTGCCCATAGGTTGGATACACGTTGTTCAAAAGTCCCTCGCTTGCGCGCTTGTCCCACCTCAGATACTCCCTCTCATCGAGTTTTCGATGTCAATTGGAAAGTGCCGGAGCCGGGTTTGAACGATATTCCCTTTCTCTCCGACCAAGTTCACTCTCGAACGAGTCTAATATCATCGACTCATTTTAATCTTTGATATTACGTAACTATTCAGCACCCCCTTCACTGTGTGGATGAGTCGAGGAAGCGCTTGGATATCAGGATCGCATGAAATCCGGCCATTTTCCCAGGAATAGGTCTTTGAGTGCCT
>JADGBU010000083.1:13705-14474 GCA_015231295.1 Magnetococcales bacterium | reverse complement strand
AACCACTGGTCCCTCCGCATCCGCTGAAAAAATCATAGAAATCCATACTCATCGACGTCAACCATCGTAAATGGCAAATCTCTCGAATGAGTAGGAGATCTTCAAATTTACCATCAATAGAGATGGAACCGGAAGGAGAAGGTTGGATCGATCGATGCCTTTGGAAGCACTTTGCGTTCCGATTTCATGTCAGCATCCTTAGTCGATTATTGACCATTCCATCAAATTTTGTTAGCATAGAAAATATACTGATTCTGTGACATGGTCAACCAAAATCTCTTTCAGGAACATGCAATAGTTAATGGATACTCTGAAGAAATTCTCCAAACCCAGCAGGTACCTCAGATGGGGTGTGGAGCGCCGCATGGAGTTCATCGAGTTCCGCCTCTACTGGGAGGGAAGGATCAACCGTCGCGACTTGATCGAGCAGTTTGGTGTCTCCATGCCCCAGGCATCGGCAGACTTCAACCGGTACCAAGAGATGGCTCCAGGCAATTTAGTGTATGACACCCGCGCCAAGCACTACTACTCGTCGGACAAATTCAAGCTCCGCTTGTTGAATCCGGACTCGGATCGCTATCTGGCGAACCTCTTGTCCATGTCGTCCGGCATCCTCACCGCTGAGGAAAGCTGATTGGCTGCCATTCCCGCCTACGATGTGCTGCCGCAACCTCGGCGTGCCATTGATCCGGATCGATTGCGTCAAGTGGTGGCCGCAATCCGGGAAGGAGTCGCCATTCAGATCCGTCATGATCAAGGGCACTAAGCC
>JADGBU010000083.1:0-13677 GCA_015231295.1 Magnetococcales bacterium | reverse complement strand
ACCGGGAATGGCACGAGGTCGTTGATGTGCGGATTGGACCCCACCCGGACCTCACCGAAAACCAGCGCAAGGCCATCGAGTTGGACTATGGGATGGAGAATGGAGAAATGCTGATTCCGGTCCGGAAGGGGTTCCTGTTTTATTTCCTGAAGCGGATTGGTCTGGACATCGACCCCAACGTTCGTCAACCAAGGCATCAGCAGATCGTGCTGTTTAATCGTGATGATGTCTATGCAGCCTTCTCGAACTCGGAAGGCATCGCACGGTGAGAAAGAGGATGTCGCCGGATTCTGTACGGCAAGAATGTCAGTGGAGATATGAGCAATGAGGCTGATCAGAAACAGCGGCGGTGACCGGGTGGTGGATGAACTGCGCAAGGTACTCGTATCCGCATCGATGCTGGACATCGCTTCACCCACCTTCTCCCTGTTCGCATTTTCGGAAATCAGAGACCTGTTGGAGCGTCTTGGGCGATGCAGGATTGCCTTTCCCAAGGCGACCGGTATAGATCTGGGCCTTCTGGGTTCTGATGCCGACCGTTCCTTTCGCAATCGCCTTCAGACCCACTTTCTCGCCCGCCAATGCATGGCTTGGGTCAGACAAAAAGTGGAACTTCGCACCGCCACGAGCCAATTGCCCCAATCAGCTCTGGTGGCCAGCCACCCGGAATCTGCCCGGCAAAGGGTCATCACAGGAGCCTGCCCTTTCACCACCGATGGCCTCGGTCTGACACCGGGAAACCGGTTCAGCTTGATCCAATGCGCCGATGATCCCCAAGAAATCGAAATGTTGAGCGCATGGTTCAAATCTCTGTGGGGCAGCCTGCCAGCAGACCCTGAAGCCAAGGAGAGATTTCTGACCGACCTCCAGGAGCTATGTGACCGGCAGGCTCCATCCCTGATTTATTATTGGATTCTCTACCAGTTGTTCAACACCCTGGGCGAGCAGCTGGACGAGGAACGTATCGTCAAGTCAGCCACCGGTATCCGCGACACGGTGGTTTGGAAGAAACTCTTCAAGTTCCAGCGGGATGGCGTTATCGGAGCCATCGACAAACTGGAAAGATTGGGCGGATGCATCATTGCCGACAGTGTTGGGCTGGGCAAGACCTTCGAGGCCTTGGCCATCATCAAATATTACGAACTTCGCAATGACCGGGTTCTCGTGCTCTGCCCGAAGCGGCTGCGGGACAACTGGACCCTGCACAAGGCCAACGATCGGCGCAATTTCCTGGCGTCGGATCGCTTCCACTACGACGTTCTGAACCATACGGATCTCTCGCGGGATGGTGGCGTATCCGGGGATATCGATCTCTCCTACGTCAATTGGGGCAATTATGATCTGGTGGTGATCGACGAGTCCCACAACTTTCGCAACAAGGCCTCCCATAAGGACCGCGAGACGCGCTATGGCCGTCTCATGCGGCGGATCATCAAGGCGGGCGTGAAAACCCGCGTGTTGATGCTTTCCGCCACTCCGGTGAACAATCGCCTTGCCGACCTCAAGAATCAGATCGCCTTCATCACCGAAGGAAACGACGGGGCGCTGGTGGAACATGGCATTCCCAGCATCGAGACGACGGTTCGTTTGGCCCAAACCCAATTCAACCGTTGGTTGGCCCTGGCGGAAATAGACCGCAAACCGGCCCGTCTCATGGAAATGCTTGGGTTCGATTATTTCAAGCTCCTGGACCTCTTGACCATCGCCCGTTCGCGCAAACATGTCGAGAAATATTACGGCACGGCGGAAACCGGGAAGTTCCCGGAACGACTCAAACCCAGCAACATCAAGCCGGATGTGGATTTGTCAGGCGCGTTTCCGCCGATTCGGGTGATCAACGATGAAATCCGTCGGCTCAATCTGGCGGCCTATGCCCCGCTGCGTTACCTCCTGCCGAACAAGCTGGCAGTCTACGATGAAAAATACAATACCAAGGTGCGCGGTGGGGAGGGCATTTTTCGGCAAGTGGACCGGGAAGAGAACATGGTCCACCTGCTGCGCATCAACCTGCTCAAGCGTATGGAGAGTTCGGTCAATTCATTCGCGTTGACGTTGCGACGCCAGTTGGAGGACGTGAATGGCCTGCTGGCAAAGCTGGACTCTCATGTTGACAGCATCGAGGAGCTGTCCATCGAGGATTTGGATGTGGACGATCCCACCTTCGAGACCTTGCTGATCGGACGCAAGGTCAAGGTGCTCCTCCAGGACGTGGACCGCATCCGTTGGCGACAGGATCTGATCGAGGACAGGAACCGTCTGGATACGCTTCATGCCGCTGCGGTTCAGATCGGCATGGAGCGTGACGCCAAATTGGCCATGCTGCGAGGGATGATCGCAGACAAGATACATGCGCCCATCAATCCCGGCAATCGCAAAATCCTCGTATTCACGGCCTTTGCCGATACGGCGGAATATCTTTATCAGGCACTGTCCGGTTGGGCGGTCCAGGAACTGGGCTGTCATTCGGCGTTGATCACCGGAACGGGACGCACCCGGACCACTTTGCCGGGGTTACGCGCCGACATGGGGAGCATCCTCGCCGCCTTTGCTCCCCGTTCCAAGGAGCGGCCCTCGGAGTTGGCAAGCGAGGGAGAGGTGGACCTCCTCATCGCCACCGACTGTATTTCCGAAGGCCAGAACCTGCAGGATTGTGACTGGCTGGTCAACTACGACATCCACTGGAACCCGGTGCGCATCATCCAGCGTTTTGGGCGCATCGACCGCATCGGTTCACCCAACACCAGCATCCAGTTGGTCAATTTCTGGCCGAACATGGAACTGGAAGAGTACATCAACCTGGAGCAACGGGTCAGCGGGCGCATGGTGCTGTTGGATATCTCCGCTACTGGCGAGGAGAACCTCATCGAGCATCAGTCCGGCAACCAGATGAACGACCTGGAGTACCGGCGCAAGCAGCTTCTCCGGTTGCAAGATGCGGTCATCGACATGGAGGATCTCTCCGGTGGCGTGTCCATTACTGACCTCACCCTCAACGACTTCCGGGTGGATCTGGCTGGATTCATGCGGGAACATCCTGGGCATCTGGAAAAACGCCATACCGGCCTTTTCGCGGTGACAGTCGCCCGCGAGGAAGGGGATCTTCCTCCCGGCGTGATCTTCTGTTTGCGGGCGACGGGTGATGGCACCCAGGGAACCGCCGGACCGGATTACCCCCTGGCACCCCATTATCTTGTGCATGTGAAAATGGATGGTACGGTCCATCTGCCTTTTACCCAAGCCAAGCAGGTCATGGATCGTCTCAAGAAAGCCTGTCTGGGGCGCGACCTGCCCGATGCGGGAGCCTGTGATCGATTCGACAAGGCCACCCGTGAAGGGCGGGAGATGGATGGATACCGCAAACTGTTGGCCAAGGCTGTGGGATCGGTGGTGGGCAAGCAGGAGGAGCAATCAGTGGCCAGCCTTTTCTCACCGGGTGGAACCCATGCCTTGAAGGGGGAGTTTGCCGGGATCGATGATTTCGAGGTGGTGGCGTGGCTGGT
Organism: Magnetococcales bacterium; assembly: GCA_015231295.1. Classification (GTDB taxonomy): domain Bacteria; phylum Pseudomonadota; class Magnetococcia; order Magnetococcales; family Magnetaquicoccaceae; genus Magnetaquiglobus. The sequence continues at coordinate 10,177 of JADGBU010000083.1, read as the reverse complement.
GCTGTTGCCGGAACAGGAACGGGAAACAAAGCCGTGAGTGTGGCCGCCATCCTTCAGGCACTCTCTTTGCCGCCGGAAGTCCGGGTAGACAAGCGCGTGGCGAAAAAATTGCTGCTGGAACAGGGCGCGCCCACTGCCGCCGACAAGCGGATCATTCAGGACGGCGTGGACGACCTGCACTGGATCGCCGCCCTCAAGCCCACCAACATCGGCGTACCCGCCTTCCGGGATGAAATCCGCGACTATGGCGAAATCTCCGTGTTGACGGTGGCTCTGCGACCAGCGGCCAAAGCGCGGTTGACGGAACTGATCCAGCGGGCGATTCCCTATCCTGTTTTCCTGGTCTCCACCCAAGGGAAAACGGTGACCCTCACCCTGGCGCACAAGCGTTTTTCCCAAGGGGAAGCGGGCAAGGTGGTGCTGGATGGGGAAATGGTCGGAACCACACTGCTGGAGTCCTCATTGGATACCGCTTTCATGGCGTCTCTGGCACTGAACGCGCAGGCTGCGGCGAACCTCCACACCCTCTATCAGGGATGGATGGATCGAATCGAGTCCCTTGCCGTCGCTCGCATCACTGGCTACTTTGAGCTGCCGGAGTCGTCGGAACAAGCCTCAGCCCGCCGTGCCGCCTTGGAGGAACACGCCCGATTGGAGCGGGAAATGGTTCGATTGCGTGCCCAGGCGGGCAAGGAGAAGCAGCTTAATCGCCGGGTGGAGTTGAATCTCAAGATGGGTGGTTTGCGAACGGAACTGGGAAAGATGATGGAAAAACTGCGACGGGGGAACCATGCCGGTTGAGAAGAAAATCGTCATTATCGCCGGTCCCAATGGTGCGGGGAAGACGACTTTCGCCAGGGAGTTCCTGCCCAACGAAGCTCATTGTCCCACCTTCATCAATGCGGACCTGATTGCCGCTGGTCTCTCTCCCTTCGCGCCAGAACAGGTTGCGGGCAAGGCCGGACGATTGATGCTCCAGGCCATTGTCGGGCATGTGGCAGTGGGGCGCAGTTTTGCTTTCGAGACTACCTTGAGCGGTAAGGGGTATGCCCGGTCCATCCCGCAGTGGCGGGCCAAGGGGTATCATGTAAAATTGATTTTTCTGGATCTTCCTGATGTGGAGACCGCCCTGGCACGGGTCGCGGAGCGGGTCAGACAGGGCGGGCACGACGTGCCAGAAGAAACTGTCCGTCGCCGGTTTGTTGCCGGACGTTTGAATTTCGTCGGTATCTATCGCCCTTTGGTGGATGTGTGGTTGCATTTTGATCATTCCGGGGATCGTCCCCGGTTACTGGACTGGAGCGAACGATGAACTGCAAACCGTTGAGTCAGGCGCAAGACGAGGACGCCCGCCATGTGGAGCAGGCTTTGGAACGGGCCGCGCGACGCGCCCGTGAAATTGCCGTCCAGACCCGAACGGCACTGGTGGTGGTTCGGGATGGACAGTTGGTTAGGGAACATCCCAGCCAGACCGGGGCAAAAGGAGACGTACAATGACCATGAAAAAATTGACCCCCAATGACCCCGAAATGCACAGTACCGACCTGTTGTCCGAGAATGTCGAGCGGCTCAAAGCCCTGTTCCCGGAGGCCTTCACCGAGGGCAAGATCGACTTCGCGGTGCTCAAGGAGTTGCTGGGCGATCATGTGGACGAGCGGGAGGAAAAATACGGCCTCAACTGGCATGGCAAGCGGCAGGCTCGCCGACTGGCCCTAACCCCATCCACCGGCACGCTGCGCCCCTGCCCGGCAGAAAGTGTGAATTGGGAGACCACGCAAAACCTCATGATCGAGGGGGACAATCTGGAGGTGCTGAAGCTCTTGCAGAAGAGCTACGCGGGCAAAGTCAAGCTGATTTACATCGATCCACCCTACAATACCGGCAAGGATTTCGTTTACCCAGATGATTACCGGGACAATATCCGCAACTATCTGGAGTTGACTGGGCAAGTCAATGGCGAGGGACGGCGGATGTCCAGCAATACCGATGCCAGTGGGCGGTTCCATACCGATTGGTTGAACATGATGTATCCCCGGTTGCGGCTGGCGAGAAATCTTTTGCGGGATGATGGGGTGCTGTTTATTAGCATCGACGATAACGAAGTGCAGAATTTACGTGCAGTTTGCGATGAAATATTCGGTCCAGAAAATTTTGTGGCCGCAGTAATCTGGCAAAAGGTTTACGCACCAAAAAGCAGTGCGCGGCATTTCTCGGAAGATCATGATTATATAATTGTTTATGCAAAGAATGCTGAAATTTGGTCTCCTGGACTATTGCCGCGCACTGATGCACAAAATGACGACTACAAGAACCCGGACAATGATCCTCGTGGTCCTTGGAAGGCCAATAACCTTTCGGCAAGGAATTATTATAGCAAGGGTACATATTCGATCAAATGCCCTGGTGGGAGATTAATTGAAGGACCACCAAGAGGAAGATATTGGAGTATATCTGAGGACAAACTCTGGCAGATGCATCATGAAGGACGCATTTGGTGGGGAAAAGATGCCAATAATGTTCCGGCACCAAAAATTTATTTTTCCGAGGTCAAACAAGGACGCGTTCCACAAACACTTTGGCACTACAACGAAGTTGGTCATACCCAGGAAGCCAAAAAGGTTCTTGTTGATCTGCTGCACTTCGAGAATTCGGAATCAGTCTTTGAGACCCCGAAACCCTCCCGGCTGATTGCTCGAATGTTGCAACTGTCAACCAGCAGCGATACCGATGATCTTGTTCTGGACTTCTTCGCCGGTTCCGGCACCACCGCCCACGCAGTTCTGGATATGAACCAATCGGATGGCGGTAACCGCCGATTCATCCTGGTACAACTCCCCGAACCCACCGGTCAGAAGGAATACCCTACCATTGCCGAGATTACCAAGGAGCGGGTGCGGCGGGTCATCAAGAAGCTCAACGATGCGGACGCGGGTCAACTTGACCTGAGTGATGGCGCCAAACAGGATCGGGGCTTCCGCGTCTTCAAGCTGGACGCCAGCAATCTCAAACCCTGGGAACCCGATCCCGCCAATCTGGAAAAAAACCTCGTTAGTCATATAGATCATATCCTGCCGGATCGCAGCGAAGACGATCTTTTGTTTGAACTTCTCCTCAAATTAGGGCTGGAACTCACTGTGCCCATGAAGACCCGGACCATGGCCGGAAAGCAGGTCCATGCCATCGGCGGTGGGGCGTTGGTGGTGTGTTTGACAGAAAAAATTACCCGCAAGGAAGTTGACCCCCTGGCCATGGGCATTCTGGCTTGGCGGCAGGAACTGGCCCCTGCCGTGGCCACTACCTTCGTCTTCCGGGACAGTGCCTTTGAGGACGACGTGGCCAAAACCAATCTGGCAGCCATCCTGGAACAGAACCTGCCCGCCAGTGAACTGGCCGGGATTCGTAGCCTGTGAGGATGGTACGATGACCAAAGACCTCACCAACTCTCAAATCGACCGGCAGAATATCTTGAACAATCCCTATGCGCTGGCTGAAATCGAAAAGGCGGCAGGCATTCAGGGAATTCCATTTGAGGGCAGAACGGTGGTGCTCAAGGAACAGGTGGCCACCTTCTTCGAAATCACCACCAGGACCATCGACAACTATCTTGACAGGTATGGAGACGAACTGCGCCAAAACGGCTATGAGGTGCTTCGTGGTAACCGTTTGAAAATTTTCAAACAAATTCTTGTTTCACAGGGTGGTAACGAAATGGATTTCGTGACCAAAACCACCGCGCTTGGCATCTTCGATTTCAGAGCCTTCCTCAACATTGCCATGCTGGTTTCGGAAAGCACTCGCGCCAGGCTTCTTCGAACAGCCATCCTTGACATCGTCATAGATACCATAAATCAACGGTCTGGTGGTGGAACAAAATACATTAATCAACGTGATGAAGAGTTTCTTAACTCGATTTTTGAAGGAGAAAACTATCGCAAACGGTTTACGGACGCGCTACGGGATTGCGTGGCTATGGGAAACTTTAAATATGCACTTTATACCAATAAGATCTATGTCAGCATCTTCCTTGAGAAGGCTCATGAATACAGGCGCCTTCTTAAACTCGAACGGAGTGATCAGATCCGTGATACTTTCTATACGGAAGTCCTTGATTTGATCGCAGCCTATGAAAATGGATTTTCCGATCTGTTGCAAAAAAAATTTTGTGAGAAAGGCATTCCTCTCGATACTTGGGAAGTGGATCTACTGTTTGCAGAGTTCGAATCCCAAGCCTTGTGGAAACCATTGGTCGAAAGAGCCAGAAACAAGATGGCGAGTCGAGATTTTGCCTTTCGGGATGCACTTCATTTACGGCTCAAAGAGTACATAACACCTGTCCAGAGAGAGGACTTCGAACGCTTTATTGGAGATAAGAGCCAGGAACTGGCGGAACGACTGGAAGAAGCCAAAGGGGTTCTTAAACGCTTGAAGGAGCGTGAATAGTGGCTTTGATCTATCTTACCCTGGAGCAGGCGATTGAGAGCCATAAACTCACCGTTGAAAAAAGCGGCGGTGGTTCCGACGGTCATTTAGAGTTGGGCAAGCTTGATAGTGTATTACAGCATATTCAGAATGATGACTATTATCCAACCATGGCCGACAAGCTGACCCACCTCTTTTTTTGTGCCTGCAAGTTCCACAGTTTCCAGGATGGCAACAAGCGGATCGCTATCGTGCTTTGCGCCCAAATGCTTTTGTTGAATGGTTATCTTTATTGTGTCAACACATTCCTGCCAGAGATGGAGAACATCAGCTATCACGTAGCCGCCGGAAACATCGACAAAGATCTTCTGCGAGAGATCATGACGGCCCATCTGGACGGGAATTCAAACGACGAGTCATTGAAACTTAAAATCTATCATGCCATTACGGAGAGGAAAATCCCATGACCGAGTGCAACGCGCCCAGAGGGGAAATTCTGCTCTACGAAACCGAGGACGGTCGCACCCGGGTGGAGTGCCGTTTTGTGGAGGAGACCTTGTGGCTCTCCCAGGCGTTGATGGCCGAGTTGTTTCAGAAAGATATCCGCACCATCAACGAGCATTTGAAGAACCTTTTCGAGGATGGGGAATTGACCCCAGAGTCAACTATCCGGAAATTCCGGATAGTTCGTCGGGAGGGTGACCGGGAGGTCTCCCGCCTGATCGAGCATTATAATCTGGACGCCATTCTGGCCGTAGGCTATCGGGTGCGCTCGCCGCGTGGCGTCCAGTTCCGGCGTTGGGCCACGGAACGACTGCGGGAGTACCTCGTCAAGGGCTTCACCATGGACGACCAGCGGTTGAAGAATCCGCCGGTGGCCGGTTCCGGCATCCCCGACTATTTCGACGAACTGCTGGAGCGCATCCGGGACATCCGCGCCAGCGAGCGCCGCATGTATCTGCGGGTGCTGGAGATATTCACTCTGGCCGCCGACTATGCCCCATCAAGCCGCGAGACAACCGCTTTTTTCAAACATATCCAGAACAAACTCCATTTTGCCGTGACCGGTCAAACTGCTCTGGAGTTGATCGCCCGTCGCGCCAACCATGCCCTGCCCAACATGGGGGTGATTACCTGGAAAGGAGAGGTGGTGCGCAAAGGTGATGTGACCGTGGCCAAAAACTACCTGCAAGAACCGGAAATCACCGAACTGAATCGCATCGTCGTCATGTGGTTGGATTTTGCGGAGGATCAGGCCAAACGGCGCAAACTGGTGTTTCTCCAGGATTGGGAGCGCAGACTGGATGAATTCTTGCGCTTCAACGACCGGGAGGTTCTGCTCAGTCCGGGAAAGGTCTCCAGGAAAGATGCCAATGACCATGCCGAAGCGGAATACGATCTGTTCGCTGCCAGGCGTCGCGCCTTTCTGGAGGCGGAAGGTGAACACGAACTGGGCCGCGCCCTGGAAGAAGCGGCAGCCAAGCTTCCGTCCCATCAAGTCAACCCTGCCAAGCGGGGAAAATCGTCATGAAACTCCATTTCGAACCCGACCTGGACTATCAGCTTGCCGCCATCGAATCGGTGTGCGATCTCTTTCGGGGCCAGGAGGCGTGCCGCACCGAGTTTACCGTCAGTCATGGCGGATCCATTCACATGGATGGAAACCGCCTTGAGGAGTTGGGCATCGGCAACCGCCTGCGCCTGCTGGATGACGAACTCCTGGCCAACCTTCACGCGGTCCAACTGAAAAACGGTCTGCGCCCATCGGATTCTTTGGCTTCCGGCGATTTCACCGTGGAAATGGAGACCGGAACCGGCAAGACCTACGTCTATCTGCGAACGATCTTCGAGTTGCACAAACGGTACGGGTTTAACAAATTCGTCATCGTGGTGCCGTCGGTGGCCATCAAGGAGGGGGTCTACAAGTCGCTCCAGATCATGGCGGACCACTTCAAGGGACTCTACGCCAACACCACCTCTGAGTATTTTCTGTACGACTCCAGCAAACTGGGACAGGTGCGCAATTTTGCCACCAGCCCTCACATCCAGATCATGGTGGTAACCGTTGGGGCCATCAACAAAAAAGATGTCAACAATTTGTACAAAGAGACCGAGAAAACCGGCGGCGAACGCCCCATCGACCTGATTCGTGCCACCCGCCCCATCGTCATCGTGGACGAGCCGCAAAGCGTGGATGGCGGTCTGGAAGGTCAGGGCAAGAAAGCCTTGGGCGAGATGCATCCCCTCTGCACCCTGCGCTATTCCGCTACCCATGCCGACAAGCACCACATGCTTTTCCGCCTGGATGCCGTGGATGCCTATGAACGCAAACTGGTGAAACAGATCGAGGTAGCCTCCCTGGAGGTGGAAGGCGGACACAACAAGCCGTATGCCCAACTGCGGTCCGTGAGCAATACCAGAGGAAAAATCACAGCCAAGGTGGAACTGGATGTCCAGCAAGGCGGCCATGTTCGCCGTAAAGAGATGACGGTTCAGGATGGTGACGATCTGGAACAAGTCACGGGTCGCCCTCTGTATGTCGATCACCGGATCGGGGAGATCCGCGTGGCCAAGGGTCAGGAATTTATGGAGGTGCGCACTCCGACAGGAGAACATTTTCTGCGTCTGGGAGAGGCGATTGGCTCGGTTGATCAGGATGAGATGAAACGTCAGATGATCCGGCGCACCATCAAGGAACATCTGGACAAGGAAAAACGTCTTCGTCCCCAGGGAATCAAGGTCTTGTCCTTGTTTTTCATCGACGCCGTGGAACACTACCGGGCCTACGATAACGACGGCAAACAGGTCAAGGGCAAGTATGCCCTGATGTTCGAGGAAGAGTATCGCCGCATGATCCGCCACCCGGACTACCACACCCTGTTTCAGGAAGTGGATAACGCAACGCTACCGGAAGATGTCCACAATGGCTACTTTTCCATCGACAAGAAGGGCACCTGGACCGATACCCCTGAAAAAGAAAGCAACCAGGCCAACCGCGACAATGCCGAGCGTGCCTACAACTTGATCATGAAGGACAAGGAACGCCTACTCAGCTTTGAAACACCGCTGAAGTTCATCTTTTCCCATTCCGCGCTTCGTGAGGGGTGGGATAACCCGAATGTATTCCAGATTTGCGTCCTGCGAGATATGGGCAGTGAGATGGCCCGTCGGCAGTCGATTGGACGGGGCTTGCGGCTATGCGTCAACCAGAACGGCGAACGTCTGCGCGGATTCGACATCAACACCTTGACCGTCGTGGCCACCGAGAGCTACGAGCAGTTTGCCGAAACCCTGCAAAAAGAGATTGAAGCCGATACGGGCATCCGCTTTGGCATCGTGGAAAAGCACCAATTTGCCTCTGTTTCGGTGTTGGACGATCAAGGGAAGCCGTTCATGTTGGGGGTAGAGAAGTCGGAACTCCTCTGGAACCACCTCAAAGGGTCAGGTTATGTGGATGCCAAGGGCAAGGTTCAAGATACCCTGCGCACGGCATTGAAAGAGGGAACTTTGGCCGTGCCGGAAACGTTCCGTGAGCAGATGCCCCAGATTCAGGAAATCCTGAAAAAATTGTCCGGTCGCTTGGACATCAAGAATGCTGATGATCGCATCCAGATCAAGATCCGGCAGGCTGTCCTGCACAGTGCGGAGTTTCAGGCACTTTGGGATCGTATCAAACACAAGACCACCTATCGGGTGGAGTTCGACAATGACCGTTTGCTGGATGAATGCGCCAAGGCCATCCAGGGTGCCCCACCGGTTGCAAGAACCCGATTGCACGTCCGCAAAGCGGACATCACCATCGGCAAGGGCGGTGTAGAGGCCAAAGAGACCGCCAAAGCTGCCCCAGTCCATATCGATGAGCATGATATCGAGTTGCCCGATCTGCTTTCGGTCTTACAAGACAATACCCAGTTGAAACGGCGCAGTATCGTGCAAATTTTGATGGCGAGTGGAAGACTGCATGATTTTGCCCACAACCCGCAGCAATTTATCGAGTTATCCACAGAGGCCATCAACCGCTCCAAACGTCTGGCCGTGGTGGACGGCATCCGCTACCATCGGATCGGTGATGAGCACTTTTACGCCCAAGAACTGTTTGAGCAGGAGGAGTTGACCGGCTACCTGAAAGATATGCTGAAGGATGCTCGGAAGTCGGTCTACGAACACGTTATCTACGATTCCGGCGGTGTGGAGCGGCAGTTTGCGGAACAGTTGGAGAGAAACGAGGCCGTCAGGGTGTACGCCAAGCTGCCCGCTTGGTTCAAGGTTCCTACCCCTCTAGGCACCTATAACCCAGACTGGGCCGTCCTGGTGGAGAAGGACGGCGACGAAAGGTTGTACTTCGTGGTGGAAACCAAGGGCGGGCTGTTCGAGGATGACCTGAGAGGCAAGGAAAGCGCCAAGATCGCCTGTGGGCAGGAGCACTTCAAGGCACTTGCCGTTGGTAGTAACCCGGTTCGTTATGTGGTCGTGACCAGCTCGGACGATCTGATGGCACATGTTTGAGAGGATTGAGAGCGCCATGGAGCATGACTTTCATGGACCGGTTTCAGATGTTCTTCCCGATTGGGAGTCGCATCCCTACCCAGAACTGAGCTATTTCCAGGGTGTCCTGAAAGATCAAGCCAAGCTGGGGAATAGATTGGCGGAAGTCTGCAGCAAGACCATGGACCGTTTTATGACAAGTGTGCTCCTTGAGCTTGAATCAGACAAAAAACACCGGCACCTCCACCGCCTCCTGCATCCGCACTGTGCGCCCATCCCGCACGGAGACACGATCCCCCTACGTTGCCACCTCCATCCAGCACCACCTCAACCATCCCCTGGGCCATGGCCACCCGTGCCACGCCATTCGCCACCGAGACGATCCTGCCAGCCACCGCAACTCGTCCGGCGAACATCTCGCGCAAATCAGAGAGAGGACTCGACATATCGAAGCAACTCCAGAGAGGTGGTCAGTTTGTTGCCCTGGGCCGTATGGCTCACGGAGGTGATCTTGCCGCGCCAGGAGCGGCCCATTAGGGCGTCGTGGACTTCTACTAGATGCCCCGGCATGAAGCAGGGACGGTGCAGACAGGTGAGAGACACTTCCTGGAGTGCTCGCCAGCATCGATTTCGGCCCGACCACGGGAACGTTTGGCATCATCAGTGGAAAGCAAAGGATCGGAGATATCCGCGCCCCGGAACGCTCCGTCGCCTCTCTGACAAAAGATCTCGCCGGAGCCCAGACTCTCCCCGGTGGTGCCGGTCAAATGGACATGCACCGGATATTCGTTCAACCCGGCCACAGTCGATGGCGCGGACAGGCTCCAGGAGCGGGCATGGGAGCGATACGTCACCCTGGCGATGGCCACACCCGCATTCGGGACAGAAACCGTGCGCCTGTCCGACTCCAGGGTGATCACGCCCAGGTCGTTGCCGAGCCAGATCACCGAGTCGATGCCGATAGCTGGTTTGTCCAATGTGGCAGTCGCCACCCTGTTGAACATCAAATCCTGCGTCACGGTGATCATCTGCCATTCACCCGGCAAGATCACACCGGTGGAAACCAACGGGTCTTCCAAGGCAACATCATCACCGGCATGAACCAGCAGATGAGCCGTGTCGCCAGCAAAAAAGCTGGTGCGCCCGTGGTTCAGCCCGTCGGGCCGCGAGTCCACCTCGGCGGAAAGAAACCCGGAACCGGATGGCAGATAGCCCCGGACCAGGACTTTGTTGACCCTGGTACGCAGGATGTGCGACTCGCGGCAGGAGAGGT
>JADGBU010000082.1 GCA_015231295.1 Magnetococcales bacterium | reverse complement strand
CTAGCGGGTTTTGCTGACCGCCGCTCCGGCCTCGATCGGGGGCGCGTTGCTCGGATCGTTGTTTCCTTTGGCGTTGACCGGTCTGGGGGGCGGGGGGGAGTCTCTGGCCGGGCTGTTCTCCTTGGGGATTTTTCTGGCCGGGGCGGTTGGTGGTCTCGTCATGGGGTTGATTTTTTCTCTGGGGCCGTTGTGGAGTACGCGAAGCGTCACCCCGGCGGGACTGTTTCGGGCGGTGGAGTGGCAGGGCGGGCTGGAGATGATCCCCTGGAAATGGCGTTGGGGGGTGCCGGTGATGATCACGCTGTCGGGGGCGTTTTTGTTGGGGGGACAGAGCGGCTGGAAAAATGGTGGTCTGTTCGCCGTGGGTCTGGCGGTCACGTTCGCGCTGCTTTGGGTGGTGGCCGGGTCGGGGCTGTGGCTGTTGAGACAGTTCAGGCCGACCTCCTGGATGGGACGACTGGCGGCGCGCGGATTGGTGGCCCGTGGCGCGGGAAGCTCCGGGGCCATCGTTTCGGTGGGGCTTGGCATGGGGGTGTTGTGCGCCATTTTGTTTCTGGAACAGAATTTCGACCGGCAGATGGTGGATCGACTGCCGATGCGGGTGCCGGGATTTTTTCTGATCGATCTTCAATCCGATCAGGAGGCGCCGTTGCGGACGTTGATGGCCGATTTCGGGAGCGATCCGGAGGCGTTGCGCGTCACGCCGGTGGTGCGGGGACGCATCAAGCAACTCAAGGGGGAGCGGGTTACGCCGGAGTGGGTGGCGGGACATCCCCAGGCGTGGCGGTTTCAGCGGGACTATGTGTTGACCTGGGCCGATGCGGTGCCTTCCGGCAATCGGGTGATCGCCGGAAGTTGGTGGCGCGATCCTGCGGCCCGTGAGGCGAGCGTGGAACGGGAAATGGCCAAGGCTCTGAATCTGCAACTCGGCGATACGTTGGCCTTCGAGATTCGCGGCGAGGAGGTGTCGGCCACCATCGCCAGCATCCGGGAGTTGCGCTGGGCGGACATGGGGTTGAACTTTTTCGTGATTTTCTCTCCGGCGGTGGTCGAGGGGGCTCCCTACTCCCTGCTGGCCAGTGCCATGGTGGCGCGAACGCGGGAAGAGGCGTTCCGTCAGGCGGTGGTGAGTCGTGTTCCCAACGTTTCGGTGATCGCGTCGCGGGAGGTGATGGAACGGGCCCGGGAACTGCTGGAACGGTTGATTCTCTCGGTGCGGGTGGCCGGGGGCATGGCGGGGGTGGCGGGTCTGACCGCGTTGGCGGTGAGTGTCACGCTGATTCGGCGGCGGCGCGCCCGCGAGGCGGCCATTCGGCGGCTGTTGGGGGCCACGCAGCGGGATTTGACGCGAGGAGCCTTGGTGGAGTTCGGTTTGTTGGGGGTATTGTCCACGGTGGCGGGGTTGATTTTGGGGCAGGGGATCACCTTCGGAGTGATGGTGATGCTGTTCGACGACTCCTGGAATGGATTGCCCTTGGCCACTCTGGTTGCGGGCATTCTGGGCTGCGGTCTGGTGATGGTCACGGGATACTGGGCCACCCGGCGCGATTTGCAAAGACCGGTGATGGAGGCTCTGCGGGCGCACGACTGATGAATAAGCCCGTTGCGGCGGGCGGGGTCAGCTTGGGGAGGCCCGTTTCATCATGATGGCTCCGTCCTGGGTGTTGAAGATGATCTTGCGGCTGTAATCGCCTCCCATGTCGGAGGCGATGATGGGAATGTTTTCCCGGGCCAGATAGTCCACGGCCACTTCGATGTTGCGTTCGCCGACGTTGAGCAGGCCCGAGGTGCTTTTGATGACCGCGCCGCCCCCGAAGACCTTGGCCACGATATTGCGGCGCAGGCAGCCCATTTCATCCATGCGTTCGATGAGCTTGGCGATGGCGATGTTGCCGTATTTGGGACAGGGGAGACCATCACCGTTCCACAGGGGCAGTTTGTAATGGTTCATGCCGCCCTCTTTGCGCATGCGGTCCCACAGGCAGACCGCGATGCAGGAGCCGAGGACTGTGGTGATGATGTAGGCCCCGTTTTGCGCGAAGAGGGCACCGGGCATCAGAAAGGGTTTGGAGGGATCGCTGCCGGTGGTCATGGATCAGAATGCCTCGACTCCGTCGTCGTCGCCGAACAGGAATTCGTTGCCATCGACCGAAAAGGCGTCGGCATCGGCATCCGAGGGGAGTTCAGGAACCGAAATGGTGAAGGTGGCTCCGTGACCTTCCGGGGAGTTGACCGAGACGCTGCCTTGCATCAGATCCAGCACCGCCTGGGTGATGGAGAGGCCCAATCCATGACCTTTGTGACTTTTCCGCATGCCGGATTCGCCCTGCACGAAGCGGTCGAACAGGCGATGCAGTTGGGCCATGTCGATGCCGATGCCGGTATCGGAGACCGTGAGCGTGAGCAGGTCGTCGAGCACCTGGGCCTGCACCGTGATCTGGCCATTCTCTTCGTTGAACTCGATGGCGTTGGAGATCAGGTTGGAGATGACCAGGGTGAGCCGTTCCGCGTCGGTTTTGAAGAGCAGGCGTTGATGTTCGTCACCGTTCGGGGAGAAGTGAACCGTGAGATTTTTATCCTGGATCAGATGATGGAACGATTCGACGGTACTGGTGATCAGGTTGTTGATATCGACCATCGAGACCTGCAGCGAGGTGTCGCCCGATTCCAGTTCGGCGGCGGCGAAAATGTTGCGCAGTTGAAAATCGAGGCTGAACGCTTCGTTATAGATCAGGGACGCCGCGCTGGAAACGGTGGCTGGATCCATGGCGGAAGAGACCAATTGTTGTGAAAGGCCCAGAATGCAGGACAACGGATTGTTTATTTCATTTTTCATATGGGAAACAAAGTTGCTTTTCACCTGCTCTGACAACTGAAGTTTATGGTTGACATCCTCCAGTTTCTTGCTGATCATTTTCACGTCGTACAGTGCTTGTTTGGTTTGATCGAACCGTTTTTTCAGTTCGGCAATCAGTTCGTCGTCGCTCAACACTTCCATGATTTAGGTCTCCGGCAAGTTTTTTTGACGCAGGAAAGATGAGCCATGATACACCAGAAAATCGGCGAGTGCCAGTATCGACGGACTTGAAAAAAGTTTGATGATGGTCTATTATATGAAGAATTTTTCCAGCCGATGAGGTGAAGCAATGTTTAATAAAATTATTTCAGGTGGTCAGACCGGGGTGGATCGGGCAGCGTTGGATTTTGCCATGTCTCAGGGGATTCCGGTGGGGGGGTGGTGTCCCAAGGGACGGAAGGCCGACGATGGTCCCATCGGGCTTCATTATCCGTTGCGGGAGACGCCGCGCTCGGACTATCGCCAGCGAACCTTCTGGAACATGCGGGATTGCGACGGAACGTTGATTTTCCATCGGGGTCAAGTGACCGGCGGCACGTTGCTCACCTGGCAGTTCGCCCGCTCGATGCCGCGATTGCACCGGTTGATCAATCTGAATCGTCCGGTGGATCTGGAGGAGCTTCGGGTCTGGCTGGAGGATCAGCGCATTCGGGTCTTGAATGTCGCCGGGCCACGGGAACGGGGCAACCGGGGCATCTATCAGCAAACGATCGCGTTTCTGGAGGCACTCACCGGCGACCGGCTGGACTGGGTGCCTCTGGAGACGCCGATGTGTGCGGAGATGGAGGCTCCCGTCCTGGAAGAGCTGTTCTGAAAACCACCGGGGGCGGGGATCGCACCCGGTGGTGGTTGGATGGCGACGCCTTCAGGGGAAGACCTTCTTGAACGGTCGCACGGTCACGTTCCGATAGACCCCGGCGGCGACATAGGGATCGGCCTCGGCCCAGGCGCGACAGGACTCCAGCGAGTCGAACTCGGCCACGATCAGGCTGCCGGTGAAACCGGTCTCCTCGCCGATGGCGGGGAAAGGTCCGGCCAGCAGCACCCGATTGTCGGCGGCGAGGAGTTCCAGTCGCGCCAGATGGGCGGGACGGGCCGCCAGTCGCAACGCCAGTGAGTCGGGCACATCCTCGCCGATGATGGCAAAATACATATCAAACTCTCCATTGGGGGGGGCGGTGACTTCCCGATGAAAACCGGAAGGATCAGGGGAGGGAACGGGTGCTGGTCAGGGAGGGGTGCGCGCTCTGGTTGACCTCTTCCCGAATCTGTTGGGCGATCTCCTTGAGCAGCGTGCCATAGGCTTCGGGGGCGGCTTCCCGCAGGGCGTGGAGTGCCTTGCGATACTCCTCCTGCTGACGGTCGTACTCGGCCTGAAGACGGAACAGCACGGATTGCGACGTCGTCTCCAGCCAGGAGCCGTCACGAATGGCGTTGATGCGCGCCTCGGAGTGTCTGCGAAACGCCAAATGGGCCTGAATGCCAAGTCGGATGGCCTGTTCCATTTGGCCGGTGATGTCGTCCATCTTTTGCTCGTGATCCATTCCCATCCAACGTCCACGCTTGATGAATATCGTCTGTTAAGCTTACAGGTTTGAAACCGGCGCGGCAAGGCGTGGAAACCAGACCGCTTCGGAAGTGGCGGAAGGAACAGGTCAGCGTCTGCCAAAAAGTTTTTCCAAATCCTTGAGTTCCAGCTCCACATAGGTCGGGCGGCCATGTCCGCAGAGACCCGCGTGGAGCGTGGATTCGATCTGGCGCAGCAGGGCGTTCATTTCATCCAGGGTCAGGCGACGTTTGGCCCGCACCGATCCGTGACAGGCCATGGTGGCCAGCAAGGGTTCGAGACGCGCGCTCACCGCTTCGCTGCTCCCATGGCGATCCAACTCGCAGGCCAGATCCAGCACCAGCGCGCGCGCCGGGAGATCGGCGATGAGTGCCGGCAACTCCCGTACCGCGAAGTCATTGCCTCCGAAAGGCTCCACCACCACGCCCAACTGGGCCATCTCTTCCAGATGAGCCGCCACCTGTCGGGCTTCGACCGGGGAGTAGCTCACCACTTCGGGCACCAGCAGCATTTGACGGGGTAGAGTGTGCTGCGACAGATTTTTTTTCAAGGTTTCGTAAACAATGCGCTCATGTGCGGCATGCTGATCCACCAGCACCAACCCTTTCGGGGTCTGGGCCAGAATGTAGGTGCGGTGAATCTGTCCTACCGCCTCGCCCAGATGGATCGTGGCACCGGACCGGGTGAAGAGTCCCGGCGTCGGCGCGCTGGGGGAGGCGGACTCCGGAGATGCGGCGGCATCGAGCGGTTCCGGATCGGGGCGTCCGCAGGCTTCTTCCGCCTCTTGTTCCGGGAAGGTCTGCCAGGAGGAGACGGTCTCCTCGCGCACCCCTTGCCAGGCGGAGGCGGACGCCTCCCGCCCGCCTGAAGGGGCGCGCCAGGCGGTTTCGTCGGCGCGTCGTCCGCCGCCGCTGACCGAGTAGGCGGTCGATGGGGCGCGGGGCGCGGTGGCGGGTCGCTCCCAGTGGACCGGCCTGGAGACCGCCTCGGGCAGACGCACGCTTTCCGGAGAAATCTCGGGATCGTCGGGTGGCGCGTCCGGCGTGGCTCCGGAGGGGTTCGGAGGCGCAGGGGGCGCGAAGGGCAGCGCGACCTTCACGGTGCGTGCGCCCATGGAGTCCAGCGCATCCCCCAGGGTGCGGCGCACCAGCGCGTGAATGAAATCCCGATGATGGAAACGGACCTCCTCCTTGGTGGGATGGACATTCACATCCAGATCCCCCGGCGGCAGATCGAGAAACAGGGCCACCGTGGGATAACTCTCCTTGGGCAGCAGATCCCGGTAGGCGTCGCGCACCGCGTGGGTGATCAGCTTGTCCCGCACCCAGCGTCCGTTGACGAACAGATGAATCGAGGCGGCATTCGAGCGGTGCAGGGCCGGCAGTCCGAGCCATCCGGAGAGGGCGGCCTGTTCGTGCCGACCTTCGAACTGGGCGCAGTTTTCCAGAAAATCCCGACCGAGCAGCGCGGCCAGCCGGGCTTCCAGATGACGCGGTTCCTCTCCGGCCCGCAGATCGAGGCTTTCGTGACCGTTGACCAGCAGCCGGAATCCGACCTCGGGGCGCACCAACGCCAGCCGTTGCAGCAGATCGGTGACATGGCCGTTTTCGGTCCGCTCCGAGCGGAGAAATTTCAGGCGCGCCGGGGTGTTGAAAAACAGATTGCGAATCGTGATCCGGGTGCCGGGAGTCATCACGATCCGGTTCTCCTGGAGATCGCTCCCGCCCGCCAGGCGCAGACGGACCCCATCCTCCTCTTCGGCCACCCGGCTTTCCAGCTCCAGATGGGAGACCGACGCGATGGCCGCCAGGGCTTCGCCGCGAAATCCCAAGGTCTGAATGGCGAACAGATCGGCCTCGCAGGCGATCTTGGAGGTGGCGTGTCGTTCCAGGCTCAATCGGGCCTGTTCGGCCACCATGCCGCAACCGTTGTCCGTCACCTGGATCAGTCGTCGTCCTCCGGCCTCGATGCGCACCTCGATGCGGGTCGCGCCGGCGTCGAGACTGTTTTCCACCAGCTCCTTCACCACCGAAGCCGGACGCTCCACCACCTCTCCCGCCGCGATCTGGTTGGACAGCACCTCGGGCAGACGACGGATCAGACGACGAGCGGGAAGGGGCAGGGTGGTCATGGGATCATCCGGGGATGTCGGAGACAGAAAAGCAGCGGACAGCCGTCGCAACGGGGTCGGGTGCGGCAATGGAGCTTGGCGTGTTCCACCAGCAGGGCGTGCAACTCTCCATAGCGTTGTGCGTCTCCGGAAAAGCGATCCATGACCCATCGCTGCAAGGCGTCGTATTCCACCGCGTCGTCGCACCACCCCAGACGGCTGAAAATGCGTTTCGTGTAGGCGTCCACCACGAAGATCGGTCTGTCGGCGGCATAACAGAGGATCGAATCGGCAGTCTCCTTGCCAACTCCGTGTACCCCCAGCAGCGCGGCGCGCAGAGCCGGGGTTTCCAGTCGGAACAGGGCGTCGTGATCCCCGCCGGAGTCGATCAGAAAACGGGCCAGTGCTTTGAGCCGCTCCCCTTTCACCCGAAAAAATCCCGCCGGACGGATCAACGCCCAGAGGGTCTCCTCCGGGGTGGCCAGCAGTTGCGGCCAGGAGTCGAGCAATCCGGCTGCAAGCAGCCGCTCCACCGCCTGGGAGGCACCGCTCCAGGCGGTGTTCTGAACCAGAATCGCACCGGCCATCATCGCGGGAACGGTCGGCGCGGGCCACCAGTGGCGCGGACCGTAGGCGGTCAGCAGGGTGTCGAACAGCCTGTGCAGAGCCAGCGCGGAGGCCTCCATCAACGGGGATGCAGCTCCACCCGGTTGTTTGCGGCGCCATTTGCGGCTTTTTTATTCTGTTTCAGCGGCTTGGTGTCGCCCAGACCGAGAACGATCAGGGCTTCCGGTTTCACGCCGCGATAGATCAGATAATCGGCCACCGCCCGCGCCCGGCGCAGATCCACTCCCGGATAGACCGCCTCGTTGAGCGCGCGATCCTGATGCCCCTGAATCTCCATTTTCGGGCGGCCCTGCCGCATCTGACAGGCCACCCGGTCCAGGGCCGCGTGATGGGTCGCCAGCAGCTCCGACTTGTCCGCCTCGAAGGGGATGGTCAGTTTCAGGATCCAACACCCTTTGGCATCGACCTTCACTCCGGTCGGGGTGCCGGGACAACGATCCTGATAATCGGGAATCCGGTCCCGATCTTCGTCCAGGGGACACCCTTTGGCATCCACCGGAACCCATTTGGGGGTGTTGGCGCAGCGATCCAGGGTATCGGCGACGCCATCCAGATCCCGGTCCGGGGGACAGTTCCGTCCCTGAACCGGACCGCCCAGGGGCATGGTGGCGCAAAGCTCTCGAAGCGTGGGTGGCAACTCATGTTTGCTCACGGCGGCGGGAGGCGTGGGGTTCGGTGCGCAGAAGTCGTCGGCCAGTGCGGGAGGCGCGAAGGCCACGGAGGAGAGAATCCACAGACCCAGAACGATACGGTACACGGAAGAAGACTCCCTGAGGACGAGAGATGGAAGCGATGTTTTGGAGGGGTGCCCCGCCCGGATTGCCTGTTGATTGTTTTTTTGGGGCGTGGCCCCTGACCCCACCAGGGGGATCATCCCCCTGGACCCGTCATGATGGGGGGGTCATCGAACCCAATTGCTGAGACGGGCGACTTCGCTGCGGGTCAGATAACGCCATGCTCCCGCAGGAATGTCCGCCAGTTCGATCCCGCCGTAGGAGATCCGGATCAGCCGGGCCACTTCCATATCGACGGTGGAAAAAATACGCCGGATGATGCGGTTGCGACCCTCCTTGAGGGTGATGTTGACCCAACTGTTGGCCCCGACCACCCGTTCCACCGTCACCTCCAGAGGGCCGGTGGGACCGTCATCCAGCATCACTCCCGCCCGAAGACGCTCCAGCAGGGACTCTCCCACCCGACCGTGAACCCGTACCCGATAGATGCGCGGCACTTCGTGTCGGGGATGGGTCAGCTTGTTGGCCAGCTCCCCGTCGTTGGTGAACAGCAACAACCCTTCGGAGTTGTAATCCAGTCGGCCCACGCTGACCAGTCGGACTCCCGACCCTTCCACCAGCGGATAGACCGAAGGGCGACCTTCCGGATCGTGCCGGGAACAGATCACCCCGACCGGCTTGTGGAGGGCCACCACCACCCGCAGGGTGCTTTTGGTGAGTGTCACCGGTTGACCATCCACCGTCACCACCGCATCCGGCCCGACCTGCACTCCTTGTTGTCGCACCACCTCGCCGTTGACGCTGACCCGACCGGCCTCGATCCAGCGTTCCCCCTCGCGGCGGGAGCAGAGTCCGGCCTCGGCGAGCCATTTTTGCAGCCGCATGACGCTCATGACCGCCCCTGTGCGGATCCGAAGCGTCGGGCGTTCAAGGGCAGGCCCAGAGCGGTCAAGACCCGTTTCATCATGGTTTCGGCCCGCGCGCCGGCCAGTTCCGCGCCTCGGCCCAGGATTCCTTCCAGCTCGGCGGGATCGGAACGCAGCTCCAGAAAGCGTGTGCGTACCGGTTCCAGCAGGGCGATCACCGCCTCGGCGGTTTCGACCTTGAGCCGACCGTATTGATTGTGGGAAAAATGGGTCAACGCCTCTTCCATCGATACCCCTTTGGCCGCGCGCCAGATGTTGAGCAGATTGACCACTCCCGGTTGATTGACCTCATCCGCGCTGATCTGCGCCAGGCCGTCGGTGACGGCCTTCTTGAATTTTTTCAGGATGGCGGCGGGGTCATCCAGGATCATCACCTTGGCCAGATCCGCTTCGGCTGTTTTCGACATTTTCTTGAGCGGATCTTGCAGATCCTTGATGCGCGCCGCACCGCCACCCGTCACCAGCGGTTCGGGAACCACGAACACCGGCCCATGCAGACCGTTGAAGCGGACCGCCACATCGCGCGAAAGCTCCAGATGCTGTTTCTGATCCTCTCCCACCGGCACCTTGTGGGTGCCGTAGAGCAGAATGTCCGCCGCCATCAACACCGGATAGGTGAACAGTCCCGCGTTGACATTCTGGGCATGGCTGCGGGCCTTGTCCTTGAACTGGGTCATGCGGTCGAGTTCGCCCATCATGGTGAAGGTGGAAAGCAGCCATGCCAGCTCCGCGTGGGCCGGAACGTGACTCTGAATGAAAATGGTGCTTTTGTCCGGATCGATGCCGCAGGCCAGAAACAGCGCGGCCAGATCCAGAATCCGTTCCCGGAACTCGGCGGGATCCTGTCGGACGGTCAGGGCGTGCAGATCCACGACGCAAAAAATGCAATCATGGTCATCTTGCATGGCGGTCCACTGCCGCAAGGCCCCCAGATAGTTCCCCAGGGTCAATTGGCCGGTGGGTTGGGCCCCACTGAAAACGATCGGTTGAGTCATGTGTGTTTCATCCATCCATTCACCGCATCCATCGGGATGCGGTCTGCGCGATTGATTGGGGTCCAGGGACTTTAAAGCCCCTGGGGAGATGCGTTTTCAGAGCGTGTTCGTCAGGTCAGACCCGCCACCTGAAGATAAAGTCGATTCAGCACGCCCATGGCCGGCACCAGCAGATGGTTCATCAGGCCCGAAAAGGCCAACAACAGCACGATCGGCATGCCAAACCGCTCCAACGCCGCCAGATGGGCGTCCCAGGGACGGGGCAGCAGGGCTCCGGCCATGCGTCCTCCGTCCAGCGGGGGAATCGGCAGCAGATTGAATACCGCCAGCAACACATTCATCTGAATGGCTGCCACCATCATGTTGGCCAGCGGCACCATGAAGAAATCCGGCAGCAACGTGATGACCCGGAACGACAAGGCGCACAACAGAGCCATCAGCAGATTCATCAGCGGTCCGGCGGCGGAAACCCAGAACATGCTCGTCCGGAAGGAGTGGCCCGAACGCACGAAATAACGGGGATCCACCGGCACCGGCTTCGCCCCGCCGAATACGAATGGCGTACCCGTGGTCAGCAGCGAGGCCAGCAGCATCACCCCCGGAATGACGATGGTCCAGGCCAGATCGATGTGCGGAATGGGATTGAGCGTCAAACGTCCCATCATTCGGGGCGTGGGATCTCCGAAAAAGGTCGCCATGCGTCCATGGGCCCATTCATGCAGCGTGATCGCAAACAGAATGCCCGGAGCCCAAATGATGATGCTCTGTACGATTTCGTTCACTTACGGCACTCCTGCCTCCGTCTCCTCGGTGAGCAATCCCTCCACCAGATGCAGACGCCGATCCAGATCCACCGCCAGTTCCGGATTGTGCGTCACCATCAGACAGGCCAGTCCGCGTTTGGTGTTCAGGGTGCGCAGAATGCGAAACACCTCCAGGGCGGTCTTGCGATCGAGATTGCCCGTGGGTTCGTCGGCCAGCAGCAGACCCGGACCCGTCACCAGCGCGCGGGCAATGGCCACCCGTTGCTGCTCGCCCCCGGACATCTGACCCGGACGATGCTCGAAACGATGGGACAAGCCCACCTCATCCAGCAGCAGAGCCGCTTCGGCGGCGGCCCGTTTCCGGGGAGTCCGGGCGATCAGCAACGGCATCATCACATTTTCCAACGCCGTGAATTCGGGCAGCAGCCGGTGGGATTGATAGACGAAGCCGATCCGACGGTTGCGAAACTCCGCCGCCCGATCCGCGGAGAGCGCGAACAGATTCTCGCCATCCACGCAGACGCTCCCTTCGCTCGGGCGATCCAGTCCGCCCATGATCTGCAACAAGGTGCTCTTGCCCGAGCCGGAAACCCCCAACAAGGCGGCCATCTCCCCCCGATGCAGGGTGAACTCCACCCCCTTGAGCACCTCGACCCGCTGCGACTCGGGACCGAAATATTTCCAGATGCCACGCGCTTCCAGCAATGGGGAGCGGTCATTATTCATAGCGCAACGCCTCCACCGGATCGACCCGTGCCGCTCTCCAGGCGGGATAGAGGGTGGCGAGCAGGGTGATCGCCAGACTCATGCCCGTGACCCACACCACATCCGAAGTCAACACCGTCGCCGGAACGTGATCGATGAAATAGACCTCCCCGGAGATCAGTTGAATGCCGAAGATCGTCTCGATGGCACGCAAGGCCCGTTCCAGATTCCAGGAGAGCAGCAAGCCGAGCGCGGTTCCGAGGGTCGTGCCTACCACCCCGATCACGCCGCCGTTGATGATGAAGATCGCCATGATCCCGCCCGATCGGGCCCCCATGGTCTTGAGAATGGCGATTTCTCGTCCTTTTTCCATCACCACCATGATCAGGCTGGAGATGATGTTGAACGCCGCCACCAGCACCACCAGCAGCAGAATCACGAACATCACCGCCTTTTCCATCTGGAGAGCCCGGAAGAAATTGCGATTCATCTCCATCCAGTCCTGTACCCAGAACGCCTTGCCCAGTTGCTGACGCAACGTCTTGCCGACCTCGAACGCCGTATCCGGCGTGACGGTCATCACCTCGATGCCGGTGACGGTCTCGTCCATGCGCAACATGCGTTGGGCATCTTCGAGACGGATGTAGGCCAGGGCATTGTCATATACATACATGCCGGAGTCGAAAATGCCCACCACCTTGAACCGTTTCATGCGAGGCAGCGTGCCCACGGCGGTCACGGAGGTCACGGCCACCGTGACCGTCACGCTGTCGCCCACCTCCACATAGAGATTCTGCGCCAGACGCTTGCCCAGAATGATGCCGAATTCCGGCATGCCTTCCAGCTTGCCCTGCTTGATGTTGGTGGCCAGGGCCGATACCTTCGCTTCCAGCTCCGGATCGATGCCGCGCAGCATCACCCCCGCCGAGCGGGTCTGCAACGACACCATCGCCTGAATCGCGATGTAGGGAGCCACCGCCGTGACTCCGGGCACTTTGGCGGTCTCTTCCATCACCTTGGGATAGTGCTCCAGGCCGCCGGTGGCGGAGCGGACCGTCACATAACTGGTCACGCCGAGAATCTGACGTTGCAGCTCTTCGCGAAAGCCGGTCATCACCGCCAGCACGGTGATGAGCGCGGCCACTCCCAACGCCACACCCCCCATCGAAAGAAACGTGATGACGCTGATGAAAAATTCCGATCGCTTGGCCCGCAGATAGCGCAGACCGATGATCCATTCGTACCGTTCACCCCACAACATCGCGGCGACGCCCTCCCGGCGGCAAAGAGTGATGAAACAACATCATGAGCGCAAGACCGGAAACAAAATCACATCCCGGATCGCCGCCGAATCGGTCAGCAGCATGGTCAGGCGGTCGATACCGATCCCCTCTCCGGCGGTGGGAGGCATGCCGTATTCGAGAGCCTGAATGTAATCGGCGTCGAAATGCATCGCTTCCAGATCGCCCCGATCCTTGGCCGCCACCTGCGCCCGGAACCGCTCCGCCTGATCCGCCGGATCGTTGAGTTCCGAAAAGGCGTTGGCGATCTCCCATCCGCCGATGAACAGCTCGAACCGTTCCGCGATCTCCGGGTTGCGATCCGAACGGCGCGACAACGGCGAAACCGATACCGGATAGTCGATCACGAAGGTCGGGCCGATCAGTTTCGACTCCACCAACGCTTCGAACAGCTCCAGTTGCAGCTTGCCCACATCCCATCCCGGATGAATCTTGACGCCATGCGTTTCCGCCAACGCCTCCAGATGGCTCCGCTCTCCGACCCGTTCCGGATCGGCTCCGGCGTGGGTGGCCAACGCCTCTCCGGGGGTCAGGCGGGGCCAGGGGCGGGTGAAGTCGATGGTCCGGCCCTGATGGGTGATCACCAGCGTGCCGTGAATCTCCTGCACCAATCCGGTGATGAGGGTTTCGGTCAACTCCATCAACTCCCGATAGTCGGCGTAGGCCTGATAGAACTCCATCATGGTGAACTCGGGATTGTGACGGATCGACAACCCTTCGTTGCGAAAGTTGCGATTGATCTCGAACACCTTCTCGAATCCGCCCACGATCAGACGTTTGAGATAAAGTTCGGGCGCGATGCGCAAAAAGAGATTCCGGTTCAGGGCGTTGTGATGGGTCACGAAAGGACGCGCCACGGCTCCCCCCGGAATCGGATGCATCATGGGGGTTTCGACTTCGAGAAAGCCCCGCGCTTCCATGAAGCCGCGAATCAGATGAATCAGCCGCGAGCGGACCCGGAACACGGCCCGCACCTCCGGATTGACGATCAGATCCACATAGCGTTGACGATAACGGGCTTCCACATCTTCCAGGCCATGCCATTTTTCGGGCAGGGGGCGCACGGCCTTGGAGAGCAGTTGAAAGCGCGTGACCCGGATGGTCAACTCACCGGTCTGGGTGCGGAACAGCACCCCCTCGACGCCGAGAAAATCCCCGACCTCGATTTTGCGGAACACCTCTCGATAGAGGCTCTCTCCGACCTCATCGCGTTGCACGGCGATTTGCAGTCGTCCGCTGTCGTCGGCGAGGGTGGCGAAGGTGAGTTTGCCGAAGTTGCGCAGCAGCAGAATGCGTCCGGCGCAACAGACCCGAATGGCGGCCAGGGTTTCGGCATCGGTGGTTTCGCCGTGCCGTTCCCGGATCCGACCCATCGGATCGGCGGGCTTGAAATCGTTGGGATAGGGATTGACTCCGGCCTCAACCAGCGCGGCCAGTTTGGCCTTGCGCGCCTCGACCAGGGGATTTTCGTCCTTGGACATGCGTATCTTTTTCACTCCTGACAGGTGGCGTCCGATGTCGCGGAGCCGGTCTTGCTGAGGATTGCCCCGCGTGCGCTCTTGAGTTGGGGAATCTGGGTGGCGAAAATGTAGACATTCTAGGATAGCACAAGGCGGGGGTGGGCGTCACTGGCTGTGAAGGTCCGACGATTGGAGAGATTGCTTTATTCTCAAGCCATCATCTCTATTATTCACCGATCGGCTCCGGAACCTCCGGAGCCGATCGATTTTGGGATCAGGACTCCTCGCCGACTCTCTGGGAGAGGGCGGCTTTGATGAAATCATCCAGATCGCCATCCAGAACCGCGTCGGCGGCTCCTTTTTCGACTCCGGTGCGCAGATCCTTCACCATCCGGTAGGGGTGCAGCACATAGGAGCGAATCTGGCGACCCCAGCCGATTTCGCTTTTGGAGTCGTTGACCTGTTTGGCCTCT
>JADGBU010000081.1:5617-14591 GCA_015231295.1 Magnetococcales bacterium | reverse complement strand
CGAACTGGGCGCGACAACTCTCGCATTGAACAATCACGTCTCGACTCCACTCGGAGAAGCGGTCAGACTCGGTTTCACTCCGGCACTATACCGGAATTCCCACCCATGAAACAACACAAGCCGCTCATTCCCGGGCTGAAAATTGGAAAAGTGTGCCGATTGGGACGCCATCTTGTGATCTGACCCGGGACAAGCTAACATGATGACTCTCGAAGCCATCCATTCGCTCACGATTCGCATTGGGTTCCATGATCCAATTCAACGATGTCACGCTGCGCTATCCCACCGGATACGAGGCCTTGAAGAGAGTTCGTTTCTCTTTGCCCAAGGGATCGTTTCATTTTCTCACCGGCCATTCGGGGGCGGGCAAGAGTACGGTTTTACGTCTGATCTATCGGGCGGCGGTGGCCTCCGAGGGTACGGTGTTGGTGGATGGGCGCAATGTGGCACAGCTCTCCCGCAAGCAGCTCCCGGCCCTGAGACGGAGTATCGGTGTGATTTTTCAGGATTTCAAGCTGCTCTACGACCGTTCGGTCTACGACAACGTGGCTCTGGCCATGGAGGTGGCGGGTCACGATCCGGCCCGGGTTCCCGGACAGGTACGCCGCGCCTTGCAAAATGTCGGCCTGTTGGAACGGATGCATCAAAATCCGATCTCCCTGTCCGGCGGCGAGCAGCAACGCCTGGCCATCGCCCGTGCCACGGTGAACCGTCCGCCCCTGGTGATCGCCGACGAACCCACCGGCAATCTCGACAAGGAGATGGGACGACACATCATGGCCCTGTTCGACGCGCTGCATGAGCAGGGCACCACCCTGCTGGTGGCAACCCACGATATCGATCTGGCGGCGGGGATCGGTCATCCCCGCATCGAGATGCGGGATGGAGAGCTGATCCCCCCTCCGCTGGAGACATCGAGCGACGACGATCCGGATTCCGAGGATTTTTCATGAACGCGCCTCCCCTCGATCCCCGTCCGGATGCCCGTTCCGACTCCCGAAGCGCCACGCGGCGCACGGTGTCCCGTCGCGTGGAGGAGGGCGGATTGCTCGGCGAGTTGCTTTCGGACTCCGAGGCCCAGGGACTGGTCTCCCGGAATTTTCATCTGCGGGCCTTGCAGCGCTCCTGGAGACCGTTTTCCGACAAATCCTTGTCGCACTGGACCACCACCATCGTCATCGCCTTGGCTCTGACCATCTACGGTACCTTTTCGCTGGTGCTGGTCAACGCCAACAGCGCGCTGAGCCTCTGGGAAGACGAAAACCAGGTGACGGTCTTCATGCAGCGGGGCGTGGAACGAGAGCAGTTGTTGCAGGTGGGCAAGGCGATCAAGGGTCACGCCGGCGTCACCGATCTGGCGATCATCGCGCCCAAGGACGCGGTAGCCCGGCTGAAACGAATGATGGGAGACGAGGCGGCCCTGCTCGACGAACTCGAAGAGAATCCGTTGCCCTATTCGATGGAGTTTCGCATGTCCCGCCAGGATCGGGGACGGGTGGCGGCCCTGGCCAAGGAGATCGGCGCCATGGCCGGAGTGGAATCGATCTCCTACGATCAACAGTGGGCGGAAAAGGTGTCGGCGGTGATCGATGCCATCCGCTATGTCGGCAACGTGATGTCGTTTCTGTTGTTGGCGGCGGTGGCGTTGATCGTATCCAATACCATCAAGTTGACCATCATCGCCCGCCGCGACGAAGTGGAGATCATGCGCTTTCTGGGGGCGGATGATCTGTTCATCAAGGCTCCTTTCGTTTACGAGGGGTTGGTGCAGGGGTTGTTGGGGGCGACCGGGGCGTTGCTCTTGACCGGTTTGCTGCATTTCGGTGCCCGCGACGTGTTGCAGGCCCTGGGTGAAGCCTTCGGCGTCACCCTTTATTTGGCCTTTCTGCCCTGGGGCCAGTTGGGAATCCTGATTTTATTGGGAGCCGGTTTGGGATTGGTGGGTGCGTTGCTCTCTTTGTCCCGTTTTCTGGACGGGTGAGCGGGTTTTTGCATTCCGGTGGTCGCGAAACATTGCTTCCGGCATCTGGCCGGTACACAATGAATGGAGATGAGCCGGATATCAACAACGCCAGAGAGGAAGTCCGCCATGTCAGAAATCGGAGAACTCCCAAGAGATTTGTTCTACAGTCGGGAACACGAATGGATGCGGGTCGTGGGAGATCAGATGGAGGTCGGCATCACCGCCTATGCGGCCCATGCGCTGGGTGACGTGGTTTTTGTCGAGTTGCCCCAGGTGGGAGCCCGCCTGGAGCAGGGCAAACCGTTCGGCGTGGTGGAATCGGTCAAGTCGGTTTCCGATCTGTTCGCGCCGGTTGCCGGGGTCGTGACCGCCATCAACACCCGTCTGCAAGATGCCCCGGAACTGGTCAACGAAGCACCCTACGCCGAAGGCTGGATGATTCGCATCGGCGGCGCGGGAAGCGAGGCCACCCAGGAGTTGCTGAGTGCCGATGCCTATCGCGTCATGCTGGAATCCTCCGCACACTGAAAAAAAATCGTCTCCGTGCGTCGGATTCGTTCGGGAAAGGTTGACCTGAGCGCCTGAAACGGATAATTTAATCGAATGTTCATCGAGATGGGCGGTTAGCTCAGGGGGAGAGCACTACCTTGACACGGTAGGGGTCATAGGTTCAAATCCTATACTGCCCACCATCTTCTATGTCTTAAAGAACAAGCGGCTGACTGGTTTCCCGGTCAGCCGCTTTTTTGCGTTTCAGGAACCTGACGTGACTAAAATATTTTCTTGCCATGGATGACGGTGGCGGGGTATCCTTTTTCCAATTAAAGGATATCCCCGCCAGGCAAGTCTTGGCGATACCGCAGAGCCACGGTTCTGCGGACTGAACCCCGTAGAGGCGACTTTGCGGGGTTCTTTCATTTACGGCCATTGGTGATGCCTGTGAAGCGAGCGGCGGTCTATGTGGATGGATTCAACCTCTATCACGCCCTGAAAGGTCTTGGGGTTGAGGAATACAAGTGGCTCAACGTCCGCGCTCTGGTCGAACACTTTTTACCGACCTCCCAGTATGCCCCGCCCGTCATCAGCTACTATAGTGCTTTTGCCCATTGGATTCCGGAATCCATGGCTCGGCATAAACAATACGTGGCAGCCCTTCAGGTCGTCGGGGTCAACCCTGTCTTGGGAACTTTCGCCAAAGACAAGGAGTATGCCTGCAAGAAGTGCAGCAACACGGAACGTTTCCACGTCGAAAAGACCACCGACGTTCATATCGGTGTTTCCATGGTTCGTGATGCCTGCAAGGGTGGTTTTGATCTTTTGATGCTGGTTTCGGCAGATAGCGACTTTGAACCCGCATTGAAAACCATTCGGCAGTCTTTTCCAGACCAGGCGATGAAGGTGTTGGTCCCTCCCGCTCAACAGGGAAGCAAAGCACTCCGCAAGGCCATAGGTGTTGATAACGTATCTCATATCAAGCACATCCATGTGCAGCGCTCCCTTCTGGGGCCAAAATACCAGCCTGCGGAAGGAAAAGATTCGATCATCCGTCCGGTGGAATATGATCCGTTACCTTTGACCGATGAAAAGCAGGCCATGCTACAAAAGGTCGAGGCCATGTTTGCAATGGTGGGACGCAAACGCAAAGGGTGATTGACAGGGCTGGAAAATGTCCTTTTTGCGGTCACCAGAGTATGGCCGCCAAGCGGGGGAAATACCTGAAGGGCATACCATTCGGTCAAGCATCTCCTGATGACAGACAT
The DNA here is from genome assembly GCA_015231295.1 of Magnetococcales bacterium. GTDB lineage: Bacteria > Pseudomonadota > Magnetococcia > Magnetococcales > Magnetaquicoccaceae > Magnetaquiglobus. Next base: position 10,868 of record JADGBU010000081.1, on the reverse strand, counting down.
AAACTTTCCGGTTGATTTTGGGCGGAATCGCTGACATGCTCAATCAGGGAGGGTTCTGGATTTGTCTTTGTTATCTTATCCATCGATTCCGGAGCCCGATTGGGAGGAAGAGACTCTGTGTCCATGTCGCGATCGTGCAGTGGCAAGACCGCATCAATCATGTCATCAGCCGCGCCATGCGCGAGGGACGGGTGGTCTATGAGCGGGCTTGATCACGCCTATGCCTTGTTGGGCCGGGCTCCCTGCTTGATCATGTAGAAGAACAGATTCAATCTCTTCCGTAGTGCCAACAATGATTCTCGTGGCAGATCATGACACCCTTTCGCATCGTACTGCATCAACCCGAAATTCCCCAAAACGCCGGAGCGGTGTTGCGAACCTGTGCGGCCACCGGAGCCGAACTCCATCTGATCGGCCCGTTGGGATTTCGTCTGGATGTGGCGGGCGTGCGACGGGCCGGCATGGATTATCGGGAGTGGGCCACGGTGCGACGTTGGAACGACTGGGAGAGCTTCTCGGCGCAGTTGCCCGCAGAGTCCCGACTCTTCGCCGCGACCACCAAGGCGGCGCGCCATCATGTGGCGTGCCGCTTCGAGCCGGGAGATTGGTTGCTGTTCGGCTCCGAGGGGAGCGGGCTGCCGGAAGAGATTCTCTCGGCCTGCGGGGAGCGGCAGATGCGCATTCCGATGGTGGCACGGGCCCGAAGTCTGAACCTGGCGCAAAGCGTGGCGGTGATTCTTTACGAGGCCTCCCGACAGGTCGGCTTTGGGGAGATGGTCTGACCCCAGGCCGGAATCATCCAAATTCTGGGGGATGAATTCCCCAGCCCCCTCTTTTTTTCAATGGCGGGAGCCTTGCGTTCGGAATGTAGAGATATAACCTGAAAAACACGCAAAGCGAACTTTTTTTTAATTGCATCCACGTTTATTGATGCTACCATCCATTAATTCGATCAGTCGTCTTCGACCATGCCGGATTTCGATCCCAATGCGACCAGGAAGGATATCTGCCCCATGAAGACAACTCCCCGCCTCATGATGCGCGTTTTCGCCGTCCTGTCGATGTTTCTGCTGCCGGCTTCCGGAGAGACCGGAGCGGTCAACATCACCAAAGAGATGTCCAAATTCACGGTGTTGCACGGCAAACAGACGATCACGGTGATGCGCAATCAGGATACCCGGGCGGTCATCGAGCCCGACTTTGCCAAGACCTCCCGCAACTGCCCTCCCTTTTGCATCCAGACCATCGAGGCGGCACCGGGCGTCGCGACCATCGGCGAATTGGAGTTGATTCAGTTCATGATCCAGGAGGTCAACAACGGCACCGGATTGCTGGTCGATGCCCGCACCCCGGATTGGCATGCCAAAGGGGTGATCCCCGGTTCGATCAACATTCCCTATACGGAAATCACCCCTTCTCTGGGATCCAATCCCCTCGAAGTCGAAAACGCCCTGAACCGAACCGGAGCTGTCCGTGCTGCCAGCGGAACGTGGGATTTTTCCAAGGCGAAAAAATTGGCGATCTGGTGCAACGGTCCCTGGTGCGGACAATCCCATGCCGCCATCCAGGGGTTGATGGAGCTGAACTACCCGGCAGACAAGATTTTCTACTACCGGGGCGGCATGCAGATGTGGAAACTGTTCGGTTTCAACACTGTGCCTCCCGCCGAATGAGGGCCTTGAGCCGTCGCGCGACGTTTGGCCTCCCCCCGAGTCCGCATTCGGAACCCTCGGGGGGAGGAGTCGATCACCACAACTCCACCGCCCCCTCTTCCTGAAGACGGGGATCCCGCAGACCGCCGGGCAACTGCAATTTGCGACGCTCGCCCTCCCGCAACTCCAGACAGGGAAAACGGTCGTACATTTTTTCCAACGCGACGATCACCCGCTCTTCGGCGGAAAAGATGCGTACCGCCCAGGCCATCTCCCACAATCGCCAATACTCCTGACGGCAGGAATATTGACGCCTGCGGGACTCTCCGGCCACCGCGCAGCGGGATTCCAGATTGAGCATCTCCCGGGAAAGCTGATCGATGGCATCGGGCTGGGCGATCAGGTGTTCGGCGGCGCGGGCCTTGGGCTCGCGATCCTTCATCGCCTGCACGGTTTGCAGCAGGGCGTCCCGCACCGCCGGACCGAACGGGGAGGCGGTTAAACGGGGATCGGCGGTGGCCTCCTGGATGGCGCGACGGGCGTCGATGAACCGATCCAGGCCGATGTTGCCGAACACCTCGCACAAGGGATGAAACAATCCCCTTTCCGCCAACTCCACCATCAACCGGATGGCCGGATCCGACCGCACCGCCGCCGGAAGCACCCCTTCCAGAGATTTGCCGCACACAATGTCGTAACGCAGCGAGCTGTCCCCGCGCATGAGGGGAGCCAACTCTTCCGGCACTTTGGTCTCTTCATTTTTTCGGGATTCTTCCATACTCAACCCTCCCTCGTTGGCGGTTCGCGTCAAATCATTTGACCCGAGACATGCTCGGTCAGATCGCCGAGCATGTTGGCATAACTGCCCAGTTCGTTGTCATACCAGCCATACACCACCACCTGAGTCACCGGAGCTTCCAGGGTGTGACGGGGCAAGGTGGCCAGCATTTCGAGAATTTCCGGCGCGAGTCCCGGCACCCGGTCCAGATTGAGCCGAATGAAGGCGGTACGGGTATGGGTCTCTTGTCCTTCGATCACGGTGGCCGCCTTGGGGAAGCCGATCATGTCCGAAGAGACGTTCTGCATTTCGGAGTAGGCCAGATAGTTCCGGTAGGCCCCCTGGGAGGCCTCCTGGTAGATGCCGTTGATGTCGGTCCGGTTGATGGGACGATCCCGGCTTTCGGATTGGAGATTCAGGGTCAGAATGGTGAGCGAGCCGGTGGTGGTGGGCACCCGCACCGATTCGGCCATGAATCCGACATCGCCCATCTCCGGGAGCACCAGACGCAACGCCTTGGCCGCGCCGGTGGTGGTCAGGATGATGTTGTTCATGATGCTGCGACTCTTGCGCAGATCCTTGGCACCGGCCAGGGGCACCGCGTCGAGCACGGTCTGACTGCCGGTGGAGGCGTGGACCGTCACCATGGAGGCGGAAAGAATGCGATCCACGCCGAAATGATCGAGGATCGGTTTCATCATGAAGGCCAGGCAGGTGGTGGTGCAGGAGGCCGCCGAAATCAGCGCGTGACGGGCGGGATCATAGGCTTCGTCGTTGATCCCCATGACGGTGGTGACGGCATCTTCCGGCATGCTCAGGCCCTGGCTCTTGATCTTGAACGGCGCGGAAAGAATCACCTTGCGGGCTCCGGCTTCCAGATGGCCGCGCAACGCCCCTTCCGGCACGTCGAAGGAGCGGGTCGGATCGATGAAGACGCCGGTGCAATCCACCACCAGTTGCACATCGTTTTCGCGCCAGGCGATCTCTTTGGGATTGCGTCCCGAACGCAGAAAACGGACCGGAATGCCGTCGATGGTCATGGAGCCGGTGGTTTCATCGAGATTCTCGATGACCCGCTGACCGCGCACGCCGTGGAGATAGTTGGTCAGGCGACCATAGGTGCTGTCTTTTTCCACCGTTTCCGCGAGATCCTGGAGACTTTGACCCACCTCACGCCCCAGATTGACCACGATGCCGGAAAAACGCTTGCGCGCCACATGGGTCCACAAGGAGAGCTTGCCGATGCGACCCATGCCGTTGATACCCAATTTCATGACTGATTCTCCTGATTGAAGTGACTCAAAACCCGACATCACCAGCCCAGACGGTCGCCACCGGATGCCAGCCCTTGTACAACAGACCCCGGTTGCCATCGATGCTGATGGGATCTCCATATTGAATGACCTCGCCGTCGATTTCGCAACGGCTGGAGGCTTCCCGCACCACCAGCGATTCGCAGCCCACCACGCAGGTCTTTTCCAGGCGGGCGGCGACGATGGAGGCGTGCGAGGTCTGACCACCCCGCGCGGTGAGCAGACCATCGGCCCGGGAGATCTCCCGTATATCCTCGGGCACGGTGTCGTAGCGGATCAGGATCAAGGGCAGGTCGGGATTTTCGCCGCGTTTTCGCAGGATCTCCTCCATGTTGAAGACCGCCACTCCGCACAACACCCCGCCGCTGGCGCCGATCCCCTGGGTCAGCAGATTGGCCCGCAGCTCCGGGGAGTCGAGAAAGACCGCCCGGACCGCGTTGCGTCCTTTGGCGGTGATCATATCACGGGTCTGGAGAAAAAAGAGATTTTCCACCTCCGGACCATCGAATGTAAACTCCATTTCCTGATGATTCCAGCCCCTTTCGAGGATCAACCTTCTTGCGGCGCAACGCAAGGCGTCGTAAATCTCCGGAAATCGACTTTCCAGACAGGTTTCCGGGTCGCGACGGTCATAGCGGCACTGTTCCAGGGAGATGGCGTCGGTGGAGACCAGTCCCCCCACGATATCCTCTCCCTGATCTCCGGTGGCGTAATCGCCCCACAGCACCACCCGATCGAGCTTGCGATGGGGATGGGCGGTGAAAAAGACGCCGGAGCCCGATTGCCGGTGCAGATTGCCGAACACCATGCGCTGCAGCACCACGGCGGTGCCCCAGTCGTCGGAGATGTTCATGATGCGTCGGTATTCCCGCGCCTTGGGCAGATTCCAGGAGTCCATCACCTGATTGATCGCCGCCAGCAGTTGTTCCCAGGGATCGTCGGGAATGTCGATGCCGATCTCTTCGGCGGCGCGATGATAATCCCGGGCCAGATCGGCCATCTGTTCCGGGGTGAACTCTCGTTTCTTCCGCACGCCGCAGCGACGTTTGGCACTGCGCATCAGATCGGTGAAAAGCCCCCGGTTGACATCGAAGGTCATGCTCCAGGATTGCACGAAGCGGCGATAATTGTCCCAGGCAAAAAAGGGATTGCCCGACCAGGAGGCCAATCCCCGCACGATCGCGTCGTTGATGCCTACATTGTGGATGGTCTGCATCATGCCGGGCATGGAGATGAGCGCGCCGCTGCGCACCGACAGCAGCAGGGGATTGCGGGTGTTGCCGAAGCGCAATCCGGTCTCCTGCTCGATGGCTTCCACCTGCTCGCGCAGTCGTTCGTTGAAATCGTGGCCCGCCAGCGAATAGGAGCGCACCACCTCCCGGCAGCGATAATATTCGGTGGTGGTGATCACGCCCGCCGGCACCGGCAAGCCCATGGCGGCCAGCTCGGTCAGGTTGAACCCCTTGTTGCCCAGATGGATCAGATCCCGCACCCGTGGATCCGGATCG
>JADGBU010000081.1:5066-5477 GCA_015231295.1 Magnetococcales bacterium | reverse complement strand
AAGGTTTCGGCGATCAGGTCGCGCATGAAGGATTCGGTGACCCGTTCCAGGGTGGCGGTGCCGTCCGCATCCTTGAGCATGGCGTAACGGGGCACCATGGCGGCTTCCGGGATCATCGGCACGATCACCGCCAGATTCTCCCGATGATGGATCACGTAATAACCGTGGATGATCTCCTTGATCCCTTCCGAGAAGTTGCGAAATATATCCAGATATTGATGGAACGAAAATTGATTCAGCTCCAGAAAACGCATCAGCACCGCGCGCAGATTCTCCAGACGCCGCGAGGAGACCCCATCGAGCTCCAGGGCGCGCAGATAGAATTGCAAATATTTGTCGATGCGGAAAAAGGCCGCACGGGTGATGAACCCTTCCGGGATGCGTTCCACCAGCCGTTCCAGGTGGACGTTG
>JADGBU010000081.1:0-4744 GCA_015231295.1 Magnetococcales bacterium | reverse complement strand
GATAGAGGCGGATCAGCAACACCACCCGGCGGCGTTCGCTCTGGACCACTTCGGGGGTCTCCTGGATCACCCGTTCGAGGGTGCTCAGAGGCAGCGTGAGCAGATGGCTGGTATCTTCGATTCCGAGGGTGTCGAAGAGATGGCGCGTCACCTGGTGTACCCCGTCGAACCAGGGGCCGGGCACCTGAATCGACTCCAGGGCCGGTGGAGCGACCAAGCCGTTGAGCCGCTCTCGCGCGCCGGATCGCCAGAAGTCGAGAATCTCCCGCACCAACTCCACCATCAGGTTGGTGCTCTCCACATGGCACGCCTTGCGGAGAAAATGGATCAGTCGATCCTGTCGCCGGGAGATTTCATCCAGTTCGGTGGAGACATCCCGCAACTCCCCTTCCGCGCCGATTTCGTTGTAGTAGACCGGCAGCAGACGGGCAAACTGCTTGACCAGATTGAAGACCGGTCCCACCTCGCCGTTGAGCAGGCGCGTCACCTCCTTCTGGAACAGATCGGTATCCCGGATCAGGGTGCCGGAGAGCTTCAGATTGATGATCAGGGCCGACAGGAGGGTCGAGCACCATTTGGGGTTGAGATTGATCAGATTGAGCCAGATGCGTATGTTGTTCAGATGCGCCGGATTGCAGATCGGTTGCCAGTCGCTTCCCACCCCCGTGACCGAGCGGTATTGAAAGCCGAAGCGTACCGCCTGTTCCAGAAAGGCTTCCACCAGACGGCTGTTGTCCCGCTTGAAGACCTCGACCCCGAGCGCGTCGATACATTGCAAGGCGGTGTGGGGATACTTGACCACGTTGACCTTGAGAAAGGCGAAGGTCTTGAGGAACGAATCCCGCAACTCCTCGTAGCTCTGTTTCAGCTCCACCAGATGGGCCATGGCGCGGTTGATCTCCCGCAGGGTCTCCTCGTGGATCATGGAGAGGCCATCGGTTTCGAGAATGTGAAACAGAAAGCGCAGCTTGCGTCCTTCGGCGAGCTGTTCGGAGTCGGTGGAGTTTTCGCCCTTGGGTTGGAAGCGTCCCAGCGCGCTGGCCGCGTCCCGATAGCCCCGCACAATGTCGAGATAGGAGGGCAGCAGGGCCAATCGGGCCATCAGGGAGATGGTGGGGGGCTCTTTGGCCAGAGTGTTGAGCGACTCCTTGGCCGAACGCAACGCCCGATGGGAGATGGCGTCGCATTCGTGATGCCCCCGCACGGTATACCAGACCGGATCGGCTTGATCGAGCCACAGATCGTAGGTGGCCGACAGGGTGCGGATCGCCAGCAGACAGCAGGGGCCGGGATCCAGGGGAAACGGGTGGCCCTGGGCCTGACTCTGTTCCAGAACCCATACCAGCGTGCGTCGCAGGGGGTGATGGCTCTGGGAGAGAATCAGCAGACGCTCTCCGGGCAGGGCCGACAGGCGGGAGAGCATGCGATCCATGAACGGCGCGAACGCCGCGAACTGTTGCGGAGAGAGCAGATGCGCCTGTTTGTCCAGATAGGCGGTGAGGCCGTCGAAGGCCATGCGGGTGATGACCGGCTTGCCGGCCTCGTCGATGGCCTGGAGAAAAAAATCCCCGAACAGCGAAAAACACTCCGGACCACGGGGATGGCTCACGTAGCGGATGGCGTTCTTGAGCACGAATCCTTTCAATTCCGGCAGGATCAGCATCCAGTTGCGGTAGGGATGATTCAGCTCGGTCAACAGTCGCTGGAGATCCTTCAGGACTCCGGCGAAGTTCTGGACCACCTCGGTGAGGAGGGTCAGACGGGGATCGATGACCACCTCATCCACCGCCGTGATCGCCAGATTGGCGCGCAAGGCGTCGGATTCCGGCCAGCCCTGACCTTCCGTGTCGCGACGCGTCAGCATGAGAGGCTCTCCGTCCTGGGGAGGTTTCGTCGGGACCACGGGAATTTCCTTTGCATATCGCCTCCGAATTGTCATACTAGCGGATGGTGACTACCCAAAAAAGTCACCAGACACCGGTTGCCACGGATCATCCGCACCTTCCTGGAGCGAGCATATTGGAATCTTCCCACAATCACAACTCGGATCCCGGAATTTCGGTGTCAGGCCATGCCGCGCATACGCATCAGTGAGATCGTCCCTTTCACCTCGGAGCAGATGTACGCCCTGGTGGTGGATGTGGAAAAATATCCCGACTTTCTCCCCTGGTGCGCCTCCACACGGGTCTGGGATCGCACGCCCACCCAGTTCATGGCGGAAATGACCGTCTCGTTCAAGGGCATCCGGGAAAGTTTTCGCACCCTCGATATCGTCGAACCGGGTCGGCGCATCGAAATCAACCTCAAGGATGGACCATTCAAATATCTGGCCAGCATCTGGACCTTCACACCGGTCGGCAATGGCACGCAGGTGGATTTTTTCATCGACTTCAGCTTTCAGAGTCGCATGAAAGAGATGATCATGGGTCCGGTCTTCTCCGAGGCCTCCAGGCGGATGCTCGAAGCGTTCAAAATACGCGCCAGGGCCGTCTATCGTTAAATCACCATCATCCAAGATAAATTATCATGGCCCGACACGCATCCACCACCGTGGTTCCCTTCACGCCGGAGCAAATGTATGTTCTGGTGTCCGATATGGACCGCTATCCCGAATTCATTCCCTGGATCGTCAAATCCCGCAAGTATGACGTGCGGGAAGATCGGTTCATGTCGGAAATGACCTTCGCCTTCAAAGGACTGCGCGAAACCTTCCACACCGAGGATCACATCGTCCCCAACGAACGCATCACCATTCATCTGGTCTCCGGACCCTTCCGCGATCTGGAAAGCGAATGGCGTTTCTCGCCCGTGGACGGGGGAGCCCGGATCGATTTCTTCATCTCTTTTTCCTTCAAGAACCGCCTCCTGGATCTGACCCTCGGACCCTTGTTCGGGGAGGCATCCAAACGGATGGTGGAGGCCTTCAAACAACGAGCCACGGAGATTTATCGGAAATGAACCGCTTGACACATCGTATCAATCCGCGCTGGTCCTGGATGCCCCTGGGAGCGGTCTGTCTGCTGCTGTTCGCGCCGGTGGTCCAGGCCGAACCCGTGGCCAAGGTGGGCAGTTGGTCGCTCTCTCTGGAAGAGGTCGATCGCGCCCTGGCGGTCAAGATTCACGAACTGCGGGAAACCAAGATTCGTGAAATGGTGCTCGAACACATTCTCACCGTGAAAGGGGCCGAGGAGAAGGTCGATCCCGAACAGGTGGTGGAAAAATTGATGGGCAAGGTGCCCGGTCCCTCCGAAACCGAAGTGAAAGAGTTTATCAAGAAAAACAAGGATCAGCTCCCCAACAACGGCGAAGGGCTGGAGGAGCAGATCAAGGAGCATCTGCTCGACGAGGCCAAAAAAGAGGCCGAAGGCAAAGTCCTGACCAAACTGTTGCAACAGTACGATCCGGAAATTCTGCTCAAGGCTCCCCGGTTCACCGTGACCGGCCCGGAAGATCTCTCCAAGGGGGATGTCAAGGCCCCGGTGACGATCATCGAGTTTTCCGATTTCGAGTGCCCCTATTGCCGACGCGCCCAGGTCACGCTGAAAAAGGTTCAGGAGGCCTATGGCGACAAGGTGCGGATGGTGTTCCGTCATTATCCGCTGCCGTTCCACACCAAGGCTCCCAAGGCCTCCGAAGCGGCCCAGTGCGCGGCGGATCAGGGTAAATTCTGGCCCATGCACGACCTGCTGTTCGAGGACAAGACCAATCTGGATCTGCCGGATCTGAAAAAAGCCGCCAAAAGTGTCGGACTCGATCAGGCGGCGTTCGACAAGTGTCTGGAGAGCGGCAAACATGGAACGCGGGTCACGGCGGATCTGACCGATGGCAAAAAACTCGGCGTCACGGGCACCCCGACCTTCTTCATCAACGGCGTCCGCGTGGTGGGGGCGCAGCCGTTCGAGAAGTTCAAGAGCGTGATCGACGAAGAGCTGAAAGAAAAAGAGAAAAAGTGATCCAGCAAAGCGCGGCTCCACTGGAGCCGCGCTCCATTCATTGAAAAAAAAAGAGAGGGTCTGGGAGATTCATCTCCCAGGGTTTTGATTTTTTCTTTTGACGTTCAGTCCGTTTGAAAACAAAAACATTGAGTCCCAGGGCTTCGCCCTGGACCCACCAGGGGCCCTCGGCCCCTGGACCCCGATGTTTGCAAGGATGGCCCATGTCCCCCGAATCGACCGAAAAAATGGCTCCGGAAGAACTTCCCCTGCAACCCGCCTCGCTGGCCATCTGGGATAGCAAATATCGCCTGAAAACCGCCGTGGGCGATCCGGTGGATGATACCCTGGACGATACCTGGCGTCGGGTGGCAGCCACCCTGGCCAGCGTGGAAACGCCCGCGAGTCGGGCCCAGTGGGAGGCGTCGTTTCTGAACGCCCTGCGCCAGGGCGCGATTCCCGGAGGTCGGATCGTCTCCAATGCCGGGGCCGGGGATCACAAACCGGCTACCAGCACCATCAATTGCACGGTTTCGGGAACGGTGCGGGATTCGATGGTGGAGATCCTCGACATGGTGCGCGAGGCGGGCTTGACCCTCAAGGCCGGCTGCGGCATCGGGTACGAGTTCTCCACCCTGCGCCCTCGTGGGGCCTATGTGGCCGGAGCCGGATCCAGCACCTCGGGTCCGTTGTCGTTCATGGATATTTTCGACTCCATGTGCAAGACCATCTCCTCGGCGGGCGGACGGCGCGGAGCCCAGATGGCCACCTTCGACATCTCCCATCCCGACGTGTTGGATTTTATCCGCGCC
>JADGBU010000080.1 GCA_015231295.1 Magnetococcales bacterium | reverse complement strand
GCGCCGCGTCGCGCATTCGGAGACAACCCGCGAGGACGCGCACCCGATCGCTCGGAGCGGTTGGATCGCCCGGCACGCAACACCGACTCGCGCCAGCCCGCCAGAGGGGGAAGCGAGGAGCGTGCGCCGCGTCGCGCATTCGGAGACAACCCGCGAGGACGCGCACCCGATCGCTCGGAGCGGTTGGATCGCCCGGCACGCAACACCGACTCGCGCCAGCCCGCCAGAGGGGGAAGCGAGGAGCGCGCGCCGCGTCGCGCATTCGGAGACAACCCGCGAGGACGCGCACCCGATCGCTCGGAGCGGTTGGATCGCCCGGCACGCAACACCGACTCGCGCCAGCCCGCCAGAGGGGGAAGCGAGGAGCGCGCGCCGCGTCGCGCATTCGGAGACAACCCACGGGGACGCGCGCCCGATCGCTCGGAGCGGTTGGATCGCCCGGCGCGCAACACCGACTCGCGCCAGCCCGCCAGAGGAGATGAGGGAAACCGCAGAGGTGGTGGAAGAGAGGAAAAAAGCGCGGATACCCGCTTCCATCGCGCCCCGGAGGCTCCGCAAGCCCGTCAATCGAGAGGAGACGGAGAGTCCCGTCGTGGTCGCGAAGATCGGGTGACAAGCCCACTGTCCCGTTCCCAGCGCACCTCGGGTGCGGCGGACCGACGGCCTGCGAAAGAGATCGACTCGGTGCGCCGGGACGGTGAAACCCGCGCGAAGCGTTCCGCCTTCACGCCGTCAGGTAGTGGAGCAACCGCACCAGACTCTCGGTCCCGGTATCAAACGAAGGGAGATGGAGGTTCTCGTCCGGGGAGTGGGGACAGGCATCCGGCAAGGAAAAACCGACCAGCAAAGTCTTGATGCCCAGAATCCGATCGAAATCGGCGACCACGGGAATGGATGCCCCCTCGCCGATGATCACCGGTTCTTGACCAAAGGATTCCCGCAAGGCCCGTCGTGCCGCAGTCACGGCGGGCAGATCCGGAGAGAGTCGCCAGGGCAAACCACCACCGGGAAGCTGTCGCACCTCGACGCGCACGCCATCGGGAGCCATGGCCCGCAGATGATCGCCGATCTGACGGGCCACCCGATCCGGGCTCTGCCCTGGAACCAGACGCATCGAGAGCTTGGCATAGGCGCGAGACGGGAGTACCGTCTTGGCGCCCGGACCGGTATAGCCCCCCCACATGCCATTGATCTCGATGGTGGGACGATACCACAACCGTTCCAGCAGAGAGAATCCCGCCTCGCCCCAACCGGCTTTCAGGCCGATCGACTGGAGAAAGCTCCGCTCATCGAACGGCAACCCGGCGACCTGGGCCCGCTCTTGCGGAGTCGGCCCGGACACCGCGTCGTAGAAGCCCGGCACCTGAATGGTGCCCTGATCATCTTTCAGGGTGGTCAGCAGACGGGCGAGCATCTCGATGGGATTGGCCACCGCACCGCCGAAACTGCCCGAATGCAGATCCCGCTCCGGTCCGATCACCTCGACTTCCAGAGCCACCAGCCCCCGCAATCCGGCGGTGATGGCGGGCAGTCCCTCGGCCCACATGCAGGTATCCGAAACCAGGGCCAGATCCGCCCCCAAACGTTCCTTTTCGGCTCTCAGGAAACCGGGCAGATTGGGACTGCCGATCTCCTCTTCCCCTTCGACCAGAAAAATCACATTCACAGGCAGCGACCCCGTGACCCGCAGAATGGCGGCCACCGCCTGCATATGCATCAGGATCTGTCCCTTGTCATCCGCCGAACCACGGGCAAAAATCCGTGCATTCCGCACCTCCGGCTCGAAGGGCGGAGAGCGCCACAACGCGACCGGATCCACCGGTTGCACATCGTAATGGCCGTAGATCAGCAAAGTGGGACGATTCGGGGCGTTCCGCCAACTGGCGGTGACGATCGGATGACCTGCCGTGGGATGAATCTGAACCTGCGTCAATCCCGATCGCTTGAAAAAGTCGGCGCACCAGAGCGCGCAGGCCCTCATGTCCGGGGCGCGCTCGGGATGGCTGGAGATGGAGGGATATTTCAGCCAAGCACTCAACGCCTCCAGACGCGCCGCGCGGGAGGCACGCAAAAATTCCAGAATGGCCTGCATGGCGGATCCGATCAGAAAGGACGCGAGTCGATCAGTCGATCAGTTCGCGGGGTGAAATCAAGGTGTTCAGAGTGGCGCACCCCGGACCGATATGGGTCCAGTCACTGGGCATTTGCAGATGAGCCACGGTCGCCGTCTTGACAAGACCGGCCTCTCCATCTTCATCCCCGGAAAGTGCCAAGCCGGGACGGGACAGATAGGAAACCAGCATCTCCAGGCCGGGATTGTGACCGACGATCATCGCGATACGGGTCTGCTTGGGGAGTTCGGTCAGCACTTCGATCAACTCCTCGGTGCCCGCGCCGTAGATGCGCGCATCCCACTGCACCGCTTTTTTCTTGATGTCGAGCACCTTGCAGACCTCCAGTATGGTCTGTTTGGCGCGCAAGGCCGGAGAACTGACGATGAAATCGGGAATCAGATCCTGATCCAGCAACCATTGTCCCATGCGCGGGGCGTCGAGCAGTCCGCGTTTGGCCAGCGGACGATCAAAATCGGAGGCGGCATTCGTGTCCCAAGCCGATTTTGCGTGACGCATGATGATCAACTGACGAGTCATGGTGGTATCGCCTCATGCTCGGGATGTAAGGGAAAAAACCGTGAAATGTCAGCATAAATACCCGCTCACATCGTGTCAAGGCTAAGGAGGAGGGTCCACAGGGAAAAATCGCTTGTTCCGGTCTGCGCTCGACAGGAGAGGAAACGCACGGATCAACAGGCAGGAGGCGTCAGATAGGGCAGCGCGTCCCGCAACGAAGCGATGACCGGACAGGGGGGATCAAGCGGCTCCTTGACGCCCTTGGGCGCGAAGAGCAGACTGGTGCCGACTCCCGCCGCGATCCCCGCCTGAATATCGGTACTCCGATCCCCGATCAGCAGCGAGGCGGCGAGATCCAGATTCAACTCGCGGGCGGCCTGGAGAATCATGCCCGGTCCCGGCTTGCGCGAGGGATCCTCCCGCCGATACGGACCGACCCCCTCGGTGGGATGAAACGGCGAAAACAGCACCCGATCGATGGGTGCCTCGGCCTCTGCGAACTGTTGTCGCATCCAGTCGGTCAATTGGTGAAACTGGGCTTCGGAGTAGAATCCACGTCCGATGCCGGCCTGATTGGTCACGACCACCACAGCATACCCCAGCCGACAGGCCTGACGGGTCAACTCGAAAATGCCCTCGATCCAGACAAACGCCTCGATCCGATGGACATAACCGTAATCGACATTGATCACCCCATCCCGATCCAGAAACAGTGCCCGTTTGCTCATGAAACTCCCGTCCAACCCGTGATTCCCGGCATCCAGACCCCACCGTACCCTAACAGGTCACAATTATTGAAAAATCGCCTGCAACGATTCGGCCTTGAACAGACGACTGCTCCAGGTCGTCAATTCATCCAGAGTCGCCGAGCGCACACTCTCCTGCAGCGACTCGGGAAGAGGGCCAAAACGCTCCTCAAGCAGTTGCAGCAGCATCTCCGCACGCCCTGCCAGCTTGCCGCGCTGTTCGCCTTCCAGCTTGCCTTCCAGCTTGCCGCGCTGTTCGCCGCGATGTTCGCCGCGCAACTCACTCTCTCTCTGCGCCTTCAGAAACAACGGACGCAAGACATCGTTTTCCATCACATTGAATACGAGTGACATTTCCCTGGCCTCCTCCAGAATGACCGTTTCAACTCTGCGCAACCGGGCCAGAATGACCAGCTTCGTCAAGGCATCGGCGCGCGCCCGCTCCGGCAACCGGCTGATCCGATATAAAATTTCCCGAATGGTCTCCTCCCGGTCCGGCATTCGGCACAAAATGGCCAGAATATTCTCCTCCAGGAGGGGACTTTCCATCAAAATGCGACAATCGATCGTCCGTATATCGACAACCCGGTAACTGAAATGAAGCGTCGGCTCCTCGATTCTTCCCACCGGGTTCCAGCTCTCATAGCCCACATACAACACGATCTGGGTCAGACGCCGCCGGGGATGACGCTGGCGAATCAATGGATAATACATCAGCATACGCCAATTCATCTCTTCCGGTCTGCCCTGCAACTCCAGATGGGCAATCGATCCATCTTCCATCAAAAAGACCAGATCCGGACATCGCTTCATGGTGGAGGCGAACTCCATGGGCAGATGCTCCACGGCCCGACTGCCCGCCACCAGTTGCAACAGAGCCTGCGGCGGTTGCGTGAACAGATCCTTGAAGGTGGTATCATACTGCGATCGGTTCTTTTCATGATTATCGGTCATGCCGCTCTTTCCCTCATTCCTTTCATCCAGACCGATCGAAGCCCTCCGCAAAAGGAGTCGAGACCATTTTGAAGCGGTTTCCGGGCCGGGTGCAAGCAAATTCACACAAAGATTCCCGCCCATTCCCAGACGAACCGACATCGGCCCACCTGGAACCCAATCCCGCACCCGTGTTATCATTCCTCTGCCCTGTCCTGAACGACTCACATCCCGAATCCCGGCCAAAGGCGCCCCCTCTGATGATCTCCGTGCTCTCGGAACTCGAACAAGATGCCCTGCTGGAGGTGCTCAATCTGGGCATGGGTCAGGCGGCGGATTCCCTCTCGGAGATGGTCCACGAAGAGATTCTGCTGTCGGTGCCCCGGCTTTACTTTTTGACCTGGCGCGAAGCGGCCCCCCTCATCGGACCCGATCCCGACACCCGGATGTCTGCGGTCCGCCAACGATTCACCGGTCCCTTTCAGGGCTCCACGCTGCTGATCTATCCCCGGGAACGGAGCATGGAACTGGTCCGGGCCCTGCTCGGCGACGAAATCCCCCTGGACGAGTTCCAGGAGATGGAACAGGAAAGCTTGACCGAAGTCGGCAACATTCTGCTCAACGCCTGTCTGGGCACGCTCGCCAACATCATGGATGTGGAGATTCTCTGCGACCTGCCGGAATATCTGCAAGGGACACGGGACGCACTGCTGGCGGAGGAGCGTCACACCGGTCTGAACGAGGAGATCATCTTGCTGTTGTTCGTGGACTTCATCACCCGTGGGGATCGGGTCAAAGGGCATGTGGTGCTGATCTTCGATGCCTGGGCCATTTCACGGCTGAAAAAAGAGCTCAACGACCTGGTGCGGCGGTTCGAGGATGGCTGCCCATGAATGCCCCGATCCCAACCTTGACGGCATGCCCCCTCGCCTCGACCCTGGTGACGGAAGCGGCTCTCGGCTGGATTCTGCTCGATCTCCAGGAGCGGGTGGTACTCTGGAATCCCTGGATGGAACGGGCCTCCGGCATTCCGGAAAGGCAAATTCTGGGTCAATCGTTGCAGAGCCTCTTTCCCACCCTGCGCGACTCCCGACTGGAACGGGCCATCGGCGAGGCGTTGCGGCGAGGTCTGCCCGCTCTGCTTTCCTCCCGTCTGAACACCCCTCCGGCCTTGCCGTTGAAAAATTCCGTCAATCGTCTGATGCATCAATCCATTCAGGTCAAACCGGTGGAACCGGCGGGGATGGGGCGTCACTGTTTCATTCAGATTCAGGACGTGACCCACATGCATCTGCGGGAACAGCACTTGCGGGAGACGACGCGCGCAATCAAAGATGCCAAGCTCATGACCGAATCGATCAATCGCGACCAGACCCTGTTTCTGGCCAATCTGGGTCACGCGCTGCGCACCCCCCTGAGTGCCATCCTGGGAATGGCGGAACTCCTGAAATCCACCGACGATCTGCACAAGGCGCGTCGGCAGGCCGCCGTGATTCACGACTCCGGCGAGGCGTTGCGGGAGATTCTCGAAGAGATGCTCGACTATGCCCGCATCGAGTCCGGAGAACTGACCCTCTCCTCGACTCCCTGGATGCCGGAAACCCTGATGCTCGAATTATGCGAGTCGATCGCCACCATGGCCAGAACGCGGGAGATCGATTTCCTGAGCGAAACGGTGGGAGAGTTGCCGCCGCGCCTGCTGGGAGATCCATTGCGTCTTCGTCAGGCCCTGTCGCATTTGCTGATTCATCTGCTGCGTTCGACCTCTCGGGGAGAGATTCATCTCAAACACCGGATGCTGACCCTCGACGAACGACAGGCCCGACTCTCCTGGGAGATGCATGCCCCCTCGACCCGGGCGATCCCACTCCCGATGGCGGACGATGCCACCCGCCCGTTCTCTCCCGAAAGCGGCAGCGGCCTGGGTCCGGCCATCGCACAGGGCATGATCACCCGTCTCGGCGGCACCCTGGAGAGCCTCTCCCTGCCGAAACGCGGCTTGATGTACCGGGTGGAAATTCCGTTCGCCCTGCCCTCCGATCCTCCCCGAGGCGCGTCGCTCCTGGATGAGACCGACTCCTTTCCACGACAGGTGAGGATTCTGGTGGTCGAAGACGATGAGGTCAACCGGGAAGTCACCTGCGGTCAACTCAAGCGAATCGGCATTCAGCCCGATCTGGCCGGCAACGGCGCGGAGGCGTTGCAACGACTCTCCAACAACCGTTACGACCTGGTTTTCATGGACTGTCAGATGCCGGTCATGGATGGATGGACCGCCAGTCGTCGATTTCGCGCCTCGGAGGATTCTTTGCAGGAGCACACCCCGATCGTGGCCCTGACCGCCTACGCCCTGAAAGGCGACCGGGAACGCTGCCTGGAGGCCGGCATGGATGACTATCTGGCCAAGCCGGTGCGTCGGGAGATCCTGAAAAAAACCATCCAACGCTGGGTCAAATGGTAAACCATCCCGACATGGAAGCGATTCGCACATTCGAAAGCTGGTCATTCATTCAGCCAGCAAATACAATTTAAATAATCGTAAATTTTAATCAATATTTTCATTGTTGATCATTTATATAAAATTTTCCAAAAAATGCCCCCCTGAGACCCACCCGGTTCCAATGATCCCGGAAACCCACTCCGCACTCTCCATGCGCGAGTTTCTTGATTCTGCATCGACTTTAAAATAAACTGACACTCACTTGTTTTGTGAACCGGATCCTGTCCGTTCCCATTTCACCTCTATTCAACCCGAAGTCTCCGGAATATCCCATAACTGAAATTATCATTCGGAAGTAAACGGCATGCCATCTTTCTTATCGATTTTTCATCCCATCCGACAATCGGTCAGCCGCAAGATTCTGTTCATGATCGGCTGTGTCGGCACGGCATCGCTGCTCGCATTGGGCGCGATTCTGATCCACCACATGAAAAATGCCCTGCAAGAGGAAAATCAGAACGCCGTCATCCGCATCGCCGAAACCGCCACGCAAGGATTGCAGGCGATCATGCTGGCGGGTCAGGCCCCCATGGCCCACGACTACATGGAGAAACTCAAACAGGTGGAAGGACTGGAAACCATCCGCATCTTCCGGACCGATGGTTCGGAAGCCTTCCGTCACGACGATTCGGGAAGCCGACTCGCCCCCGAACTCGACCCGCCCTTTCAGCAAACCCTGACCAGTCGGCAACGCACCCTGCTCGCCAGCACCGGCGCGGATGGCGCGGGTCGCATGACCATTCTGGCTCCCATTCCCAACCGGGAGCCCTGTCACGCCTGTCACGGCGGCGATCACGCCATACGGGGGGTCTTTCAGCTCACCATCTCGCGCGCGGCCAGCGAAACCCGCCTCGCCGAAGCCAGAACCGTCTCGATGCTGGTGATGCTCGGCGCGATTCCCCTGCTGATTGTCCTGATCCATCTGGTGCTGATACGCCTCGTGCGCCGCCCCATGGAACGCCTGAATGAAGCGATCCAACGCATCTCCGATGGCGATCTGACCCATGCCATCCCGGTGCCGAAAGGCCTCCTGGACGATCTGGGACAAATCGCGCAGGGCTTCAACGCCATGACCGTGCGTTTCCGAGAGACCATCCGTCAGGTGGTGCTGCAATCCCACTCGATGGCGGCCTGCGTCGGGGATCTGCTGGAGGTCCGCAACGGTCTGGCCGCCGACTCCATGACCAGCTTCCGACTCGCCGAAGAGACCGCGCGGGATCATCAGCAGGTCGAAGGCCAGGTCGCCGCCATTCAGCAATCGATCGCCCAGACCACCGAACAGATCGGCATCATCTCCATCGCCACCGAACAGTTCTCCGCCCACATCGGCTCCATCGCCTCGGGAGCGGATCAGGCCAGCGGCAACATCGGCACCATGGCGTCGGCTGCCGAAGAGATCACCAACAATATCGCCTCGGTCAATCAGAATCTCTCCCAGGTGGATCGCTCGGTGGCCACCGTGGCCGCTGCGGTGCGCGAAGTCACGGAATCGATCGAAGGGGTCCGGCTGCGTTGTCAGCAGGCAAGCGAAGAGTCCCGACAGGCCAACGATCAGGCCCAGGGCACCCATAACACCATGACCCGTCTGGCCAACTCGGCCCAGGAGATCGATCAGGTGCTGGAGATGATCAACAGTATCGCCTCCCAGACCAACATGCTGGCCCTCAACGCCTCCATCGAGGCCGCCGGGGCCGGAGAGGCGGGCAAAGGATTTGCGGTCGTGGCCAACGAAGTCAAGGAACTGGCCCGTCAGACCGCAGACGCCACCCGACTGATCGCCGCCAAGATTCAGGAGATTCAGGAAAACACCCGCGAAGTGGCCACCGCCACCGATCAAATCGCCTCCCGCATCGAATCCATCGACGCCACCAACAGCGACATCACCCAGGCGGTGGATGAACAGGCGCACAGCATTCACGCCATTTCCGATTCGATTCGCGAAGTCTCCCTGGCCTCCGGGGAGGTGACGCGCTCCGCCGGAGAACTCGATCTGGCCTCCCGCGACATCGCCCGTTCGGCCCAGGAGGCGGCCAATGGCGCGCTCGACGTGGCCCGCGCCGCCGCCGAAGCCGCCTCATCCGCCGCCACGCTGGCCCGTCAGAGCGACGAGATCCACACCATCGCCCAGGAGGTCTCCCGGTCGGCCCAGGTCGCCGCCGAGGCCACCACCCGCGCCAATCACAAGGTGCGGGCCATTCATCACAATTCGGTGCTGGTCAACGGCGCGATCCATCATGTTTCGCTGCTCATCGACTCGGTGGCGGTGCCGGGACGCCATCTGGTCCATTCGGTTCAGGATCTGCGCATGGAGCCCGAACCCTTCGCCGTGGAAAAGATCAAGGGTGCCCATCTCAAATGGCTCGGCAAGCTGGAAAATGTCATCCGGGGGCGCAGCGATCTGAAACCCGAACAGGTGGCCAGCGGTCGGGAGTGCGATTTCGGCAAGTGGTACTACAGCGAAGGCACCGCCCGCTTCGGCTCCCTGGAGATCTTCCGACTGGTGGGAGAGGTCCATCTGGAGGTTCACGAATTGGCCAGAGAGACGGTCCGACTGGTCACGCAGGGCGATGTGGAGGGCGCCGAGAAAAAAATGGATGCCTTCAGCGCGCTCAAGGATCGCCTGTTCGCGCTGATGGATGAACTCTACATGGTCTCTTCGAGAGGCGAAGCCGCCGATGCGACCGAATCGACCCGGCATACCGGGCAATAATTGCCAAACCCGGCAACCCCTCCCCCCTTTCCGCAGCGGACGACCGCTCCCCACAAACCGGATGAATGCCCGTCAATCCTGGCCTGACGACCGGCCAGGGTGACTTGGCATAAACTTGGCAATGGCCCTATCCGAACCCGATCACCGGCAAGAAGCATCGGGCCAACGTTCTGACATCCGCCGCCTTGTGCGTGGAGAAAAAAAATGGGTATCAGCATTTCACTGGAAAATCGCCGCCGATTGATGATCGACCCCTCTCTGTTCGCCCAGAAGCCCCGCGCCCTGGTCGAGGAGATCGAAGAGTACCGCAAGGAGACCGAGCGGTTGGGTCGCATCTACGATCTGCACCGACAGTTGGGCACCACCCTGGATCTGGACTCGATGATCGAAGCCTTTTCCCGCTGGCTCATCCCGGTGATGTCGCACAATCTGGTGGCCTATCGCCGTTTTGGCCGCCGCATTCACACCGCCTGCTCCTGTCACGGTCCGGACCGTCAACAATTGCAGGAGCTGGCCCAGGAGTTGATGAGTCAGCCGTTGCACGAAAAGCGTTCCGGCGAGTTGCCTTTGGTGGAACGTTTTTATCATCTATGGCCCCTGGATCCGGATCACGCCGACTGTTTATTGGTCATTCATCCCTGTCCGGAGCTTTCCACCGCGCCTTTTCTGCATCTGGAAGAGGAGGTGCTCGACGAGTTGCGCGGTCCTTTGGAGCGGGCCATGGCCTATGAGGATCTGTATGATCAGGCCCGGCGCGACGCCCTGACCGGATTGGTCAACCGTCGGGTTTTCGAGGAGCGGGCCGCCATGGAAATGGCTCATGCCAGTCGTCACGGCAATCCGCTGGTGCTGGCCTGTCTGGATCTGGATCACTTCAAGGCGATCAACGACCGTCTCGGACACGGCGAAGGGGATGTGGTCTTGCAGACCGTCTCCCAGACCTTCGCCCGGATCGTGCGCGATTCCGATCTGCTGGCGCGGGTCGGGGGGGACGAATTCGCCATGATTCTCCCGAGCACCCCGCTGGAAAAAGCCAATCTGCTGATGGAACGGCTTTGCGGCGCGGTCAAGGCGCTCAACATTCGCGCGCCCGGTTCGGATGCATTGGGGGTCAGTGTGGGTCTGGCGTTATGGCAATCGCCCGACACGCTGCAAACCTGGTGGGAACATGCGGATGCCGCCCTGTATCGCGCCAAGGCGGCGGGGCGTTCTCAGGTGTGTCACTAAAACACAACTGGCGGGGTCCAGGGGCCATTGGCCCCTGGTGGGATCCAAGGGCGAAGCCCTTGGTAGGGGTCAGGGGCAAAGCCCCTGGTCAATTTCACGCAAAAAGCAACGCCGACAGCTTCTGACGATATCCAGGAATCAGGGGATGTCCCGGTCCCAACAGATCAAACACCCGGATGATCGCCTTGCGGCCCGCATCCTCGCCGAAGCTCCGATCCCGGCGCACCACCTCCAGCAAATGATCCAGTCCTTCCGCATACCGCTCCTGAGCCACGAGCGTCTCTCCCAGTTCGAGCAGCGCGCCGAGATCCTCCGGATTCTCCCGCACCCGATCCATCAAGGCCTGAAGGTCTGCCGCCCCCCCAAGAAAAGCCAATCGCGCCGCCAGGGTTTTGGCTTCGACGCTCTCCCGGTCGCGGGGTTTGAGCCGGGCCAGCAGAGCCGTCGCCTCCTCGCCACGCTCCAGAGCCAGCAGCACCCGGGCCAGACCCAGCAGAGCACCCGCATGTTCTCCTTCCAGGCTCAGGGCCGCCTGATAAAGCGCGACCGCTTCGTGCCACGCCTCGCGCGCTTCGGCCTCGCGGGCGAGAGCCACCTGCTTGTCCGCCTCTCCCGGCAGTGCCTGATCCAGAAAACGCCGCACCTGGGATTCCGGCAGGGCTCCGGTGAACTCATCGATCAGCTTGCCATCCACGAACAGCTTGACCGCCGGAATCCCGCGCACGCCGTAGCGACGGGCCAGTTCCGGCTCCCGAT
Organism: Magnetococcales bacterium; assembly: GCA_015231295.1. Classification (GTDB taxonomy): domain Bacteria; phylum Pseudomonadota; class Magnetococcia; order Magnetococcales; family Magnetaquicoccaceae; genus Magnetaquiglobus. The sequence continues at coordinate 3,153 of JADGBU010000080.1, read as the reverse complement.
CCGAATCGATCTTGGCCAGATAGAAGCGGCCATTCATTTCATCGGCCAATTTTTCCAGAATCGGCCCCAGCGTGCGACACGGACCGCACCAGGTGGCCCAAAAATCCACCAATACCGGAACGCTGCGGGAGCGTTCCAGAACCTCGCGCTCGAAGGCGGTTCCATCGACGTTTCCGACCCATGGTGATGCTGACATGCCTGGAAATTCCTCTTGCCCTCTCGAAAGATTGATATACCTGGAGAATCCTCGCGGATCCCGACCCCTAGAGATCCACCATTTCCACCCATTCGGCCTCGACCCCGGCGATGAAACGTCGCGCGGTTTCCTTGAAACGATCGGCCACATCCGTCACCAGAAATTCCAGACGCCGCGTCTGTCCTGGCGGAGCGGTCCGGATCACCCCGCCCAGATAACGTCCCAGATCATCGGCCACCGCCGCCGAAGAGTCCACCAGAGCCACTCCCGGCATGGTTTCGGCGATCACCTTCTTGAGGACCGGGTAGTGCGTACAGCCAAGGATCAAGGCGTCGAGTCGCTGCGCGAACAGCGGGGTCAAGCTCTCTTCGACGATCATGCGCACCGCCGGATGATCCACCCACCCCTCTTCGACCAGCGGCACGAACAGGGGACAGGCCAACGAAAGCACCTGAATCCGGGGATCGAGCATCGCCAGATGATAGGGATAGGCTCCGCTGGAGACGGTGGAACGGGTTCCGATCACCCCGACCCGCCCCGGCTCTTCGCGCGCGGCGGTGACGCCGATGGCGGCGCGGCATCCCGGCTCGATCACCCCCAGCACCGGAACCGGACAATGGGCCCGCAACGCCGCCAGTCCCAAAGCCGACGCGGTGTTGCAGGCCACCACCAACCCCTTGACCCCGCGTCGCAGCAGGCAATCCGCCACCTGCACGCTGTAGCGTTCCACGGTACGCGCCGACTTGGTGCCATAAGGCACCCGGGCGGTATCCCCGAGATAGATGAACCCCTCGTGAGGAAAACGCTGCGTCAGTGCTTCCAGCACCGTGAGCCCCCCCACCCCGGAATCGAAAATGCCAATCGGACGCGCATCGAACATGGAGTTGATATTATCCTCAATCTGTCGTGATGAAAACCATTGCCAACTATGAAAGCCTCTGTTAGGCTGTTAAGTCAAGACGCGGATATGGTGGAATTGGTAGACACGCTGTCTTGAGGGGGCAGTGGTTCACGCCGTGCCGGTTCAAATCCGGCTATCCGCACCAAAGCAAAGAGGGTCCAGGAGTTTCTCCCGGACCCTCTTTGGCTTTCTGGACTCCGCTCGCGAACGATTGTCGATCGGGCGTTCAGCCCTTCGCTCCCGGATCCTCGACCCCCACCCCGCGACAGAAAAAGCCCCACGAGGCATTCAGTTCCCGCATCGGGGAGGCGGTGAAACCGCTCATGACAAAACGCAAGGTGGCCGCCTGAAGCAAGCCCACATAAAAATTCGCCGCATCCGGCAGATTCAGCCCGGCGGTCAGTTCACCCGCCTCCTGGGCTGCGGCCATGATCTTTTCCACCTGACGGCCATACTCCTGCACGATCCGGCTCATCGCCTGACTTTCCGCCCGCGTCATCACCCCTTCGACCAGAAAAATGCGACACAAACCCGGATGATCGGCAAAGAATTTCAGGTGTTGTTCGAACTGTTGACGCAACCGGGCCACCGCCGAAACCGATCCCCCCCCATCGACCGGTCGCAGCAAATGATCGCGCAAATAGTTGGTCAACGCCTGAAAAATGGCATCCTTGCCGGTGAAATGTCGATAAAGTGCCGCCTCCGACAATCCAACCTCGGCGGCCAATTCGGCGGTGGTGACACGACGATTCCCCTTTTCGAGAAGGGTCATGACCGCCTTGAGAATTTCATCCCGTCGTTCCGGACGACGCCTCCGGTCCACTTTAGGCTCATCCCGGTTTTTGTCTGCTGTCTGATCATCGTTGAGGGACATGGAAGCTCCAGTTTGTCAGGCTTGAAGAGAAAAAAATCGCGGACCAATCACCACCGAATGCCGCACACCATTCCAAAGCACATCTCCCCCTCATTCATTCACATAGCACAGTTCCCGCAGCCATTGCAATTCAATTGCACAATACCTATCCTTCGTGATAGAATCATTAGCAAAATCGTACCTGAAGCACGCCTTAAAGTTGACAAAACTGCCAACATTCCACGGAGAGTCCATCATGTCCAAAAATTCCAAATTTCCCTCTCACGACACCCCCTGGGGCGGCGCGGCGGTCAAAGCGCGGGCTTCGAGCGAAGTGTCGGCCTATCTCAAGCAGGTCTACGCCCTGCTGGCCTCCAGCCTGCTGGTGGCCGTGGCCGCCGGTTATGTCGGCATGACCCTGCCCTTCGCCCGTGAACACCCGATCATTCTTCTGGTCATGATGTTCGCGGCCATGTTCCTGGCCTTCAAGGTCCAGAACGCCGCCACCCTGTTCCTGTTCACCGCCCTGTCCGGTCTCTCTCTCGGTCCGGTCATCGCCCACTATGTGGGGGCGGGACTCTCCGGCGTGGTGGGTCAGGCCGCCTTCCTCACCGGCGCGGTCTTCACCGGCCTGTCGGTCTACTCCCTCACCACCAAACGCGACCTCTCCATGATGAGCGGCATGCTCTTCGCCGGATTGATCGTGGTCGTGGTCGGCGGATTGATCAATCTCTTCGTGCAATCCACGGCCCTCTCCTTCGCCATGTCCGCCGTCGGATCGGTGATCTTCGCGGGCTACATCCTCTACGAAACCCAGGAACTCAAGGACAATCCCTGGGCCGTCGCCCCCTCGGTGGCCGCGCTCTCCATGTATCTCAACGTGGTCAATCTCTTCACCAGCCTGCTGCGTCTGCTGGGCATCCTGGGAGGCGATGAGTAAACCCCTCAAAACGGCGCAACGCCGTCTGCGTCAGGCGGGCTGGGATGGCATCCAGCCCGCCATCGTCGTCATCGGGGCCACCCAACGGCTGACCCTCCTGGGACAACGTGCCCCGAACGGCCTCCCCCTGCCGAAGAAAAAAAATCGCCGCTGGCCGATCTCCACCGGTCTGGCGGGCTTCGGCTCCCAGGAGTCGAGCGGTCGCACCCCCACCGGTCTGCATCGCGTCTGCGCCACCTTCGGCGACGATGCCCCACCGGGCA
>JADGBU010000079.1:3987-14830 GCA_015231295.1 Magnetococcales bacterium | reverse complement strand
ATGATATCAAACGTCCCAGTGGCTTCGCCCCTGGACCCCACCAGGGGCCAATGGCCCCTGGACCCCAACCGTTGTTGATCGAACCTCATGCGCTTTGCCCAAGTCGCCCTGCCGATTCCCAAACATACGCTCTTCACCTACGCCCTGCCCGCAGGCATGAGCGTCGAACCGGGCTCTCTGGTTCTGGTGCCCACGGGACGCACCCATCAAACCGGCGTGGTCTGGGAACTCACCGACGAGCCCGCCTGGAAAGAGGGCAAAATCCTCGAAATCGCCGCCACTCTCGGAGAGTTGCCCCTGTTGGGCGCGGATCTGCTCCATCTGCTCGATTGGATCTCCCGTTACTATCTTTGTTCGCTCGGTTCGGTGGCCGCCGCCGCCCTGCCCGGCGAGCTGAGCTATCAACGCAAACGTCGCGCGATCTGGCGCGCCGAGGCCGATCCCGAAACCATCCCCCCGGCCCTGCTTCCCCTGGCGACCAAAATCCGACAACGCAAGGATGGTCTGTCCGAAGAGACTCTGGCCTCTCACTTCGGCAAAAAGGGATTGATCGAACGCTTAAAAGAGCTGGAAAAACGGGCTCTGATCCGGCTGGAAACCACCTGGTCGGCCCGATTGCCCGAGGAGTCCGCTCCCGCCGAGCCTGACGAACCCTGGAGCGCGCTCCCGCCTCCGACGCTCACCGAGGAACAGAACCTCTGTGTGCAGCGGTTGCATCAGGCTTTGCAAGAGAAGCGATTCGCCCCTTTTCTGTTGGAAGGAATCACCGGCAGCGGCAAGACCGAGGTTTATCTGCGCGCCATCGAAAGCGGTCTGCGGCTTGGGCGTCAAGCGTTGGTGCTGGTGCCGGAAATCTCCCTCACCTCGCAGATGATCGCCCGGTTGCGGGCCCGTTTTCCCGCGACTCTGGCGGTGTTGCACTCCGGCCTGACCCGCACGCAGCGTCCCAAAGAGTGGTGGCGCATCCGCAAGGGTGAAGCCAGAGTGGCCGTCGGTGCCCGCAGCGCGCTGTTCGCCCCGTTCGCCGACCTGGGATTGCTGATCGTGGACGAAGAGCATGACCCCTCCTACAAGCAGGAGGGCAGCGTCCCCTATCAGGCGCGGGATATGGCGGCGGTACGGGCTCAGAAGTGCGGGGCGGTGTTGATTCTGGGCAGTGCCACCCCTTCCATGGAATCCCTGGCCAATGTGGAACGGGGTCGCTATGGTCATTTGCGTCTCACCCGTCGGGCGGGAGGGGGTCATGTGCCTCGGGTCGAGGCGATCTTGTTGTCCGATCCGGCGTTGCAACGTCTCATGGGCAAGGATGGCCTGATCTCTCCGCCTCTGCGGCAGGCCATGAGCGATACCCTGAATGCCAATCGACAAATTTTATTGTTTCTCAATCGTCGCGGCTTCGCGCCTTCGCTGCTGTGTCATCGCTGCGGTCAGGCGATTCAGTGTCCCAACTGTTCGGTGACGCTCACGCTGCACAAGAATCGTTCCCGATTGTTGTGTCACTACTGCGACTTCAGCCGCGATCCGATGGATATCTGTCCCTCCTGCGGTCAATTGAGTCTGTATCATTTCGGACCCGGCACGCAGCGTCTCGAAGAAGAGACCAGGAGTCTGTTTCCGCAAGCCCGGATCGCCCGTCTGGATCGGGATGCCGTCACCTCCGGCGTTCACACCCTGGAGGAGACTCTCACCGCCTTTCACGCCCGACAGATCGACATTCTCGTCGGAACCCAGATGACCGCCAAAGGGCATCATTTTCCCGGATTGTCTCTGGTGGGGGTGGTGCAGGCGGAAACCACTTTATGTCAACCCGATTTCCGGGCGGCGGAGCGTACCTTTCAGATTCTCACCCAGGTGGCGGGTCGGGCCGGGCGGGAAGATCAGTCGGGATTGGCCATCATTCAGACGCTCGATCCCAATCATTACGCCGTGGCCGCCGCTCTGGGCAGAACCCCCGATTTCGCCCGACAGGAGATGGCGTTCCGGCGTCAGGCCGGTTATCCCCCCTTTCGACGACTGGCCATGATGCGTATTTCGACCCCCTTGAAACCGGATGGCGAACTGTTTTGTCAAATGTTGAAAGCGGCGTTGATTCCCAGTGTCGAGGTGGAGTGTCTGGGTCCGGCTCCGGCACCTTTGTTCAAGTTGCGTAATCGTCATCGCTGGCAGTTGCTGATCAAGGAACGTGAAGGCGGACGTTTGCATCGAGCGTTGTCGGGCATTCTTTCTCTGGCCGAATCCATGGCCGGCCATCGCATCCGGCTGGAAATCGATGTGGATCCGCAACTCTTCCTTTGAGAGAACAAACCGGCTAACATATCCGCCAATCGTTGAAAATCAATCACACCACGATGGATCGAACATGACCCGACTCACCATACTCACCGCCCCCGACAGCCGTCTGAAACGAAAAGCCCTGCCGGTTCCTGCCGTCACCGAGGCCGTGCGCCGCCTCATGGAAAATATGGCCGAAACCATGTATCACGCCCAAGGGATCGGACTCGCCGCCACCCAGGTCGGCGTGGCCCAACGGGTCATCGTGGTGGATGTGGAGTACGCCAAAAAAGAGGGCAAACGCAATCCGATCTTTCTGGCCAACCCGGAAATCATCCATCAGGAAGGGGAACTGGTCTGGAATGAAGGGTGTCTTTCGGTGCCAGAGCACACCTCGGATGTGACCCGATCCGCTCAGGTCCAGGTGAAAGGACTCAATCAGCATGGTCAGGAGGTGATCATCGATGCCGATGAAGTGTTGGCCGTCTGTTTTCAACACGAGATCGATCATCTGGATGGCATTTTGTTCATTGATCACATCTCTCGGTTGAAACGCTCGATCATTCTGCAAAAACTCAAGAAGAAAAAACAACAGGAGGAGTGATCCCATGTCAAGCTGGCGCATCGTCTTCATGGGAACACCCGACTTCGCGCTCCCCTCCCTGAACGCCCTGATCGACAGCACCCACTCCGTGGTTGGAGTCTTCACCCAACCCGATCGCCCCACCGGACGCGGCATGAAACTGCGTCCGTCACCGGTCAAGGAGGTGGCGATGCACCATCGCATTCCCACCTTCCAGCCCCAAAAGTTGAAAGATCCCTCTGCCATCGCCGATTGCCAGGCGTTGCAACCCGATCTCATCGTGGTGGTGGCCTATGGTCAGATTCTGCCGCAGGCGATCCTCGCAATGCCCCCCCAAGGATGTATCAACGTTCACGCCTCGTTGTTGCCCCGCTGGCGTGGAGCCGCTCCCATTCATCGGGCGTTGCTGGCAGGTGATCCGGAAACGGGAATCACCATCATGCGCATGGATCAGGGATTGGATACCGGTCCCATCCTCTCCATGGAATCCCTGTCTCTGTCCGAAACCATCACCGGCGGTGAATTGCATGACGCTCTGGCCCAAATGGGAGCCGCTCTGTTGCTCCGGACCATCGAAGCTCTGAAGGCGAATCGCATCCGCCCCACGCCGCAACCCGATGTCGGAGTGATCCATGCCCCGAAACTGGTCCGCGCCGATGAGAAAATCTCTTTCGATCAACCCGCCCGTCAGGTGCAACGCCATATTCTGGCTCTCAATCCCTGGCCGGGAGCCTCCGCCCTTTTGGAAAATCAACCGGTTAAACTCCTGCATGCCCGACTGAATCAGGAAGGATCCGGATCCCCGGGAACCATCCTCTCCCTGCACGATGATGGGCCGGAGATTGCCTGTCGGGAAGGCTCGGTGATCGTCACCGAGCTTCAGCCCCCCGGAAAACGTCGCATGACCGCCGCCGAATGGTTGCGAGGCCATCCTGTTCAGGTGGGAATGTGTTGGGAATGAGTGGCAAAGCATGATGAAAACAATCCTGATTTCTGGTTGTTCCAGCGGCATCGGACTGTGTGTTGCCCAGGGGTTGCGAGAACGAGGACATCGGGTATTCGCTACGGCCAGAAAGCTCGATGACGTTGAGATGTTATGTCAGCAGGGGTTTGAGTCCTGCAGGTTGGATCTCAACGATTCGGAATCGATCCGGGAAGCGGTCGCCTGGGTGACGACGCAGACCGGAGGAACCCTCGATGCCCTGTTCAATAACGGTGCGTTCGGGCAGCCGGGAGCCCTGGAGGATCTGGATCGCAATGCGTTGCGAGAACAGTTCGAGACCAATGTGTTCGGCACCCATGAGTTGACCCGTCTGATTTTGCCGATCATGCATCGACAAGGGCATGGGCGGGTGATTCAGAACAGTTCGGTATTGGGGTTCGTGGCGTTGCCCTATCGGGGTGCTTATGTGGCGAGTAAGTTCGCTTTGGAAGGAATGACCGATACCTTGCGGTTGGAGTGGAAAGGAAGTGGGATCCATTTCATTTTGATCGAACCGGGGCCGATTGCGACACGATTCAGGGCCAATGCCACGTTGGCTTTCAAGCGTCATGTGGATGCGGCTTCCAGCAGACATTTGGAGAATTATCGCGCCATGGAGACGCATTTTCGTCAGAAGGCGTTGAAGGGGGGTGGAGGGGGATTCACGTTGCCTCCGGAGGCGGTTTTGAAGAAGGTGATTCATGCGTTGGAAAGTTCGCATCCCAAGCTGCGGTATGGGGTGACGATTCCCACGCATCTTTTTGCGTTCCTGAGTCGATTGTTGCCCGATCGGGTTATGGATGCGATTTTGGCGAGGGCGTGGCTGTAGATCGATTGTTCTCCAACTATTGAAAAAAAAGAGAGGGTCTGGGAGATTCATCTCCCAGGGTTTTAATCTTTTGACTGGTGCAAGGCGCAGCAATCGTTTCCAAAAAGCGGAAACGATTGCTGCCAAGGCTCACTCGTACAGGCGCGAGTGATTTGTTGAAAAGCGCGCTTGCGCTTTTTTTCGCAAAAAACGCGAAAAAAAGCTTTTTTGAAAAGCGCGCAAAGTCAAAAGCAAGTCAAAGTCAAAGTCAAAAGATCAAAACCCTGGGGGAAGAATCCCCCAGACCCCTTCTTTTTTTTTACCAGTGTTTTATAGGCCCAGTTCCGCGAAGAAATCTCCCCCCTTGTCATCCACCACAATGAACGCCGGAAAATTCTCCACCTCGATACGATGAACCGCTTCCATTCCCAACTCCGGAAAATCAATCACCTCCACCTTTTTGATACTCTGCTGAGCCAACGAAGCCGCCGCCCCACCAATCGACCCTAAATAAAACCCCCCATTGACCTTACACGCATCCGTCACCTGCCGACTGCGATTCCCCTTGGCCAACATCACCAACGACCCACCCACCTTCTGAAACCGATCCACATAGCTATCCATACGCCCTGCAGTCGTCGGTCCGAACGACCCCGAAGGCAATCCATCTGGTTTCTTCGCCGGTCCGGCATAATAAACGATGTGATTCTTGAAATAATCCGGCATTCCCTCTCCCCGATCGAGTCGTTCCTGAATGCGGGCATGAGCGATATCCCTGGCCACCACAATCGGCCCACTCAAAGACAATCGCGTCTTAACCGGATACTGACTCAACAAAGAGCGAATCTCCGACATGGATTGATTCAAATCCACCCGCACCGCCTCACCAGCGGGCAACTCCACCTCGGGCAGAAAACGGGCGGGATCTCTTTCCAACGCTTCCAACCAAATCCCCGTCTCATCGATACGGCCCAGAATATTCCGATCTGCCGAGCACGACACACCCAATCCCACCGGGCACGATGCGCCATGTCGCGGCAATCGGATCACTCTGGCGTCATGCGCGAAATACTTGCCACCGAACTGGGCACCCAGACCCAATTTCTTGGCCATTTCGACCACTTCGGCCTCGAAGTTCCGATCGCGGAAGGCTCCTCCGATCCCATCGCCCTGCTCCGGCAGACCATCGAGATAGCGCGCCGAAGCCAATTTAACGGTTTTCAGAGTCATTTCCGGCGACAAGCCACCGATCACCAAAGCCAGGTGATAGGGAGGGCAGGCCGAGGTTCCCAGATCTTTCAACTTCGAGGCCACGAAAGCGGCCAGCGATTCCGGATTCAGCAGGGACTTGTTCTGTTGGAACAGGAAGGTCTTATTTGCCGATCCTCCCCCCTTGGCCAGAAACAAAAACTTATAGGCTTCCCCATCGACCGCCTCGATATCGATCTGGGCCGGGAGATTGGTTCCGGTATTTTTTTCATCATAGAGGGTGATCGGTGCCAATTGTGAATAACGGAGATTATTATTCGCATAGGCCTCGAAAATGCCACGCGCCAACGCTTCCCGATCTTCGCCACGGGTCCAAACCCGTCCCCCCTTCTTGGCCACCACGGTAGCGGTTCCGGTATCCTGACAGCTCGGCAGCACCATGCCTGCGGCGATATTGGCATTTTTCAGCAATTCCAACGCCACATAGCGATCATTTCCCGATGCTTCCGGATCATCCAGGATGGCGCGCAACTGCTGCAAATGACTGGTTCTCAACAGGAACGACACATCCCGCATGGCTTCTTTAGCCAGCAAGGTCAACCCTTCCGCATCGACCATCACCATTCGTCCTCCCGCGAAGGAGTCGATTCGGATATGATCTTGACTCAACAGACGGTATTCGGTCTGGTCATGCGCCAGCTTGAAAAGATCCCCATATTGAAAATCGGCCATGATCAACACTCCAAAAGGAAGTCACCCAGGGAAGAGATGACGCAATCGGGACGAATACCCCGGGCGTCGCACAAAGATTCCAACGCCTCGCCCCATCCGGCGCACGCTCCGGAGAGGGTCAGACAGCTACCAAAGCCCATCACCACCGCGCCCAACACATCGGTATCCAGCGTATCTCCCACCATCAGGAACCGCTCGGCGGGCACATCGGGAAAGCATCGTTTCACCTCCTGAAAAATAGGCGGAAACGGCTTGCCGATCCCGACGATTTTCAATTCGAAGCGTTCCGCCAGATCGAACGCCGCGTAACCTGCCACCGCTTCCAATCGGCCATCGGGCTTGGGAGTTGCCAAATCCGGATTGGCCAGCAGGATCGGCACCCGTTTTTTCGACAGCAGACGCAGCAGTTCCGCCTCCTGCGCCCCGCCATGATAATCCCGATTGCTGCAAAACAGGATCGATTCCGCCGCCTCCAGCGGCAGCGGGGATCCCGACCGATTGACCATCAACCGTTCGGGATTCGGGGCATAGGCCGACACGCTCTCCTCGCTGCCCACCAGAAAATAGGGCCGATCCCGATAATCGGACTCCGCCACGAACGAAACCGCCGCCATGCCAGACGAGACGATCTGCTCCACGCTCAGATTGAATCCCATTTTCTGCAATCGTTTCGCGATGCCAGCCGGGGATTGGGAGGCATTGTTCGAGACCACGCGCACCGTTTTGCCACGCTCCTGCAAGGCGGCGACCGCCTCGGGGGCTCCCGGGATCACCTGATCTCCCAGATTCAGCACGCCGAAGGCATCCAGCAGGATGATCTCGTATTTTTCCGACACCTCGCGCCACGTTCCCCGGATCATTGGTCCTCGAACCAGACGCGATTCCAATCCGGGATGCGCCGCGCACAGCCAACGGCGATAGTGGGCATATCGAGGGGTCAAGCTCTCCTGGGAATCGATGCGCGGTTTATGGCCCATGGGTGATATCTCGATTTTTTAGGGGAACGATCTCGAACGAAAAGAGTCTCTGAAATCAGACTATACCGCGAATATGGCTCGATTCCCAAGGCGGCGCATGCATCGGTGATATTTTTCACGAGAATCCATTTTACCCTATACATCCATCAATTTTTTTTTTAGCATACAGCTCGGTCCCCTCCATGCATCCACCCTGCCAGAAGGTTTTTCTCCATGAGCTTTTCCGACACCCGACTGCGTGTATTCTATTCGGTCGCCAAGCATCTTTCTTTTACCAGAGCCGCCGAAGAGTTGTATCTGACCCAACCTGCCGTCACCTTTCAGATCCGCCAACTCGAAGAGCATTTCAACACCCGCCTCTTCGATCGTCATCACAACCGCATCTCCCTCACCGAGGCGGGCATGATGGTGTTCAGCTATGCGGACCGGATTCTGGAACTCTATCGGGAGACGGAAAAAGCCATCAACGAAATGACCGGCGTCACCCGTGGCGTGATCAAACTGGGAGCCACCACCACTCTGGGTGAATATCTGCTGCCTCGCATCCTCAGCGGGTATCATGACGGATTCCCCGGTGTGCAGGTCCGCCTGACGGTTCACAACACCCGCATGGTGATCCGCAAACTCGAAGATGCCACCATCGACATCGGCATGGTCGAAGGGCCCGTGACCAACAAAAACATCGTGGTCTCCCCCTGCATGGAGGATGAACTGGTCCTGATCATGGCTCCGGGTCATCCCCTCTCCAAACTGGATGAGGTGCCGGTGCAGCGACTCAAGGAGTATCCATTCGTCTCCCGCGAAGAGGGATCCGGCACCCGTGCCGTCATCACCGATCAGTTGAGCAAATTCGGCGTCAACTACGATCAATTGGATATGATCCTCGAAATGGGCTCCACCGAATCGATCAAGGCCGCCGTGGAAGGAGGGGTCGGTTTCAGTATCGTCTCCCTCATCGCCTTGCGCAAGGAGGTGAGCCTGAACTCTCTGGAAATCCGACGCCTCAAAGAGGGATCGATCCGGAGAAAGCTCAATTTTGTCTATCAAAAACAGAAATTCCGCTCCAAGGCCGTGGAGGAGTTTCTCGCCTATGCCCAGGGCGAATGCATCAAGATCAAGGAAAAACCGATCGTCTGATTCCAAACCGCGACCCTGGATTCTTCCCCCAGGGTTTTGACCTCGACACACCCCCACAAAAAAACCCCCGGATCGCTCCGGGGGTTTTTTTGTGGCCAGCCCATCAGGGGAATCAGTGGTGAATCTTGGCCCAGACGCGCCGCTTGACGGCATAGAACATGACGGTCAACACCATCAGATAGAGCATCACCTTGACCCCGAGAGCCTTGCGTTCCATCAAGGTCGGCTCCGCGGCCCAGGCCAGGAAGGTGGTGACATCGTGAGACATCTGCTTCAGGGAGTTCTCCACGCCATCCGGATAAGTCACCGAACCGTCGCTGAGAGGCTGAGGCATGGCGAAAAAGTTGCCAGGGAAATATTTGTTGAAATTCTCGTTGGCCTGAATCCGCACCAACACCTCTTTGACCCGCTCGGGATTGTGAGCGTTCAGGCCCAAAGCCGAGGAGACCTCCAGCAGCTCCTGCTCGGAGAGGGAACCATCTTCCATCACTTTCTGCACCAACGCCCGATCCGCGTCGCTGGCATAGCCGTTCAGGATGGCATAGAGATAATCCTCATAGCCTTTGCGCGCCTTGGTCATCAGGGAGAGGTCCGGCGGAACGACACCGAAGCTGTCCTTGGCCGACGTGGCATCCATGGGGCTGAGCATGGCATCTTTTTTGTTGCGGCTCTGCGCTTCGGCCAGGGCGATCACCTCGGCCTCGGTGAAGCCGAGCTTCTTCAGCGCGTCGAACTTGATGTACTTGATGGAGTGACAGGCCATGCACACTTCCACCGCGACACGCGCGCCACGCTTGAGGGCCGCCTGATCGAACTGCCCAAAGATGCCCACGAATTTCCAATCCTGCTTGGGCAGAACCGGACCATCGGAAGAAGCCAGGGCCGATTGGGGAAGAACCACCGCTGCCGCAAGGGCGACGGCTTTGAGGAATTTCAAGAAGTCCATGTTGGTTTGCTCCCCTTCTTACAGGCTTTTGGGCACGGGTTTGGGTTTTTCGATATCAAAGGCGGTAATGATCCACAACAGGGCAAAATAGCCGAAGTAGATCGCCGTGCAGGTGCGACCCACCACGATCAAAGGCAGCGCGCCGTTGAAACGAGTGGCATCCGCCGGATTGTAACCCACCCATCCCAGGATGAAACAGTCGATGACGAAGATCCAGAAGAGCTGTTTGCTCAAGGGACGATAACGGAACGAACGCACCGGAGAGCGATCCAGGAAGGGCAGAATGAACAGGATCGCAATGGCGGCACCCATGGCGATCACGCCCGCCAGCTTGCTGTAGGAGCCCAGAAAGTCGATGGAACGGAGAATGGCGTAGAACGGCAGGAAGTACCACTCCGGCACGATGTGGGCCGGGGTCTGCATCGGGTTGGCCGGGATGTAGTTATCGGGTTCCAGGAAGAAGTTGGGCAGGAAAAAGACGAAGGCGCAATAGACCAGCAAAAACACCCCGACGCCATACAGATCCTTGACCGTGAAATAAGGATGGAACGGAATGCAATCCTTTTGATAATCGGGATCGACGCCATCCGGGTTGTTGGAGTGAACCGCGTGCAAGGCCCACAAATGGACGATCACCACGCCGAAGATCACGAAAGGCAGCAGGAAGTGCAGCGCGAAGAAACGATTCAGGGTGGGATCGCCGACCGCGAAGCCGCCCCAGATCCAGATCACCAGCTCCTGACCGACCACGGGGATGGCACTCATCAGATTGGTGATGACCGCCGCACCCCAGTAGGACATCTGACCCCAGGGCAGCACATAGCCCATGAAGGCGGTGGCCATCAGCAGGAAGAAGATGATGATGCCGATCCACCAGAGAATTTCGCGCGGGGCCCGATAGGAGCCGTAATACATGCCACGCAAAATGTGAATGTAGACGGTCATGAAGAAGAACGTGGCACCGTTGGCGTGCAGATAACGCAACAACCAGCCATAGTTGACATCACGCATGATGTGCTCCACGGCATCGAACGCGAGATTCGCGTCCGGCTTGTAATGCATGGCCAGAAACAGACCGGTCAGGAGCATGATGATCAGGCAGAACAGGGCCAACGAGCCGAAGTTCCACCAGTAATTGAGATTTTTGGGCGTCGGGTATTCGGTGGCCTGACTTTTGATCAGAGCCGTGACGGGCAGA
>JADGBU010000079.1:0-3965 GCA_015231295.1 Magnetococcales bacterium | reverse complement strand
ATCCACCCAATCCATGAGCGATTTAAACACCATGAGGTCTCCTTGCACGCATCTTTTTTTGGTGAAAGCTGTTTGTCATGATTCATCCCTTGCCGTCGGATCAACCGACCGCCTTGCCGATCACCAGGATTTTGTCATCCTTGAAGGTGTAATAGGGGACTTCGAGGTTTTTGGGGGCCGGTCCCTGACGGATGCGTCCCGAAGTGTCGTAGTGGGAGCCGTGGCAGGGACAGAGGAAGCCACCATAATTGCCGGTTCCCACCGGTTGCGGCACACAGCCCAGATGGGTGCAGATGGCCAGCAATATCAGATATTCGGGCTTTTGGGTCCGATCGGCGTCATTGGCGGGATCGGGCAACTTTTCCGCGTCACCCTTTTTGGCGGAGGCGATCTGCTCGTCGGTGCGGTGCAGAATGAAAACCGGTTTGCCCTGCCAGGGCACGGTGATCATCTGACCTTTGCCCAGCGCACTGATATCCACCTCGGTGGTGGCCTGCGACAAGACATCCGCCGATGGGCTCCAGGATTGAATGAATGGCCAGGCGGCACCCGCAACGCCGACCGCGCTGACGGCTCCCGTGGCCAGAATCAGAAAATCGCGACGACTCTCCTCCTCGGGTTGGATGGTTGCCGGTGGATGGGAGTGGGCCGTTGAGTGTGCGGTGGCAGTCATAAAGTCTCGACCTTATATCGAAAAAGGGGGTGATGCGGACAGGGGATACCAAACGCCGTGCCACTATTTCAAAATGGCGCGGGAGAGTCAAGTCCTTTCCAAGGAAAAATTGACACATGGATTCTGGTGTTTTCGGACCGGTTAAGGCAAGATAAGAACCTTGGCGATAACATTACAGACAGTATGGATATGCGGCGATGGAATGGAAACATGAAAAACCCAGAGAACAGGGTTGGTACTGGTGGAAGCCGGTTCCCAATTATGCCGAGGCGGTCTTGATCAAACAGGGATTCGTCTATCGGGTCGGCGTGGTGGAAGGAAAACAGTTGGGTTTGTGCGTGGGTCAGTGGATGGGCCCCATCGAACCGCCAACCCTGCGAATGGGAAGCTGATTTCTCGATTCATCAATGAATCCCTCTCTGGAAGACAAAGGGGGATTAAGTTGATTCATGTTGTAGAATTTGGAGTTTCGGATATCCAGTTTTGATGGAGGGTGTCTGATCATTCCCAAGGGCTTCGCCCCTGGACCCCACCAGGGGCCATTGGCCCCTGGACCCCGCCAGTCTATCCCGACCAGAGGCATCCTCCGTAGTTTTTTTGCAGAAATTCCAAAAACGCCTCGTGGGCTTTTTGCTCCTCCGGAGAGATGGGCCACTCGCGAACCGGTCGCGCCACCACCGGCGACACCACCCCGGCATCGCTCCGCACCACCTCCGAGATCACCACCGGATCCGCCGATCCGGTCAGATCCATGGAAAATTGCGCCCCCCCGTTCAGAGCCACATAGACATCGGCCAACAGCTCCGCATCCAGCAACGCCCCGTGAAATTTTCGATGGGTGTTGTCGATCTTCAGCCGTTTGCATAAAGAATCGAGGTCCGCTTTGGCTCCGGGAAAGCGTCGCCGGGAGATCAACAACGTGTCGATGACCCGAGCGGAATCCAAAGGCGGACGCTTGATCCGCGCCAGCTCGGCGTTGAGAAATCCCATGTCGAACGCCGCGTTGTGAATCACCAGACCATCCTGCCCGATGAACTCCAGAAACGCCTCGACAATCCCCGAGAACAGCGGAGCCCCGGCCACCTGCTCGTCGGTGATGCCGTGAATGCGGGTCGCTTCCGCCGGAATGGAACGTTCCGGATTGACGAACCACTGTTTGCTCCGACCTTTGCGCATCTGAACCAACTCCACGCACCCCAACTCCACCAGCCGATCCCCCTTGGCCGGTGACAGTCCGGTGGTTTCCGTGTCCAGAGCGATCAGCCGGGTCACAGCACCAACTCCTCCTCCGGCTTCTCCTCCTCGCCGGTGAGACGACGGGCCATGCGTTCCGAATTCCACACGCAGTCATACACCGAAATGCCATCCCGCCAGTTGGCCCGCGTGTAAAGCCCCTGCTGGGCTTCCAGAATCCGATCCAACGACTCGATCCGTCCCAGATGCCCCACGTTGTATTGAGGAATCGCCTCCTGATACCGGGTCAACCGGGCAAACTCCGGCTCCCCGGAAATCCCCAGACAGCCGGCCAGATCCTTGCGCACCCAGGATTCCAACGGGCCATCGGGCATGGTCAGGGCGGCGGCGTCCATGGCTCCGCCGATGAAGGCGGTCAAAAGCGTCCCGGCCTCGGGAGCGCGACCGGGAAAAAGCGTCGAAGAGAACAAGGCTCCCAACAGCCGCACCTTCTCCCGACGGGGCAACAAAAATCCGAAACCATCCAGAGGATGCGCAACCTGAGAACGACGATACCCGAGAGCCACCGAGGCGATCGGCGCGTAGGCGATGCTCGACAACACCCGACTGGCCTGCGGCACCGAACAGAACAAAACCTTGGAGGCCGCATGCGCCGGCATGGCCAAGACCACCCGTTCGGCCTGCTCCACGCCCCGCTCCTCCCGAGCGTTTTTCCACTCCACGCGCCAGCCCGAAGCGGTCGGAGAAACCGCTACCACCTCCAGGCCGCAACGCACGCTCCCGGCAGGCAGCCGCTCGGCCAGAGTGGCGGGCAAAAGCTCCATGCCGGCATCGAACGTCACCAGACGACCCCGAGGAGCCCCCATGTTCTTTTTGGCTTTTCCGGTCATGTGACCGCCGACGATCAGCGAACCGAAACGCTGTTCCAACTCGTAAATCTTGGGAACCGCCGCCTGAATCGACAAATCCCGAGGATTCCCGGCGTAAACCCCGGAAATGAAAGGCTCGATGGCATAATCGAGAAACTCCCGACCCAAACGACGCCGCACGAACGAAGCGATGGTCTCCTCGTGATCCACCCAACCCACCAGCGGCTCTTTCAGCAGGCGCAGCTTGGCCAGCGGAGAAAAAACCGATGAAGTCAAAAACGATTGGGGAGAGTCCGGCAACGGCACCATCCGGCCCCGACGCATCACATACCGCCGGGAAGCCCGCGGATCCGCCTCGATGAGTCGATCCTCCAAACCCAGTTCCGCCACCAGCCGACCCAGGGCATCCTGTTTTTCTCCCGGCTTTTGCAGCGTCGAGTTGGGACCAAGCTCCACCTGATAACCATCGGAGCGTTCGGTGCGCATCGTGCCTCCGGGCCGCACACCCGCTTCCAGCACCTCCACCGCCACCCCGCGACGATGCAAAAACCACGCGAGGGACAATCCGGAAATCCCTCCCCCCAGAATCAACACCTTGCCGGAACTTTCGGAAATATTCATATGGTCTTCGAAAACGCCTTGTTTTGCGGCCCGTGGGCCAGATACCAGTCGAACGCCATGCAGACGTTGCGAATCAACAATCGTCCACCGGCGGTGACACGCATCAGATTGCCATCGTCTTCCAGCAATCCCTCCTCGACCATGCGATCGATCTCCGAAGACTCATCGGCGAAATAGCTGCGAAAATCAATGCCCAATCGTTCGCTGGTGGCGGCCCGGTCCAGTTGAAAATCACACAACAGACGCATGATCACATCCCGACGAATGCGATCGTCGGCGTTCAGCTCCAATCCCCGGAAGGTGGCCAGCTCTCCGGCGTCGATGCGGGCGTAATATTCGGGCAAGGTCTTGTAATTCTGGGCATAAGCGTGACCGAATTGACTGATGGAAGTCAATCCGAGCCCCACCAGATCGCATTCGGCGCGGGTGGTGTATCCCTGAAAATTGCGATGCAAACCCCCGTGACGCTGCGCGGTGGCCAACTCATCGCCAGGCTTGGCGAAGTGATCCATGCCCACGTAGACATATCCCGCCTCCAGCAACCGGGAGATGGTCTGTTCCAGAATCCGCAGCTTGACCTCGGCGGGTGGCAACTGGGCGGCGTCGAT
>JADGBU010000078.1 GCA_015231295.1 Magnetococcales bacterium | reverse complement strand
CCTCCCAGGGGCTTCGCCCCTGGACCCCACCAGGGGCCATTGGCCCCTGGACCCCGACGATTCAACCGAAGGCGACAACCGGCAGAATGATGTTGGCCGCCACACAGCACAACCCCACCACGAAGAACATCACCCGATCCAACACGAACGCCAGGGATTTATCATCCTTTTTCACGAAGATGTAGTTGGAAATCAAGGACAGGGCGATGGTCAGAAAAATGGTGGCCATGCCGAATCCCGCCACATAATCGACCAGACCGAAGGAGCCGGACGGCGGCAGAATGGAGTTGGCGACGTAGGAGTTGGCCACCGCGCCAAAAAAAGCGGCGGACGGCAGGGAAAAGCGGGGACCGACATCGGAAGGCTTGACGAAAAAGTTCGACAACGCCAACGCCAACGCCGCGAACAGAGAGACGAAAATTTTGGCGTAAACCCCCACGCCGCTGCGTTGGATCTCGATGCCGACCACATATTGGGTGAAGGTTTTCTTGTCGTTGTCGGCTCTTCTGGGATCGCCGTAAGAGGATTTATAGGTGTGCGGCTTGACCGCGTTGCTGTTTTTGATCAGCGTGAATCCGGGAATCTTCACCCGTGAACTGACGTTGGCGTTGCTGTCGGCCACATAGCGCAGTTTGGTGCCATCGCGAGCCCCATCCTCGATGAAAATGTTGAGCATGTGATTTTCAATCGGAACCCGGGTGGTGTCGAAGAATTTCAAGAATTTGGCGGCCACCCGATATTTCATGTAATGGGTCTGATCCGCGCCGTGATACTCCTCCAGCAAATCTTTCTTGGTGATGGTGCCATCGACGATGACAAATTTGCTGCCGGGATCCAACTCCTTGGCCCCATTCCAACGGAACCAAAGATAAAAATTGGCGCTCCATGTGGAGTCCTTGATCGACAGGGTGTCGATATTGTCGATATAGGTGCCAATCTTGACCGGAACGAAATCCCCCGTTTCGGGCAGCGGTTCCGGCGGGGTATGACCCGGTTCGACCAACGCCGGATTCATGCGGGCCAGATGATGCTGATCGGCGTCACTCTTGTTTTGCGACAAAAAAGATGCGCTGGCATGAATCACATAGGCATAGACCCCCAACATCAACACCGCCATCATCACAACCAGCCGTTTTTTACCCGATTCCAATGTCGCCCAAGTCTGAAAGAACATCTCACCCACTCCTGTTGTCCAACGCATCTTCCGAAATACGGGAGCACCGCCAAAACTCCCGACCTGAGCTGAAAATTTATTCAGGAATCTTATAAGATCCGTTTCCAACACGCCAGGATCGAAGCGATGCGCCACCCGAATCAGCGCGCCAGGGTGAAATAAAAGGTGCTGCCCCGACCCGGTTCGGATTCGACCCAGATCTCCCCGCCATGCCGCTCGGCGATCCGTTTGCAAATCGCCAGGCCGATTCCGGTCCCCGGATGGGTGACCCGATTGTGCAACCGCTGAAAAATCACGAAAATCCGCTCCCGGTGTCGTTCTTCGATCCCCAAGCCGTTGTCACGCACCGAAAAACGCCAGAACGACTCCAGCAACTCCACCCCGACATGAATGCGTGGCGGAACCTCGCCCCTGAACTTGATCGCGTTGGAGATCAGATTCTGAAACATGCGCACCAACTGAAACGAATCGGCCCGTATATCGGGTATCGGATCCCGACTGATGACCGCTCCGGATTGCGCGATGGAGGTCGCCAGATTGCGCAACACCTGATCCAACACCCGTTCGCCCGAAATTTCCGACAACGGCGCGCCATGCGTGTTGACCCGCGCATAACTCAACAACGCCTCGATCAACTCCTGCATGTGCCGCGTTCCCTCGACCATGTGATCGATGAATTGATCGGCCTTTTCATCCAACTGCCCCCGATAACGCCGGGACAACAGTTGCGCGAAACCGCTCACCTGACGCAACGGCTCCTGCAAGTCGTGCGAGGCGACATGCGCGAACTGCTGCAAATCCCGATTGGACCGCTCCAGCTCCAAGGTGCGTTCGGCGACCCGTTTTTCCAGCGAATCGTTCAGTTCGCGCAACGCCTCTTCCATGCGCTTGCGCTCGGTGATTTCGGTGGCGATGGCGCAGACCGACGTGACCAGATTGCGGGAATCCACCAGCGGAAACTTGACCACGATATAGGTCCGCATCCCCTCGGGATGCGGCCAACTCTCCTCCACCTCGCAAGGACCGATCTCCATGACCCGGCTGTCGCTGCGACGAATCCGCTCCGCCACCTCCGGAGGAAACAGCTCCTGATCGGTATGGCCGAGAAAATCGCTCTCCCGAACCCCGAACAGCTCCGAAAACCGCCGGTTGATCAACAGATAGCGCCCCCGGGGATCCTTGAGCGTGATCACGGCGCGCGAGTTGTCCAAAATCCCCTGCAGACGGCTCTGACTGGCGGTGAGCGAATCCAACGCCCACCGCAACGCCTGTTCGGCGTTGTGACGCTCGGTGACATCGCGAAAAATACCCTGAATCACCAACCGATCCCCAAGCCGGATCACTCCGGCGTTGATCTCGACCGGAATCCGCTCTCCGCGACTGTCGATCACCTGAACGTTGGCGAGAAAACCGCCACCGCTCTCCACCTGATTGCGAAAAATCTCCAGATAGCGTTCCCGCTCCTCCACCGGATGGAGACGGCTCTGATGCATGCCGATGATCTCCGACAAGGGACGGTGCAATAACGTTTCGGCCATGCGGTTGGCGTCGATGATCAGACCGCTTTCCGCATCGGCCACGAGAATGGCATCCCGGGCGGAGGCCATCAGCAGCCGGAACTTCTCCTCGGATCGGGCCAGACGAATGTTGGCGCGCCGGGCTTCGGTGATATCCATGGCCAACAACTGATACCCAACCCCCCGATGATCCTGATCGAGAATGCGCGAAACCCGCATCTCCAGAATCCGCCCGCCCCGCTCCACCGGGGTGTGATACTCGAACGGCTCCAGCCCCGCCTTGCCAAGCCGTCCCATCATCGACTCCAGCCGCGTCCGCGCCACCCCGAAACGATCCAACAGATCCCAGACCCGATGCCCCACCACCTCTGCGCGACGCACCCCGAACAGCCGCTCCGCCGCCGGATTGAACAGCTTGATCACCAGAGAGGAATCGGTGGCCACAATCGCCAGATCTGACGCCGTGAGCATCAGATTTTCCAGCAAGGCGGCCTGTTCCAGCAACGCATGCTGCGTGTGACGCCGATCCCGCTCCAAAGCCTGCAAACGACGACTCAAAACCCTTCCGATCCAGAATCCAAGCGACAACAGGCTCACGACCAGAGCCACCCCCACCCAGGCGACCTGCCGAATCTCCACGCCCGCCTGCCGCTGGAATTCGATCGCCTTGCCGTCGGCAAAACGCAGAATCTCCTCACTGCTCTCGATGAGCCGTCGGAAGCGTGCATCATGCTCCCGTTTCATCCGTTGGAAAGCCGCCTCGCTCCCCTGATCCCGGTGGATCACCAGCACCTCGCGACACAAGGCGACCCAACCGCTCAAGGCCTCCCCCAGAACCAAAGGCCGGGATCCATCCCCCAGAAACCGCTCCTGAACCAGCCGCAAATCCTCCCGCGCCCGCAGTTCCAACGCCTCCAGGCGAATCGTCATCTGCACGCCGTCCAACTGCCCGTGAAGGCTCTCCATCACCCCCAGATGCATCAGCGACGCCTGATCCCGAATCCGCATCACCGCCGTGGAAACCGCAAAAGGGTGACGATAGATCCGCTCCGACAAATCCGACAACTCCTGCATGCGATCCAGGACCAGCACACCCACCCCGATCACGGCCACCACCACGCCCAACCATCCCAGCCCGGCCCGTCTTGAGTCAATTTCCATGCGGCCTACCTTCCCCCATGCCTAACCCTTCATTGATCAGCAGCGTCGGCACCCATTGAAAAAAAAGAGAGGGTCTGGGGGATTCATCCCCCAGGATTTTGACGTTCAAGAAAACAATTTTCAGAATTGTCGGGGGGAACCGCGTCACAGAGACACCTCATCCCACCAGGGGCCAATGCTCAGGGCTTCGCCACCCTCCACGCCGCGATCCACTCATCCACCAGTCGCAACGCCTCCGCGAAGTCGAAACGCGCCATCGCTTCGGCAATCGGTTGCATCCACCGGGTTCCATCCCGACCGCTATCCAACAACGCCTGCTCCAGATGACGCCACCAACGTTCCGCATCCAGATCGTTGTTCTCCAAACGCGCACGCAATCCCGCCAGACCCGCCTCGACCGAACCGATGGTCAGTTCACGCCCCCGATCCCACGCCCACAATCCCGCTCCCGACTCCAACTCCGGCAAGGCCGCCACCGCCGCGCACACCTGCACCATGGCCGCCTCCAGACGCGCCAACGACGCATCGGACGGAAAATTCCGGGCCCGGGCCTCCTGTTCCATCGCTCTGGCCAACTCCTGAACGCCTCGCGCGCCCATATTCCCCGCCATGCCCTTGAGCGCATGCAAAAAATCACCGACCCGCTCCAGCCCCTCCGGATCCGACCCCTCCCCCGCCAAACGACGCACCTGTTGCGCCACCTCGGCATAATCCCGACAAAAGACCTTCAACAATCCACGCAACACCTGAACATTCCCCCCCAGACGTCGCAACACGTCCGGCAGATCGATCCCCTCGATCCCGGCACTCACCCAGGGCTCGGTCGGCAAGCTCTCCCCGCTCTGCGGGAGACCGGGCAGCGCCTCCCGCCGCTCCCGAGGCCGGATCCAACGCGACAACACCCCTTCAAGCAGCCGACGATCGATCGGCTTGGGCACATAATCGTTCATGCCCGCCTCCAGACAGCGTTCCCGATCCCCGGACATCGCCTGAGCGGTCATGGCCAGAATCGGCAACGCCGCGCATCCCTCCAACCGACGAATCCGACGGGTGGCACTCAACCCGTCCAATACCGGCATCTGCACATCCATCAACACCCCGTCGAACCGCTCGCGCTCCACCCGCTCCACCGCCTCGGCTCCGTTTCCGGCCAACTCCACCTCCAATCCCATGCCGGTCAAAAGCTCCCGCGCCACCATTTGATTGAGTCGATTGTCCTCCACCACCAGCAGCCGCGCGCCGCTCCAGAGCCGTTCCGGCTCCGCCTCGGTCCGGGAAGAAGAGCCCCCCGCCTCCTCGACCACCACCCGACCGCCCGTCAGGGCCGAACGCAATCCAACCGGCAACACCGGTCTGGCCATCCACTCGTCCACCCCCCGCATGCCGGAAACCATCTCCGGATCGGTCGGCAGCAGAGCCACGATTCGCACCTCGGCTCTGCGCTGTCGCAACCGCTCCACCAGCGTGGGAATCTCCTGAACCGGCACATCCAGCACCACCTGCCGCCACGCACGACGCCCGAACGCCAACAACAGCTCATCCGCCGTGGCGAACACCCCGACCTCCACCCCCAACGCCCCGATCATCCGGGCCAACAGCCTCCGGGCGGTGGCCCGACCGGAGAGAATCCCGACCGCACCCGCCTCCGCACCCAACCCCATCTGCCGCAGACGGGCCAGATCATCCGACTCCGTTTCCGGATCCCGTTTCAGGGTGAGTTGTCCGATGAATTCACTGCCGATTCCAGGCGCGCTCGTCACCCGGATCCACCCCCCCATCCGCTCCACCAGCCGTTTGCAGATCGCCAATCCCAAACCGGTGCCGCCATATTGCCGGGTGATGGAGCTGTCCGCCTGGGCAAACGGCTGAAACAGACGCGCACACTGCTCCAACGTCATGCCGATTCCGGTATCCCGCACCGAAAACCGTATCACCACCTCCCGTTCCCGCGCCTCGATCACCGACAGCCCCAAAATCACCTCCCCCCCCGGATCGGTGAACTTGATCGCGTTGCCCAACAGATTGATCAGAATCTGTTCCATCCGCAGCGCGTCGCCCCGCAACCCGGTCGCGAAACTCAAAGGGCGATCGATCCACCACTCCAATCCCTTGTCCGCCATCCCCATGCTCATCAGGTCCACGACCCGATTCAACACCTCGTCCAGACAGAGCGGCTCGGACTCCAGCAGCACTCCCCCGGCATCGATGCGGGAATAGTCGAGAATATCGTTGATGATCCCCAACAAAAGCCGCGACGCCCCCTCCATCCGCGTCAGATAATCCCGCTGTCTGGGGGTCAGCTCGGTCTGACGCACCAGATCCCCCAGACCGATGATCGCATTCAAGGGCGTGCGAATCTCATGGCTCATGCGGGCCAGGAACTCCCCCGAGATTCGATCCCGCTCCAACTGTTCGCTCTGCAACCGGATCCGCTCGCGCGAGCCGCGCAAATCCTTCACCATGGCGTTGAAACTCTCCGCCAGAAAGGAAAACTCCCGCACCCATCCCAGATCGATCTCGGTTTCGCTCTCCTCGAT
Organism: Magnetococcales bacterium; assembly: GCA_015231295.1. Classification (GTDB taxonomy): domain Bacteria; phylum Pseudomonadota; class Magnetococcia; order Magnetococcales; family Magnetaquicoccaceae; genus Magnetaquiglobus. The sequence continues at coordinate 8,855 of JADGBU010000078.1, read as the reverse complement.
CCCGGAGCCCACCCGTCGCACCGCTCCCGACAGCTTCACCAAAGGCTCGAACACGATCCGCTGCAAGGCCGCCTGCACCAGCCACAACACCAGCAACGCGCTGAGCAGCATCCCCCCTCCCACCGCCCAGACCACCGGACGGGAGCTGGCGACAAACTCCGACTCCCAGGTCACGGCAAACAGCCGCAACCCCTCGTGCAACCGGATGCCCATCACCAACGCATTGTTTTTCAGCCAGCGCACCCGCATCGGTTCGAGCCCCGGTTCCGTCCCGACCGAGCCCTCCGCGAACCGGGTCCAGTGTTCGCCGGGCACCCGCGATCCCAAACCGGCCTGCGGCGGCGCGAACAGAATCTCTCCCGCCTCGTTGGCCACAAACAGAAAACCATGCTCCCCCACCCGGGTCGTGACGATCTTCTCTTGCAAAAACCCCGGACTCAGCGTGATGGCCACCCCGCCCCGCCAGGATTCGGGCTCGGTGGGATCCTGACCCGCACTGCGGGCAAAGACCTTCCGGGCCGCCAGAAAGGCCCATTCGCCATTGTCGGGATTGCGGTACAACTCCAGAAACGACCCCTGACGATGGGCCAGAAATCGGGAGAACCAGGGGGAATCGGCCTCATCCTCCGAACGGTTGGAGATCCCTGCCCGGGAATACCGAACCTCTTCGGCGCCATTGGGCAACAAGACCCGCATTTCGTAATAGTCCGGATAGGCCTTGGCATAACTGGCAAAAAGATTGAGCACCGGCAATTGCCAAATGCCGTAACGACTCTCTTCATCCTCGGTGGTCAGATAATCCTTCAAGAGAGGATTGGCCGAGAACAGCTCCACATTGGCCGCCACCGTGTCAAAACGAGAGAGCATCTCCTCACGGGTATCGTGCAGCAACTGCCGGACCGCCTGAAACGCATGATGCGTGGTCGTCCGCGTGACATGTTCCGCCGCGATCCATCCCACGGCCAACAACGGCAGCATCACCAGCGGCAACAGCACCAGAATCAAATAACTGCGTAAATCCATACCCTTGGGAAACAACCGTCTCCACATGAGGCGTTCTCCCTCCTGAGACACATCCATCAATTGAGCAACGCGCGCAAAATCTCTTTGTAGAGACGATCGATCCGAGGTGAGGGCTTGGAGACGAATTCCGAACGGGTCAACACCTCCTCGGGAGGATAGATGACCGGATTGTTCCGGTGCTCGGGTCGCAACAGCGACTCGGCGGCCTCGTTGACCGTGGCGAAATGAAGATAATGCGACAATTGCGCCGCATTGTCCGGTTGATGCAAAAAATCGATAAAGGCATAAGCCTCGGCCTTGCGCGACGAGGTGGCGGAGACCACCAGACAATCCACCCACAAGGATCCGCCTTCGGCAGGCACCAGAAAGGCGATACGCTCATCCAACGCACGCAGACTCAAGGCATCGCCGTTGTAGACCATGGCCAGCCACGCCTCCCCCGTCACCAGAGCCGAATGCGCGTCGAAAGAAGGATATCCATAGGCGCGCACAAAAGGTTTCTGCGCCATCAGCAGTTCACGCGACCGCTCGATGGCCGAGGCTTCGTCATGATTCCAGGCGTATCCCTGGGCCTTCATGGCCATCCCCATCAGATCTGCGGAGTCCTTTTCCATAATGATGCGACCGCGCCAGGCTTCCGGAGGTTCCAGCAACCGCTTCCAATGGGTGGGAGGCTCCGAAACCCGATCGCTTCGATAGGCGATGCCGAGCGTTCCCCACATCAGAGGTGCCGCATGCCCTTTCACACCCGGATAAGAGTCGAACCAGCGCGCGGCCACATGTCGCAAATTGGGCACCTGCGTCTCGCTCATCGACGCCAGCCACCCCTTGTTGACATACCCCTGCACCCGCTCGCCGCTGACGACAAACAGATCAAAGCCCGTGCCATGGGTCCGGGAGAGCAGCTCATCCCGCATTTCATCGGTTTCAAAGTGAACCGTGCGAATCTGGATTCCGGTCTGGTCTTCAAACCGTTTTTCCAGCTCGGGATCCATGTAATCCGGCCAATTGAGAATCACCAACTCACGTTTTTCCTCGCCGGCGATGGCTGGAACCACGAACAACAGCAACACCAGACCGATCCACGCCACTCCCCGAACACCCAGGATCCCCCACGCCATTGTATCGCTCCTGTCGCCTGTTCCGAGCCTCTCCGAGCCAAAAACGACTCAAAAGCCGTTTGCCGCCCACTCTGCATTCGTGATACCCTAACAAAAGGGTTGTAAACCCGTCAATCACGATCCACTGTCACGCACATTTCTTGAAAAAATACGAAACCATCCATACCATGACGGGTCCAGGGGGATCATCCCTCTGGTGGGGGTCCAGAGGCGAAGCCCTTGGGCATCATCCTTAAACATATCCAAAACGGGGCGCAATCCGACCCCGAAGCCGGGAATCCAAGAATCATGAAAAAATACAATCCCCAGTCCGTGGAAGCCTACTGGCAGCGTCTCTGGGAAGAAGAACAGAGCTTCCGCGCGGATGAAGCCGCCGCCGGGGAAAAATTCTACCTCCTGGTCATGTTCCCCTATCCATCCGGACGGATTCATATGGGACATGTGCGCAACTACGCCATCGGCGATGCCATCGCCCGACAAAAACGACTGCTGGGACACAACGTCCTGCAACCGATGGGGTGGGACGCCTTCGGCATGCCGGCGGAAAACGCCGCCATCTCCCAAAAGAAACATCCGCAAGCCTGGACCTACGACAACATCGCAGCCATGCGCCGGGAACTCAAATCGATGGGGCTCGCCTACGACTGGTCCCGCGAACTGGCCACCTGCGATCCGGATTACGCCCACTGGGAGCAGCGTCTGTTTCTCAAACTGCATCAGAAGGGACTGATCTACCGCAAGCAATCCCTGGTCAACTGGGATCCGGTGGATCAGACCGTGCTGGCCAACGAACAGGTGATCGACGGCAAAGGATGGCGCAGCGGAGCCGTGGTGCAACGCAAGGAGCTCTCCCAATGGTTCCTGAAAATCACCCACTACGCCGATGAACTGCTGGCAGGGATCGAAACCCTCACCGGCTGGCCCGAAACCGTCCGGACCATGCAGACCCACTGGATCGGCAAAAGCCACGGGGTGGAGTTCGCCTTCGCCATCGAAGGAGAGTCCGAAACCCTGCCGGTCTATACCACCCGACCCGATACCATCATGGGCGTGACCTTCTGTTCGATCGCGCCGGAACATCCGCTGGCCCGCCGGGTCGCGGAACGGGATCCCGCCGCGCACGCCTTCATCCGCGAATGCCAGCAGTCCGGCACCAGCGAAGAGACCCTGGAACGGTTGGAGAAAAAAGGCTATCCCACCGGTCTGATGGCCATCCACCCCCTGACCGGCGACCGGATTCCCATTTTCATCGCCAATTTCGTGCTCATGAGCTACGGCACCGGTGCGGTGATGGCGGTTCCGGCGCACGATCAGCGGGATTTCGAGTTCGCACGGGCGCATGATCTGCCGATCCGCGTGGTGATCCAGCCCGCCGGCATCCCCCTCGATCCCGAGACCATGAGCGAAGCCTATACCGGACCCGGCATCCTGACCGCCTCCGGAGCGTTCGACGGACTGGATAACGAAACCGCCAAAAAACGGGTCGCGGAACGGTTCGAAGCATTGCAGATCGGTCGGGCGACCATCCAGTACCGCTTGCGCGACTGGGGCATCTCCCGACAACGCTACTGGGGCAATCCGATTCCGTTCATCCACTGCGACCGCTGCGGCGTGGTGCCGGTGCCCGAAACCGATCTGCCGGTCAAACTGCCCGAGGATGTGCTGGAACTCTTCGGTCAACCGGGCAATCCGCTGGACCGGCACCCCACCTGGAAACAGATCCCCTGCCCCACCTGCGGTCAGGCGGCTAGACGGGAAACCGATACCATGGATACCTTCATGGAATCCTCGTGGTATTTTCTGCGTTACTGCTCGCCGGATCACCACACCGCCCCCCTGGATCGAACCCGCGTGGATCACTGGATGCCGGTGGATCAGTATGTGGGTGGCGTGGAACATGCGGTCTTGCATCTGCTCTATGCCCGATTTTTCCACAAGGCTCTCCGGGATGTGGGCGAGGTGGGGTGCGATGAACCCTTCACCCGCCTGCTGACCCAGGGGATGGTCCGCAAGGATACCCATCGCTGCGCCACGCATGGCTGGCGCTATCCCCACGAAACCACGGAACGGGATGGGTTCCTGATCTGTGTCGAGTGCGACGCGCCCATCGAGGTGGGACGCAATGAAAAAATGTCCAAAAGCAAACACAATGTGGTCGATCCCAACGAGATCATCCAGGGATACGGTGCCGATACCGCCCGGGTGTTCATGCTGTTCGCGGCCCCGCCGGAACAGGATCTGGAGTGGAGCGACAGCGGTGTGGATGGAGCCTGGCGTTTTCTCAACCGGATGTGGAGACTGGTCCACCAGATCACCGAGCGGACCGGAATGGTCGCTCCGGCCAGCCGCATGCCGGAAGCCGCGACTCTGCGCACCCTGCGGGGCAAAATCCACGAAACCATCGACAAGGTGAGTCGGGATATGACCCGCTTTCAGTTCAACACCGCCATCGCGGCGGTCATGGAGCTGATCAACGCCGGAAGTGCCTGGCTGAATCAATCCGACGCCCCGCAGTGGCACGGTGAAGAGGCCGCCACCCTGCGAGAACTGGCGGAAACCGTCGTGATCCTGATGAATCCCTTCGCGCCGCACATCACCGCCGAATTGTGGCAAGAAACCTTGAGCATGTCCGGTCCGCTGCACGCGGCCCGCTGGCCCCAAACCGATCCGGAGGCACTGGTCCGCGCCGAGGTGACGGTGGTGGTCCAGATCAACGGCAAATTTCGCTCCCGGATCACGCTGCCGGCGGAGGCTCCGCGTCCGGTTCAAGAACGAATGGCTCTGGAGGATCTCAACATTCAGCAGCATCTGGCCGGAAAAGAGGTGATGAAAATGATCACCCTTCCCGGCAAATTGATCAACATCGTGGTCCGCCCGTGATGACCACCTCCTGTCCGATTTCGGGAAACACCATGAACGCTCCCCGGTCGCTCACCCGGTTTCTGGGTGGCCTGATGGTGCTGCTGTCGCTTGCGGGATGTGGCTATCGTTTTCCCGCCGAACGGGTCGCCGTGCATCAGGGACATTGGAACAAGACCGTCCTGACCGTGGAAGGGGTGCCCGGCGGCGTGCGGGGCGATGCGGTGTTGACCCGAATGCTCGATGAAATTCTCGTCACCCGGATGGGGCCGTTCGCGCCGGCCCGTTCGGCGGAGGATCCGAGACGGTTGCGGGTGCAGATGGAAGCGGTCAACCGGGATCTGATCCTGGAAGACAGTGCCGGACGCGCCAATCAATACCGGGTGACGATCACGGCCCGTCCGGTGTTGGAGCTGTCGGGCAAGGCTCAGGAACCGGCCTATCCGCTGGTCAAGGGGATGGCCACCTATTACGAACCGAGTTCGGGCACCGCCAGTCGCGCTTCGCGGTTGCGGGCCGAAACCGAAGCCATGGATCAGCTCGCCGACGCCTTGATCGCCTTGTTGGCCGAAGATTTCAAACCGCGCGCCAAACCTCAAAAATAACACCCGGCATCACGGGTCCAGGGGGATAATCCCCCTGGTGGGATCCAAGGGCGAAGCCCTTGGTGGGGTCCAGGGGCAACGCCCCTGGATCGTTCCGCTTATTCATTCACGCCACCAATATCTTACCTGAATCTCCCCTGATTCTGGCGCCAAAAATCGTCAAACTTCCATTCAACTCCGTTGACTTCTGCAACACTGCGCCGTATATTCAGCCGACAAAGGGAAGATCATCACTGAACAAACCAATCCATTGCCTTCCAGTCAGACCACTCTTCTGATCATACAGGCATGTTTGTTCTGACTCCTGGCGGGAAAGCCCGAGTTTCCATCCCCATTCGGAAAAACCACGAGCAAACCGACAGCTTGACTCCCTCCAAACACTCATTTCTCTGAACAAACGATGGAGGCACAAATGAAGATGATGCGCGGCGTTCTGGTTCTCGGTGCGATGATGATGGCTTTCGGCATGGCCAACACGGCTTCCGCCGGATCCGACGATGAAGCATGGGTGGCGAAATGCATCCGGGACAACAAACACGAAGGACAATCCCAAGCCACCGTCGCCATCTATTGTTCCTGCATGAACAACCAGATGTCCGATAACGAAACCCTCTCGATCACCGCGTGGGAAAAGTCGCACCCGGCTGAGATGGCCCAGTGCGAAAAAGAGGCTGGCTGGAAGTAATTCCGCCCAGGGGCTGTCACTCCCGCCCCTTCGCCTGAACAAAACGCAGTCCCAAAACCGGAAAATCACACCGCGTTTCAAGAAACGCAGGCGATTTTCCGGTTTTATGCGCTTCCGGAGCCGCATTTTCCCGCTCCTGTACCGACATCCGCCCCATCCACCCCTTGATCATCGTTCCGGGAGACCCCCATGCATCCTACCTTTCGGCTGTTCGGTCTGCTGGTTCTGCTTTCCGGTTGCACGCAACACGACTCGCCCCGTCCACAATACGATACACAACGTCCGGATGGCTGGCAAAACGACTATCAAGGTTCGAACATGGGTCGGGAACGGATCCGGCAGTGCATCCGGGATAACGGCAACGCCGAACGACGCCGGATCATCGCCCGCTACTGCGCCTGCATGAACGAACAAATGCCGCCCAATACCCGCAAGAGCATCAGCGACTGGGAAAACAACCATCCCCGCGCGATGCATCACTGCGAACGGGAAGCGGGTTGGCGATAGCTCCGGATTTCGATTCCGGAAAATCCGCCCAATCCCACCGGACGGTTTGATCTCACCGGGCAATCGTGCGAAACTGGAACCTCTGCCGGATTCCGGGCATGAAACATCACGCCACACGCCACTGCGAGGCCTCTCATGATCCTGATTCGTATGCTCACTCTGTTGGCGATCGGCTACGGCATCTATCGTCTGGTCCGGCACTTTCGCACGCGCCCTCAGGAGCGTCTGACCACTCCGGGTTCGACCCGACCGCTGGTCCGCTGCTCCCGCTGCGACACCCTGATCCCGCCCGAAAATGCCCTGATCCGGGGAGATCGCTTGTTCTGCTCGGAAAAGTGTCGCACCGCATCCTGATCCAGGTCTGCGAAAAACACGGACGCAATCCTAACCAAAAGAATATAGCTCAACATCTAAAGTTATTGATTCTTGCAAAAAAAACCGTGCTCCCATTCATCCGGGAACACGGTTCGGAAACGATCACATTTCCCAGCGTCCATCCGGGCGACGGCAGGCGGTTTTGACCACGGTTTCGCGCTTGCCGTTGATGACCGAGGCGATTTCGGCCTGACGGCACTCCCGACCCTCGGATCGATAAGCGGGCTGCGGGGTGACGGCGTATTCGGCGTGGGTGTCGGGATTGACCCAGGTGGTGGTCTGCCGGGAGGGCATGGTTTCGAGGGCGTTGTTGAGCTTGGCCTTGTCGTTTTTATCCATCTCGTTGCCGACGGTATAGCCGATGAGTCCGCCGACCGCAGCCCCGATGAGGGCGTTTTGCTCCTTGTTTTTGGATGGGCCAAGCAGACTGCCCGCCAAACCGCCCCCCAGGGCACCGATACCGGCTCCCTGTTGAGCGCGACTTTCCATGCACCCGGAGGCCAGAGGGGCGACCAGCAACGCGGCCACCAGAACCGTGAAACGGGAATTCAAACGCCGAAGCAGGCCATGCTTGACAGAGGAAGCGCAGGTCATGGAAGATTCTCCAAACATGAATATCGACTGGGGAGCCAAACGAAAGGATCGACCGATCCTGATTATTGAAAATAATCCTGCATTCTCTTGCCAAAGTCAAACGAAATTTGTAAAAAAAGGTAACGATCCGGTTGCTTGGGATTCTGAAGAGCCAACTGAAAATGAACGAAAAGTAAAAAACTTGTCAAGGACGATGGCCGGAATTACACTCTCTTCAGTCACGAGACATGGAAAATATATTGGTTGTTCGCTTGCAACACCATTCAGGATCCGACATGGCCGGGCAACCGGACCAGGGCGATGCGTGCCTTTTCAAGGGTGACTTGAAACCATGACCAACCGGCATACCGCTGTTCGCCCATCCGACCCCCTCGGACCTGCGCTGTCCGGGCCGCTCTGCGCCGAGACCCATGGCCCGACGCAACCGGTCGGCCCGTGGCCGATCCTGATCGTGGATGACGACCAGGATGTCCATCTGCTCACCCGCATGGTGTTGCGCGATCTCACCTTCGCCGGAATCGGCGTGACCTTTTTGAGCGCGTTCTCCGCCGCCGCGCAACCAGGAAATCGCCGTGATGCTCCTCGACGTGGTGATGGAAAGCGATCAGGCGGGACTGGAGCTGGTCCAGCATGTCCGGGAAAAGATGAGCAACCATACGGTCCGCATCATCCTGCGCACCGGTCAGGCGGGTCAGGCTCCGGAACCCCGGGTCATCACCGAATACGACATCAACGACTACCGGGACAAAAGCGATCTCACCAGCCAGAAGCTGATCACCGCCGTCACCGTGGCGTTGCGGGCCTGGCGGGATCTCAAAACCATCGAGCATCTGGTGAACTCCCTGCGCCGGGAACGGGAAAGCCTGGCCCGCGCCCAGCGCATCGCCCATCTGGGCAACTGGGAGTGGGATCTGACCACCAACCGGGTGGTCTGCTCCGAAGAGGCGCGCCGCATCGCCGGCCATACCGACGAAACCGATCTGCACGACGCACAGGCCTCCTTCCTGGCCATCACCCACCCCGACGACCGCCTCAAGGTCCAGCAGAGCATCCAGCACGCCCTCTCCGACCCCTACCCCTTCGCGT
>JADGBU010000077.1 GCA_015231295.1 Magnetococcales bacterium | reverse complement strand
TCAAACAAAATAAAAAAAATCGCGAATCAACCGCCCATCGAATCCTTCCGATCCTGCAACAAAGAGCGCATCAACAAAGCGTGATCCATCCGGGGCCACTCCAGCGGCGTGCGCGACGCCACCGGATGCATCGAACTGCAAAATCCACAGCGCATGCCCAAGCGACGCAAGAGGGTCAAAGTTTCGGCGTGATAAGAGTTGCAAGGATGACTCATCACCTGCGGAGGCCGGGACAACACCCCGGACAGGTGCTCATAATTGCGTCGATACTCCTCCTCCTGCCGTTCGATCGGCCAATCCGCCAATACCGTCGGATGAGAATAGGAGTGCAAACCGATCCGATGCCCCTCCCCGTCGAGGATCCGCAACTGATCATCGGTCATCCAGAGTCGTTCGCGCAACGCTTCGGTATCGAATCCCGCCTCTCGGATCAGGGTCATCATCACCCCATCGTAGCGTTCGGCTCCCAACACCCGATCCCGCAAATAACGAAACTGACGATCCATCCGGGTATAAAACGGGTAGGCACTCAAATAACGATCCGGGTCGAAGCCGTCGAGTCCGGCGGCGCAGAGGGTCGGGTGTTGCGCCTGGGCCTGGGCAAAAAAAGAGCGATAAAAATCCTCGACGCAAGAAAACGCCACGGTGCGAAAATATCGATAAATCTCCAGAGGCTCGACGTTTCCCTCGAAGACCGAGGAGTAGACGAACCAGAACGCCGTCAATCCATGACGCCGCAGCACCGGCAGCGCGATATCGTATTGACAGCGCAATCCGTCATCGAAAGTGAGGCACAGATCCTCCGGGCCCAGGCGATCCCGTTCGTGACGCCGGAGCCACTCCTCGGCATCGAGAATCCGATCTCGACCGACGTGATCGATCAACGCGGAAAACTCCGCCGCCGTGATGGCCCCCTGACCTTTGGGATGCACCTCGTCGCAAAAATGATGAAACATCAGACCATGGGCCATGATCCTTTCGGCCTCAGGGTGCAGGCTGACGCCGTTTTTCCAGCGAATCCCAGGTAGGGCGATCCCAATCTCCATCGATCTTGGAAAAATGCAGGGCGGACAGATCGCTCAGCGGTCCCACCGACTCATGGCTCCAGTAGGTGACGTTGCCTGTGGGAGGATCCCGCAGTTCCACCGGATTGAATACATTGGGCACCCGGACATCCAGATCGTTGAGGGTCGAAAGCCAGTTCTGCGCCCAGAAAATTCCCAGAACACGCGGTTGGGTAAACATGGCATCGATCATGTCGATACCGCGTTCGGCGGCGATCCGATCGCAGAGTGCCGCCAGATTCGGCAACCGCTCCCCGAGCGGCAGAACATCCACCACATGCCCCACGGCGAAATCGTCGTGACGCTCTTCCCGGAACACCATCAGGGTCCGCTCTTCCCGGTGATCCGGGGCGACCAGCAGACATTCGTAACGATAGTAGGGATGATCCAGCAGACGCCAGGCCAGATTGGTGAAATCCCGGCGGAAATGAGCCACCCCCGGCATGCGGTAATCCGACAGCAGCGCGGCGAGTTCATCCCGATCCGGTTCGCGCCAGTCGGGGCAATCGCGGGCGGTGCTGCGTTTTTGCAAAGAGAGGAGATTCCGCGCCATCGGCGTGAGGGCTCCGACCCGATCCAGAAAGGCGGGTTTGTAGACACGACTCATCCGTTCCACGGCGCGGATGTGACGAAAACCCGACCAGCGAAAAATCGGCAAGGCCAGCGCGTTGGTATTCATGCCCACGAGCACGGCATATTGGCGTTGCAGGGTCTTGACCAGTTCCCAGACCATGGCTCCACCCCGCACCTTGTGGGTGAAATAGATGGTCGTCAATTCGGCTCCGGGATGGATTTGACCTCGGGCATCCACAAAATCCCGTGGATTCCCCCCATAATACCCTTGAATGGAATCCTCTTCGTCATCGATCACCAGCCAGGAGTGATCCTTGCCCATCGCCAGGGGGGCGCATTGCATCTGCCAATCATGGAATACCGGATCGGTCAGCAATATTTTGCGCGGCCAGTACTGATCGACGAATCGACTGACTTCGGCGGCATCCCGTTCATAGGCGGGGAGAAGACGCAGGGTCATGAGTCACACTCCGCCCTGACGAATCACCATGTCGGCGATGGAAGAGAGAGAGACCATATTGGGCAGATCATCGAAGCCGAATTGCACCTCGAACTCCTGTTCGAGCATCGAAACCAGCAAAATCACCTGCACCGAATCGATTCCCAGAGCGGTAAACAAATTCTCATCCGGTGTCAGTTGGACCGCTTGACCGGTCAACTCTTCCAACACCTTCACGATGCGCGTCATCCAGCCATTCACGTCCACAACCTCCCACGATAACGGGTCCAGGGGCCACACCCGCGAAACAATACGCACACCTCTTCACGCCGATCGATCGGCATCCAGCCCCACCAGGGGGGTGAGCCCCCGCGCCATGAAAATAAAATCTCGGCGATCCGAAAGGGGGACGGTTTCAGAACGGAATGTCGTCGTCGAAATTCGGGGTTTGGGCGAAATCATCCAGCGGCGCGTGACCGCTGCTGCCACCCCGAGCCGCCGCCGGTGGAGGAGGAGGCGGAGAAAGAGGGGCCGCCCGATATTCCGGCATGGATTCGCCCGGAGGCGCGTAGGCGTTGCCACCCCCGCCATATCCACCCGACTGGGGAGCCATCCCGCCTCCGCCTCCCGGACGCCCGTCGAGCATCAGCAATTGACCGCCGAAGGGATTGATGACGATTTCGGTGGTATACCGTTCCTGTCCCTGATTGTCGGTCCATTTGCGGGTCTGCAATTGGCCTTCGATGTAGACCTTGCTCCCCTTGCGGAGATACTGCTGCACGATTTCGGCCACCCGACCGAAGGCCACCACCCGATGCCATTCGGTCCGTTCTTGCATTTGTCCCTGCTGATCCTTCCAGGAATCCGAAGTGGCGATGCGCAAATTGGCGACCGCTTTGCCATCCTGGGTGAAACGCACCTCGGGATCCGATCCCAGGTTGCCGATCAGTTGTACCTTGTTCAATGACCTGGACATTCGTCACACCCCCTTGCCGAAAATGGATTCCGCCGTGTATTGTTTTGCTCTGTCGTGCTATCCTAGAAAGAAATAGCCAAATTCGCAAGCACAGCGACACGCTGTCTCGCCCTTTCTATACGGTCCGCCATGCGACACTCCTGGCCAGCCCTGCTGCTTCCGTTTTTTCTTTGGGTACTGCTCCCGTCGTCGCTTCACGGCGAACCCGCCGCGACGCCCCCCGCCGAAGCGTTCATTCCCATGCGACTGGCCGCGCTGCACAAGGGGGATGTCACCTATGTTCAGGCCCTCACCCGACTGGCCCGCGCCATCGAGGAGGGATCGAACAAACAGATCCGACCCGAACTGCTCGCCAACGGCAAAAAAGGCTCCGAAGAAAGTGCCCTTCAGGAGCAGTTCCAGGGCAATCTGGAGGGGGGATTCTACTCCGCCCTGACCCTGGCCCGACAACTCCCGGCGTTTCGCACCCTGACCACCCCGCTGCTGTTCAACCGTCCCGAACAGGTACGGGCCTTTGTCGGTTCCCCCCTCGACGCCACCCTGCGGGAGCTTGCCAAGAGCAAAAATCTGCTGATTCTCGGTTACTCCTCCTACGGCTTCTATGGCGTCTTGAATTTCCGGCCAGCGGGCTCCGGAAAAACGCCCTCGTTTCAGGAGCTGACCGCCCGGGTTCCCGACGATCCCTGGATGATCGAGCTGCATCAGGCTTTGGGATTGCGCCCGTCCGCCCTGCCCTCCGCCGATCTCTCCGAGGCGATCTCCGCCGGATGGATTCAGGGCGTGGTCGCCACCCCGGAGCTGCTCAACCGCGCCTCGTTCGCCAATACCAACGCCGCCGCCTTCCATTTGACCCGTCATCTGCACGGCTGGATGGTGTTCGCGATCCATCTCAACTGGTTCAACGGGCTCACCCCGGAACAGCAGGAGCTGATCACCAAAGCCGCCGCTTCGGTATTGCCTCAGAATCTGGATCTCGCCCTGGCCCAGGAGCAGAAGATTCTCAACAAATGGTCCAGCGAGAACCATTTTTCCATTCAGACCCCTTCCGGAAACGAGCTCGTCACCAAGCCCCTCAAGGCACTGACCCAAAAACATGCCCAGGAGATGGAATCGCTGCTCAACGCGCCGGGAGCGGTGATTCAACTCTGGAACCAGAATCAACAGGCCGCATCCCAAAATCGTCGCGAGCCCGCCGCCAACCCCTCGGAACCGGTCCGGAATGCCAACAGTGCGCGTCCGGCTCCGCCACCCGGGAGCACTCCCGCCACCCGTGAACCCGTCAAGAGCCGTACCGCGCCATGAACATCTGGGAGGTTCTCTTTCCTCTGGCCGCCTATTTGATCGGGGCCATTCCTTTCGGTCTGATCGTGGCCCGCTTCGCCGGGGTCGGGGACATTCGCGCCCAGGGCAGCGGCAACATCGGGGCCACCAATGTATTGCGGGTTGCGGGTCGCAAAGCCGGTGCCCTCGCCCTGTTCCTCGACATGAGCAAAGGCGCGCTGGTCGCCGCCATCGCCACCTTGACCTTCGGTGCCGACGCTCCGATCACCGCCTCCACCGTGATCTGCGCCTTTTTGGGTCATCTTTATCCGGTCTATCTGAAGTTCAAGGGGGGAAAGGGGGTCGCCGTGGCTCTCGGGGCTCTGCTGGCCTGGACCCCTCTGCCTGGCGCGATCATGGTGATCACCTGGCTCGGCATGGCCAAAGGGGTGCGCATCTCCTCTTTGGCCGCGCTTTCGGCATTCGTCGTCGGTCCGGTCAGTCTGATATGGCTATCCGCCCCGCCCATGGCCCCGATCGTTCACGGTTCGATCACCCTGTTGGTTTTCTGGCGTCACCGGGAGAACATTCGCCGTTTGATCGCCGGGACCGAACCGACGATCGGCAAAAAAAACGCCCCATCTACGCCCGTCGCCCCGCCGACCTGAAAAAACATCCCTTGGCCAAGAGCGATCCACTCCATCGGACGCTCTTTTTTTTTCACCGGATGATGACCACCGCATGCCGCAATTTGCCCACCTTGAGCAGATGTCGCTCCGGAGCCAACTGCATCCGGGCATCGGACGCCTTGACTCCGTTCACGCTCACCGCCTGCTGACGGATCAACCGCATCCCTTCGGAGTTGGAGGCCACCAATCCCGCCAATCGCATGGCATCCGCCAATCCCATCGGCTGACCGCCATGATCCAACTCGACCTCCGGCAGATCCTCGGGCGTTTCCTTGTGGGAAAAACGGGCTTCGAACCGTTCCCGTGCCCGTCCGCCCTCCTCGATGCCGTGAAACCGTGCGGTCAACTCCTGGGCCAGTTGTTTTTTGGCCTCCATGGGATGTAACCGTTCTTCCCGGATATCCTGTTCCATCTGTCGGATCTCCTCCAGGGAGCGGTCCGACAACAGATCGAAATAACGCCACATGGTCTGATCCGACAGCGACATGGTTTTGCCGAAGATATCGTCGGGAGTATCCTGGATGGCGATATAGTTGTTCAGGGATTTGGACATTTTCTGCACGCCGTCCAGCCCTTCTAGGATCGGCATGGTGATGACGCATTGGGGTTCTTGTCCATACTCTTTTTGCAGTTCGCGTCCCATCAGCAGGTTGAAGGTCTGATCGGTGCCGCCCAGTTCCACATCCGCCCGCAAGGCCACGGAGTCATATCCTTGCACCAGGGGATAGAGAAATTCATGGATGGCGATGGGACGCTCGGCCCGATAGCGTTTGGTGAAATCATCCCGTTCCAGCATGCGGGCGACGGTCTGTTTGGCCGCGAGTTGGATCATTTGGGCGGCGGTCATCGGCTGCATCCAGGTGCTGTTGAACACCACGCGGGTCAACTGGGGGTCGAGGATGCGGAACACCTGGGCCTTGTAGGTTTCGGCGTTGAGGGCGATGGCTTCCGGGGTCAACGGTTTACGGGTTTCGCTTTTGCCCGTGGGATCCCCGATCAGGCCGGTGAAATCCCCGATCAGAAAGATCACCTCATGGCCGAGATCCTGGAATTGACGCATTTTTTGCAGCAGCACCGTATGACCCAGATGGAGATCCGGCGCGGTGGGATCGAATCCGGTTTTGATTTTGAGCGGCACGCCGGTTTGGAGGGCGCGGGTCAATTTTTGCTCCAGAAACTCCTCGGAGATGATTTGCGCCGTGCCCCGGCGGATGATGGCCATCTGTTCCTGGACCGATTTCATGTAGGTTGCTCCGTAAGCGGCTTGGGTGTGGCGAAAAGGATTTGACTATATCGGAACCGACCGGAGATTTCCACGGGCTTCCGTTCGGGGTGATGAAGTTGACAAGATCGGGGAAACCGGCGACGATGGGGAGGGTATGGATGGATGAATCATGCCAGGGCTCTGCCCTGGACCCGCCAGGGCTCTGCCCTGGACCCGCCAGGCTCCGCCCTGGACCCGCCAGGCTCTCCTGGACCCGCCAGGGCTCTGCCCTGGACCCGCCAGGGGCTCTGCCCTGGACCCGCCAGGGCTCTGCCCTGGACCCGCCAGGGGGATGATCCCCCTGGACCCGCAATGGTTGCGACCTGTCGAGGAAGGAGAATCGTTATGGATGGTCATCGGATCGCCGTGGGGTTGATGTCCGGCACCTCGGCGGATGGAATAGACGCCGTGCTGGTCCGCACCGATGGAGAGTCTCCACCCCGTGTGCTCGCCGATCTGGAACTGCCCTATCCCGATGAGCTTCATCAACGTATTTTATCGCTTTATCAGCCTTCCGAAGGGGAACTCGACCGGATGGGCGCGTTGCACCGAGAATTGGGGGAACGCTTCGCCGAAGCCGCCCTGGCAGTCTGCCGACGGGGTGGATTGGCCATGGAACGGGTACATGTCATCGGCAGTCACGGACAAACCGTGCGTCATCGTCCACCGATCTTCACCTGTCAGATCGGAGATCCCTTTATTATCGCGGCCCGCACCGGAGTCACCACCATCGCCGATTTCCGCCCCGCCGATCTGGCCAAAGGGGGCGAAGGGGCACCCTTGACCCCATTGTTTCATCAAGTGCTTTTTTCTCGTCCCGGTCAACGGGTTGCGGTGGTCAATCTGGGAGGCGTCGCCAACATCACCGCGCTGCCAGGACATCCCGAACACCCCCTGATCGCCGGAGATACCGGCCCGGCCAACTCGCTGATGGATCTGCTGGCCACCCGACTCAACCAGGGCATCCGCACCGTGGATCGACAAGGAGCGGCGGCAACCCGTGGTCGGGTTCACGCCGAGGCTCTGAACTGGCTCATGAGTCATCCCTATCTGGAGCGTTCCTTTCCCAAATCCACCGGACGGGAGGAGTTCGGCGGCGACTTGCTGAATCAATTTCTGACGCTTTTTCCGACCCTCGAAGGAGATGATGGCTTTGCCACGCTCGCCCAGTTCACCGTGGAATCGGTGGCGCAGGCCTGCATCCGACTGCTGCCTCCCGCTCCGGAACGATTGATCCTCTGCGGCGGCGGAGCCCGCAATCAATCTCTCGTGGAGCGTCTGGAACGGCGTCTGCCCGGCACTCGGATCTCCGACGCGGTGGATCTCGGAGTCGATGCGGATACTTTGGAAGCTCAAGCCTTCGCCTGGTTTGCGGTGCGAACCCTGAAAGGCATGACCTCCTCCCTTCCCGGAGCCACCGGAGCCCAACTCCCGGCGGCTCTGGGATCGATTCATCCGGCCTGACGCGCCAGATCGGGATCGAAGGGAGCCTGAAGCGTGACGCGACTGTTGATCTGGATGCTCCTCGGCATAGTGTTGATGGTGCTGACCGCCCTGATGCTCGACGAATCCCGACAGTTGGAAGTGACCCGTCATCGTTTAGGTCGGGAGGGGGAGGAGAGCACTCCCGGCGTTTCCATCGCCCAGGTGAGCGATCTGCACATCACCGGCAATGCCGAAGTGGAGGAGTCGGTCTTGCGGGTTTTGGCCCGGGAAAAGCCTGAATTGATTCTCTTCACCGGGGATATGGTCGCCTCGCGGAAGAAGATGGCGGCTTTGGGTCAATTTCTGGATCGGCTCGACGGACAGGCGCGCAAAGTGGCGATTCCCGGAAATTGGGAGTATTGGGCCGGCATCGACACCACCGAGTTGCGTCGTTTCTACGCCGAGCACGGGGTGACACTGCTGGTCAACGAAGCGGTGACGTTCACCCGCAAGGGCGAAACGCTGCTGCTGGTGGGTCTGGATGACTCCCGTCACGGACAACCCGACTGGAAAAAGGCTCTGGATGGCCATCGGGATTGGAGTGGTCCGCTTTTGGTCTTGGCGCACAATCCACTGACTCTGCCCATGATCCCGGCTGCGGAGCGAAGCCGGAAGAATCGGGTGATGTTGGCCGGTCACACCCACGGGGGACAGATCGTTTTATTCGGGAACGGATGGCGTCGGAGTCAGCCTTGTCTCTCCGGGTGGTGTCGGGACGGGGGCATGCCGATGTATGTTTCCCGAGGTCTGGGCACGTCGGTGATTCCGTTGCGGATCGGCGCGCCGCCGGAGTTGGCCCTGTTCACCTGGCATTGGTGATGGGGTCCAGGGGCCATTGGCCCCTGGTGGGGTCCAGGGGCGAAGCCCTTGGGACGTTCCCGCATAAATTTTTACCTAAAAATCAAAATCCTGGGGGATGAATCCCCCAGACCCCCTCTTTTTTTTCACCAATTAAAGATAAGGCATCAACTCGCCCGTAGCTCCAGCCCGATCCCGTCCCAACCGATGTTCCGCCTCTTCCTTGCGCCAGACGAAAGCCGACAATCCCGAGGCCAGGATCTCCTCATCGGCATAGAGTTCGATCACCTCCCCCTCTTCCACATGATCGAGACACACCTCGTGCAGAGTCCGCAAAAAATATCCGAGCGCGGCGGCATGGGCCTGATCGCTGTTGAAATCGGCCCGTTGCGGACGCATTGAGCCTTCATGAAACGCGGTGATCATGGCCTTGTAGAGTCGGCCCGACAGATGCCGTTGTCCCGCCTGACCCGGAACCAACGTGATGCGTTCACGCCAATAATCCGGCTCCCCCTCGGGGGGGATTCCGGTTTCGGGATGCAAACCCTCTTCACCGGGAAGCTGAGGCATGGCGTAGGAGAGGGCTTCGAGGATCCAGGCTCCCTCCCGCAACCGGCGACGGAACAGACCTTTGGCGCCGATGGAGTTCCAGAATTTACCCGCCGTGGTCACGCTTTCGATCAGCACGCCGAGGAAGGTACGATTCAGATGCCGTGCGATCCGTTCGGCCTCGTGGCGATAGAGCGCGGCCACCAGGGTTCCCAGACCCGTGCCCCGGCCAAAATCGTGGAGAGCGGAGCCTCCATACTCCAGCACATTGAACGCCCAGGAGAGATGATCGGTCTCTCCGATCAGGGTGGGTCCGATCGCGCCGCTCATGCAGCGTCCGCTGCCGGCCTCGAACAGAATCACGGCACAGCGCGCCTCGGGTTTTTTCGAGAACTCCTCCACCCACACTTCGGCACTTTTCACCTCTC
This sequence comes from Magnetococcales bacterium, assembly GCA_015231295.1. GTDB lineage: Bacteria > Pseudomonadota > Magnetococcia > Magnetococcales > Magnetaquicoccaceae > Magnetaquiglobus. The sequence continues at coordinate 5,928 of JADGBU010000077.1, read as the reverse complement.
CCGGAGCCATGCTCGGTTGCTGACCCGGCAGAGCGTTCTGATGCTGGAGGATCTGCACGAAGGGTCGGATCACGGTTTCCAGTTCTTTCGGATCCGCGACCGGTTGCAGCGGAGAGAGAATCCGCAATTGCACGCCCTGTTCGGCCAGAGCGGTGAACGGATCCGCGATGGCGTGATTCCGGATGGCGGCGGCGAGGGTCAGCAGGGTGGATTTATCCATGGTTTCCGATCCGGCAGAGTTGAGAGTATCGATGCGGCCCTCCGGTCTTGCCCGGAGCCGGAGGCGGCCCGAAGGTCGGGAGCGCGCGCGGGAACGCGCTTCGGGTCACTTCACCACGAAGGTGCCGGCGATTTTGTCGTGCAAACCCTGTTTGCGTTCCGTGAAGGCCACCATGATGAAGCCGACGAACAGCAGCAGCATCGAGAGCAGTTTGGACCAGTAGCGGCCATTGGCCTTGCCGAAGCCGATACGCCGTCCCTGTTCATCCACCACCTTGAATCCGAGCATTTTTTTGCCCGGCGATCCCTGCCACGAGGAGGATTCGCCGAGGGTGAACCACAGCCAGTGAACCACCGAGCCCACCAGATAGCCCACAACCGAGGTCAAGGCGACGATTTCGTGACGCGCGAAGCTTCCGGCGAGGGATACGCCCATGGCGAGCCCCAGGGGAAAGGCGATCACCAGCAGGAGAGCCTGACACAGAATCAGATCGATGACCGCCGCCAGGGTTCTCCACCAGAAGCCCACATAGCGGATTTCGGGATGGATCGCCAGGGAATGTTCCGGCTGCGCGGGGGCGTCACCGATGCGCGGCAGCGCGAGACCGCAGCCAAGACAAAAGTTGGCATCCGGGGTGTTTCTGACGCCGCATTGTGAACAGAACATGAGAATTCCCCAAGTTTCCGACCGTCTGGGCCCATAATGTTGAGTGTCGAGGTGATGGGGATATCTTAATGGGGATTCGCCAGTGCCGTCAAGCCATGGATCGTCCTGTTTTTGAGGATGATTTTTTGGAGCGTTGCCCCAAACCCCACCCAGGGCGAAGGCCTTGGATTCCGCCAGGGGGGTGATCCCCCTGGAGCCGCGATGCGGGTTTATTTGAGGATGGCGGTGATGTGTTTTTTGAGGGCCAACAGTTCGACCGCCCGCTGATTGCCGATGATCTCCACGGCCATGGATCCCAAGGCGTTGCCGATCAATCCGATCACTTCGTTGGGCACGTTCAGGAACGCCGCCGGAGCCGTGACGGAAAGATAGGCATCCCCCGCGCCGACCCGATCCACGGCGTTGAAGACGAAAGCGGGAACCTCGACGCTCTCTCCCGAAGACTCCCGGAGGATGACGCCTCGTTTGCCACGGGTCACGGAAATTTTCCGGCATCGGAGTTTATCGCCCACCGCCTCGACCAGCGGATGAATTTCCCCGGCGATGCGACGCATTTCCAGACGCACTTCCGGCTCCGCCAGACAGACATAATCGGCGCGGGCATAACGGGAGATGGTGTGATATCCCCGATTTCCCGCGTTGGCCTGGGTGTTGACCGCCAGATAGGCTCCGGAGGCGACCAGATCCGCCACCAGCTCCGCAGGAACCGCCCCGTGACCATAATCGGCCACGATCACCAGATCGAATCGGGAGAGATGATGCGCCAGCCAGCTCCGCATGTCGGATTCCACCTCCTGCGGCAGCGGGGCGTCGCCTTCGATGTAGACCTCGAACAGTTTGGTCAGGGCATAGCTTTCCAGGAAGCGTCGTTTCACCAGGGTCGGCACGCCGGGATGAACGAAAAACCGGGCGGTCAGATTCTCGGCGAGAGAGGCGCGCAGAAAGGGTTCATGACTCTCCTGTCCGCCCAGCACCGTGAGCAGCTCCACCGAGTGGACAAATCGCGCCACCTGATTGGCGATGGCCATCGCCCCACCGGCGAACTGATCGCTGGAGAGATGTTTCAGGGCCAGGATCGGATCCTTGGAGGATTTTCCGATGGCGGTGACATAATGATAATCATCGACGATGGTATCTCCGATCACCAACACCTTGAGGCGTTGCATGCGATCGAACACCCCGAGCACCTCCTCCAGGGAGAAGCGTCCCCGGAACAGATGCAGATAGTGCCGCACCTCTTCGGAAAAATTCGACAGATGGCGGTTGATCAGATTGGTGGAGCTGAAGACGATATCGCCGGTAAAGCGCAATTCGATGCCGAGTTCGCGGGCCACCTGGGCTTCGGCTCCCATTTTGCCGGTATAGTCCCCCTCGGGATCCTGAAATTCGGTGCCCTTGACGTAGAAATCGGGTTGGAGCAAGCGCAGGGTTTCGACGGCGGTGGGCCAGGCGTTGATGGCGACATAATCGACGCAGGCCAGCGCGGACAGGGCTTCGGCGCGCAACGCCTCGGGAAAGGCGGGGCGATTGGCCCCCTTGTCCACGAAACGATCCGGGGTCAGGGTGACGACCAGCAGATCCCCGAAGGCCCTGGCCTGCTGAAAATAACGCAAATGACCAATATGCAGCAGATCGAAACAGCCGTGACAGTGAACCACCCGCCGACCCGCGCGTTTCAGGTCGGCGACGGTAGCGGCCAACGTTTCGATGGGTAAAATTTTCTCCATGTTTCTCTTCGTTCCCGGCCTCGACGGCCTGTGGCAGTGATCCCGGAGAAAAACATGCAGATTGAATACCAATTTTATCGAGTGGTTGCTATCTCAATCCATTCCCCTTTCGGGAGGCGATCCCGATAGGGTCCAGGGGCCAATGGCCCCTGGTGGGATCCAAGGGCAAAGCCCTTGGACTTTCTCATCGGATCGGCTGCGTCAGGCTTGTCGCATCGCCTCTTGCACGCCGGCGGCATAGGCGGGATCGGCCTGATGGAAATGGGCCAACGCCTTGTCCACGATCTCCTGGGGAACCCCCCGGATGTGACGGGCGATATTGCCGCACAACGCCTGTTGCTGCGCCGGGCTCATCAAACGGAACAACGCGCCCGCCTGGGAAAAATAATCCTCATCCACCCGGTGGTCATGACGATCCACCATACCCTCCATGGCCAGAGGGGGTTCGGCTCCTTCGACGGCCTGGGGGAACTCTCCCAGACGATTGGGTTCATAGTTCACCGTGCCGCCCAGATTGCCATCCACCCGTCCCGCCCCATCCCGATGGAACATGCGGGCGAAGGGACAGCGGGGCGCGTTGACCGGAATCTGATGATGATTGATCCCCAGACGATAACGATGGGCATCGCCGTAGGAGAAGAGACGCCCCTGAAGCATCTTGTCCGGGGAGGCGGCGATGCCCGGCACCAGATTGGCCGGACTGAAGGCGGCCTGTTCCACATCGGCGAAATAGTTTTCCGGATTGCGGTTCAGTTCGAGAATGCCCACTTCCATCAAGGGATAATCCTTGTGGGGCCACACTTTGGTCAGATCGAAGGGGTTGAGGCGATAGGTTTGGGCTTCGGCTTCCGGCATCACCTGGACGCAGAACCGCCACTTGGGATAATCCCCCCGTTCGATGGCACCGAACAGATCCCGCTGCGCCGACTCCCGATCCCCGGAAACCACCGCCGCCGCTTCGGCATCACTCCAGTTGGCGATGCCCTGCATCGACTTGAAGTGAAACTTGACCCAGAACCGTTCGTCGTTGGCGTTGATGAAGCTGTAGGTGTGGCTGCCGAAGCCGTGCATCTGACGATAGTTCTGCGGGATGCCCCGATCCGACATCAGGATCGTCACCTGATGCAGGGCTTCCGGGTGACGGGTCCAGAAATCCCAGGCGGCCACGTTGGAGCGAAGATTGGTTTTGGGATCCCGTTTCTGGCTATGGATGAAATCGGCGAACTTCAACGGATCGCGAATGAAGAAAACCGGAGTGTTGTTGCCCACCACATCCCAGTTGCCCTCTTCGGTATAGAACTTGAGAGCGAAGCCGCGCACATCCCGTTCCGCATCCGCCGCGCCCCGTTCTCCGGCCACGGTGGAAAAGCGCAAAAACGCCGGAGTCTGTTTGCCAACCTGGGAAAAAACCGCCGCCTTGCTGTAGCGGGTGATATCCTGGGTGATGGTGAGGGTTCCGAAGGCTCCGGATCCTTTGGCGTGGACCACCCGTTCCGGGATCCGTTCGCGGACGAAATGGGCCAGTTTTTCGATCAGCCACCAATCCTGCAGCATCGCCGGACCACGACGACCGGCGGTGATGGTATTTTGATTGTCGGCGATGGGGTGGCCGTTGGCGGCGGAAAGATAAGGTTTGTTCATGACCATGACTCCAGGATGTTGGGGATCGGTGGATGGTGCAGAGCGCACCTCGCATCCATGGTCAACAACCCGGAACGGATCCGTCAACCATGGCAGGGCTACATGGTAACGGAGCATTCATTTCATAATCAAATACTATTTTAATATACATCCGATAGCCTTAAACTATAAACGCCCGAAACCAAGGCGGGCTTTTACAATCGCCCCGCATCAAAAAAATAAAAATCATATCCGGTCCAGTCAAAACCCTGGGGGATGAATCCCCCAGACCCCCTCTTTTTTTCAATGGTTTGAAGATGGGGCGGGAACTCGCCTCAGGCACTGTCCTTGAGATACTGGCACTCCACGATGAAGGAGCCGCCGGGCACCTGAAAAAAATGACGGGAGCGACAAAAGATGCGGGCGTTGTGCAGGCTGTATCGGCTTCCCACCACCACCATCGGGGGGGTCATGGAGAGCGCGCCATGCGAAGAGAGCCGGGAACGCATGCCACCGGCGATCAGATCGGCCAATTCGCCGACCAACTCCAGAGATTCGGAGTTGAGGCTTTCCAGCGGACGACCGACCAGGGCTCCGACGAGTTGCAACGCGGTGGTGATCGAGCCTTGCAGCAGAATCGCGCCCCGCAAGGCACCGGTAAATCCCACCACGGCACTGATCTCCTGGATCACCGACAGACCTTCCACCGATTCCAGGATTTCCAGGGAGGTTTCCGCGTGACGCACGCCATGGGAAACCTCCATGGCCAGCAATCCGTTCACGATATCCTGCACCGACTCGACGATGGCGTCGGAAATCTCTTCGTTCATGCTTTCTCCCCCTCGGCAGATCCGTTTCCCGGACGCGACCCGTCGCGCCGAATGAGCTGCCAAACCACCATCCGGACATGCGATCAGCGTTACCATTGGCGCAACAACCCATCGACGATGCGCCGGGCATTGTATCCCGCCCCTTCCACCGAGGGGTTGAGCATCCATTGAATCTGACTCACCGCCGCCAGGGAGAGTGCCACCACCCGTCTGGCGGTATCCTGCTTGCCGGGCGCGTGTTCCAGGGCGATGGCCACATTATGGGCCAGATCCGCCACTTCGTTGAGTCCCCGCAGCGCGGCCATGCGGTGAAACGCGGCCATGGAGCGGGAAATGTGATCGGTCAGGGCGTCGTCTCCGCCCCGACGCTCCACCAGAGTCAATTGATCGGTGACATCGCTCATCCACTCGGTCGCCTCCTGCCGAAACTCGGTCGGGGGGACAAACCGCACGATCGGCCCATCATCGTTGGATGGCAAGCCTCGGTTTTGAAGTCTCATCGTCTGGTTTCCTCGATTGCTGAAGCCATTCATGGCGCAGAACACCTTTTCACAAATCTTCTGCATTCACGAAACTAATTTGCAATTAACGGACCAATAATATTTTCAAGACAACCCATTATAATTGAAAACAAATTCCCAACAATCACTCCTGCGCGACATGTCCGCAAACCAATACATGCCTAATGCAAACAATCGCCATCCACCCCGGCAACCATACAATTTCAACAAGTTATCGTGATGTCCAATAAGTTGCCCCTGCAAGAAAAATTGCACCAACCTCCGCAAAAAATGAACGGTGCAGGCATCGGGGTCCAGGGGCCATTGGCCCCTGGTGGGATCCAAGGGCGAAGCCCTTGGGATGT
>JADGBU010000076.1:6960-15510 GCA_015231295.1 Magnetococcales bacterium | reverse complement strand
TCCGGGGTGAACGATCTGCGGGGCGGCGGTGGGGATGATCTGATCTACGGCGGCGCGGGCGACGACTTCCTGAGCGGGGACGAGGGGAGTTATGTCTCCGACGGGGATTTGTCGTTTCACATCACCTATTGGTCCAGCGGCGACGGCGACGATCAACTCGATGGAGAGGCGGGTGCCGACACCCTGACCGGCGGTGCGGGCAACGATCTGTTCGTGGTGCGGAGCGGTTCGGGGGGAGTGACGCTTGCCGAGGCGGATACCATCACCGATTTCGCCCTCGCCGATGACTGGATCGGCCTGGATGGCGGCTTGACCTATGGGGCGTTGACCCTCTCCCAGGGGAGCGGCGATCACCTCTCCGATGCCATCATTCGGGTGACGAATACCGGGGAGTATCTGGCGGTTCTGGTGAATGTCACGGCTTCCAGCCTTTCGGCGTTCGACTTCATGAATCTCACCGCCACCGCGCTGACCCTGATCGGCAGCGGTGCCAACGATGTGCTTCAGGGTGGCCTCGCCGATGACGTGATCAGCGGCGGCGGTGGCAGCGATGTGATTCAGGGCGGCAGCGGGGATGACACCATCAACGTGCTCGACAAAACGGGTGCCTTCGAGGATACCATCGACGGGGGCGCGGGAATCGATACCCTCTCCATCGGCTATGGCGGGCTCGACGATCTGGAGGATTTCGCCATCCGGGGCGTGGACAATGGCTGGCTGACCTTGACCGACGCCAATGGTGGCACTTTGACTTTCGCGAATATCGAACAGATCGTGATCGGCGGCTCCACCTATCAGGTATCCGACGAGGCGGTCTACAGCATCCTGTCGTCTTTGGGCAGCGAAGGATCCTTCTACTACATCGCCGCCGAGAACGAGAGCGTGATGTTCGAGAATACCGCCGGTTCCATCGCCAGCAATTCGTTCAACGCGCCGGCCTTTTTCACCGATACGTTGATCGATACCCGGATTGTCGGCTCCAGCGGGGATGATCAGATCATCGGCACCGGTTGGGCGGATACCATTCTGGGTGGCGACGGCGATGACCACGTGATGCCGGGAAGTGGCAACGATATCGTCACCCTGGGCGGCGGGGATGACGCGGTTTATCTGGAGGGCGGTGATCTGGTCAACGATGTCGATCAACTCGATGGCGGAGACGGTGCGGACTGGCTTCATTTCGGCTTCTTCGGAGGCGGTGTCGCCGGAAGTTACTCCTTGACCACCGCTGGAGCGGTCCATTTCGAGAATCTGTTCGGCTCGTCGGAGGACGATACCCTGACCGGAGACGCCAACAACAACGAAATCCGAGGTGGAGCCGGTGACGATACCCTGCTGGGTCTGGCGGGTCAGGATATTCTCTACGGCGACGAGGGGGTCTATTTCTCCTCTTACGAGATCGCCGCCAATCTGACCTCGGGGATTTATGGCAACGGGGCGGATCAGCTTTTCGGCGGCGATGGGGATGATATTCTGAACGGCGGGGGCGGGGCGGATCAACTGACCGGTGGCAGCGGGGCCGATCGTTTCACCTTCCTGGCGTATGACGAGGCGGCCTATGCGGTGTCGGATGCCACGGTGATCGAGGATTTCAGCATGGCGGAAGGGGATCGGATCGCCCTGAATCAGGACTCCTTCGGCAGCTTCTATTCCGGCACCACCCAGGCGTTCGTCGATGGGATCAACTATGCGGAACTGACCATCACGGATAGCGCGCTGGACAGCTATCTGTTGGGCAGTGCGTTCGGGGATCTGATCGCGGCCTACAACGGCGGCACCATCGGAGGGTATGACTCCTATATCGCGTTTGTCCGCTTCGTGGATTCGGATGACGCCGCCGACACCGGTTCGTATCTGATCTACGACTACAGCCACATCTTCGACGGCGCGCAAGTTTTGGCCAAATTGACCAGCGATGGCACCACGGCGGTTGCGGCGGGAGATTTCGCGCCTCTGGCCTTGACCATCACCGGGGCCGAGCGGTTGTTGGCGACCGGGGGGGACGATACTCTTTTTGGTGGCCTCTCTGACAGCCGATATGTCTGGGATCATGCCACCGCCTTCGATGGCGAGGATCGCATCGCCGATGGCGGAGGCGACGGGGATGTGTTGAGCTTCGAGAATCTGTCCGATGTGGCGGTGCGCATTCACAGCCATCCCACGGGGGGTGCCGATCTGTTGCTGGCCGAAATCGACTCCGGCATCCTGACCGCCAACGCCGTGAACGCCACGGGTCTGACCTTCTTCGCTCCGGAGAGCCGGATCGATCTGACCCGGGGCATCGACGAGATTCAGGGGTATGACGCGCTGTTGTCCAGCGGTTCACCGGGTCATCTGCTGGCGGATGCGGCGCAACTGGCGCAGGTGACGGGTTCCGACGCGGCCTACCTCGTGGCGGGCAGCACCGCCAACGATCATCTGGATGTCAGCGGTCTGGCCGATGCGAAGTTCACCCTGGTGTTGGGTGGCAACGGAGAGGATACCCTGACCGGCGGCGCGGGCTCGGATCATCTGGTGGGCGGCTCCGGCCTGGATCTGCTGATCGGCGGGGCGGGACAGGATACCCTGACCGGCGGGGAGGGGTTGGATCTGTTCCGGTACGCCAGTCCGACCGAGGGGTCTGCGACCTTCTCCGAGGCCGATCTGATCACCGATTTCACCTCGGGCGCGGATCGGTTGAAGCTGATCGATGCCAATTTCGGCGCGATCCAGTCGCAGCCGGGCACTTTTGCGCCGGGGATCAATTATGTCGAGATCGCCTATTCCGGCTCTTCGCTGGCAGAGCTGGAGAGTGCCAAGCAGAGCGGGGTGCTCGATGGTTTGGCCTCTGCCGCCGGGGTGGCCGCCGGGGTCGATTATGTGGCGTTTTTGAGCTTCTCGCTGGATTCGGGAGAAGGCGACGCGCAGAGCTTTGTGTTGTATGATACCAATACGGCCAATGCCGATGGCATCACCGTGCTGGCGGAGTTGACCGATGTGGCGGCGACGCAATTTTCCCATACGGATGTGACGTTTGGGTGATGGAATCAAAAGTGACTGGTGCAAACTTTGCATGTGCGACTGGGTGCAGGTATCCAAAGCAGGCATGACCGGAGAGAAGGAGTGGTCCCCATGAAGGTAGGTCGTTGTTGTCGTGTGGCCGTGTTGGCGTTGGTCGCGTTCCTGATCCCGGAAGGAGATGCGCGCGCGGAGTCCTTGCGTGAGGCCGTGGAGGGCATCTTGCAACGTCACGATCGCATTCTGGCCGCCCAGGCCGATGTCTCGGCCAGCGAGGAGCGGGTGTCGGAACGGTTCAAGGCCGGTTATCTGCCCACGCTGAATCTGACCGGACACTATGGTCACGAACGCCGCATGCAGAAATCCTCCGGCACCAGCACCGATATGGAGTCCAGAGAGCTGGATTTGCGTCTGACGCAACTGCTCTGGGACTTCGGCAAGACCGGTGCCGCCGTGGATGTGGCCCGATTGCAGAAGGATCAGAGTCTGGCCGCGCTGGAAACCGCCCGTCAAAACCTGATTCTCGACGCGGCCACGGCCTATTATCAACTGCGTCGCACCAACAATGTGCTGCGTTTCGCCCGTCAGTCGGTGGAGAACATCAAGAAACAGGGCGAAGTCGAAGATGTGCGCGTGGCCCTGGGACGGGGCTATTCCACCGATGTGTTGCAGGTCAAGACCCAGTTGGCCGGAGCGCGAGCCCGCGAGGTGCAGGCCACCGGTGCCGTGGCTCAGGCCGAAGAGCGGGTGCGGACCGTCTTTTTGCGGGAGGCGGTCGAAATTCTCAAGCGCTCCCCGCCGGACGAATCGTTCCTCAAGGATCTGCCCAAGAGCGTGGATGACGCGGTGGCGATGGGGATCAAGAAAAATCCCCAGTTGAATCAACTGCGTCTGGTGGCCGATATGCTCAAGGCCCAGAAGCGGGGCGTGGAGCGCAACAACTTTTTCCCCACGGTCAACGGCATCGTGGAGCACAAGTTCAAGGACAAGGTGCAGGGGGTGGACGAGTTCGAAGATGAAACCTTCGGCAAGGTGGAGATGACCTATCCGCTCAATCTGGGACTCTCCGGCCTGAACGGGGTTTCCGCCGCCGGACAGGATCTGGAAGCGTCGCAACGTCGGTATGACGATACCCGCCGCCTGATCGAAGAGCAGGCCCGGGTCGCATGGCACAACCTCAACACCGCTCGCGCCAATGCCGAGCTGCTCAACAGCCAGGCCAACATCGCCCAGAAGTTTCTCGAACTGGCCCGCGAAGAGCGCAAGCTCGACAAGCGTACCCTGCTCGATATCCTGAATGGCGAGACCGCGCTCATCAATGCCCGTTCCGATGCCGCCTCCGCCGATACCGATGTGATCATCGCCGGATTCAGCCTGTTGCAGGCCATGGGTGCCCTGGAGCCCTCCGTGCTCGAAACCGGCAAGGGTGCGCCCAAGGCGGAAGTGATCAATCCATTGCCCCCGGTCGTCAGCGGTGTGAAACCCGCCGCCGCCCCGGAGCCCGCCAAGGCCGCCGATGACAAGAAAAGCGGTCAGGCCTCCGACAAGAAATCGGCGGCCCCGTCCGACAAGAGTGCCGGAAAAAGTGCCGGCAAGAGCGAGAGCAAAAAACCGGCGGCACAAAAATCGGCTCCATGACGGTTCTGATCAAGCAGTTTTTTTCCCGCCCGCTGTTCGCGGTTGAGCTCCTGGCGGTCACGCTGTGCATTCATCTGCTCGGCCTGGCCTCGTCGGTGTATGTGATTCAGGTGCTCAACCGCTATGTCTCCCATGGCCTGGACTCCACGCTGGTCACGCTTACCGCAGGGGTGATCCTTGCGGTGGTCATGGAGTTCGGCTTTCGTCAGGCGCGCATGAAACTGGCCCAGGGCGTGACGGTCCGTCCCGATTATCAGCTTGGGGTGCGCCTGTTCGAGCGGGTCATCGCCACCCGCGCGGGCAGCATCGACCATCTCGGCGCGGCGGCCCAACGGGAGATCGTCGCCAGTCCCGGCGTGGTGGGGCGCAGTCATGGTCCGGCCAATCTCGTGGCCCTGCTGGATGTCCCGTTCGCTCTGGTATTCGTCGGGGTGCTGTTTCTGTTGCAACCGCCTTTGGGTTGGGTGGCCAGCGGTTTTCTGTCGCTGGCCTTTCTGGTATCGATTCTGGGTCATCCTTTTTTGCGCGGTCTGCTCCGGGAGCACGCCCAGGCCAGCTCCGAAGCCGGAGCTCTGAGCGGATCGGTGATGCGGGCCGTGGACGCGGTGCGCGCGTTCAATGCCGGCGACCTGTTGCGCAGCCGTTTCCGGAGCCGTTACAGCGCGTCGATTCATTTTCAGCGGCGTGTCGAGTCGCGACGGGAGCTGATTCAGACCGCGACCCAATCTCTGGGCGCACTGATGAGCGTTTTTGTCATCGCCGAGGGGGCGCGTCTGGTGGTGGCCGGAGAGATGGATGTGGGTCTGCTGATCGGGGCCAACATTCTGGCCGCGCGGGCCATGGCGCCGATCTTGCGATTCGCGCAGTTGGGCGCGGCCCTGGCCGAGGCGCGCCGCGCCATGGAAACCTTGGGAGCCTTTTCCCGGCTCCCCCTGGAACGGTCCGGCGGAGCCCAGGTGAAACAGTTCTCGGGACGCCTGGAGCTTAAGGAGATCGCCTTCGCTCATGAGGATGGCTCCGATCCGCTGTTCGAGGCACTTACCTTGACGCTGGCTCCGGGGGCTTCTCTGGTGGTTTCCGGGGCCAATGGCACCGGCAAGACCACTCTGGCCCGGATTCTGATGGGCTTGCTGGAACCGACCCGGGGTCAGATTCTGGTCGATGGGGTCAATCTCGATCAGTTGGCCTTGTCCTGGTGGCGGCGTCAGGTGGTCTATCTGCCCCAGGAGCCGTCGTTCGTCGAGGGGACCATTCGGGACAATCTGACCACGCTGCAACCCGAATGGAGCGATGAGGCGATGAATGCCGCCATCGCCGAGGCCGGATTGGCCCGTTTTCTTCACGACTCTCCCCAGGGGTTGGATACGCCGTTGGTGAATGGGGGGACGCATCTGGCCATGGGGATTCGCAAGCGTCTGGCTTTGGCGCGCGCCTTGGGCGGAGAGTGTCGGATCGCGGTGTTCGATGAACCCCTCGAAGGCATGGATCTGCCGGGACGGGAGGCGGTGACGGCGGTTTTGAGTCGCATGGCCCGCACCGGTCGCACGGTGATCGTCTTTTCTCACGATGCCACCCTGATCCGGGGCGCGGATCTGGTGCTCAATCTCGATCGGAAGCCGGTTCCCGAATTGCGGATCAAGGCGGCCCGGACTCCGGAGGTCACGGCATGACGCAGCAAGCCGGTACGGTCGAGCCCGATGGAATCGATGACGGAGTGGGGTGGACCCATCATCTGGTGGTGCTGCTGTTTGTGCTGCTGATCGTGGGGCTGGTGGTCTGGGGATCGTGGGGCATGCTCGACGTGGTGAGTTTCGCCCAGGGAGAGGTGATTCCCTCGACGCAGATCAAGCAGGTGCAGCATCTGGAAGGGGGGGTGATCCGTCGCATCCTGGTGAAGGAAGGCGAGGTGGTCCGCAAGGGGCAACCCCTGGTGGAGCTGGAAAATGTCGCCAGCGACGCGGATGTGGGGGAGCTTTCCGCCCGTCTCGCCTCGCTGGAGGTGGACAACATCCGGTTGCAGGCCGAGGCCAGTGGAGCCGAAGTCGCCACGTTTGCCGCCGCGCTGAAACAGAATCATCCGGATCTGGTGAAGCGCGCCGAGGAGCTGTTCGCCAGCAATCGCCATCGTCGTACCGAAAAGCTCGCCGGATTGCGGGAGAGCATGGCGGGTCATCGACAGGCGGTTCAGGAGATTCAGGCGCGCATCAAGAACAATAAAAAACGGTTGAGTCTGGTGGAAGAGCAGGTCACGATCAGCACCAAGCTGTTGGAACAGGATATCACCAACCGTTATTCCCATCTGGATCTGCTCAAGGAGACGCATCAGATCAAGAGTGCCATCGAGGAGGATGGCATGGCGCAGTTGCGCGCCGAGGCGGCGTTCAAGGAGGCTCAGGCCAATCTGGCGGCGGTGGGGCATGAGTTCGAGGAGGCCGCGCGGGAAAAATTGGCGGAAAATCGTCGTCAGATGACGGAGTTGACGGTGCGATTGCAGAAATTTCAGAACAATCTGTCGCGTACCGTGTTGACCGCGCCGGTGGATGGGGTGGTCAAGACGCTTTATATGGTGACGGAAGGGGGGGTGATTCCTCCGGGTGGCACGGCGATGGATCTGGTGCCCGGTGAGGATCGTCTGGTGGTCGAGGCCAAATTGCCGATTCAGGACATCGGCTATGTGAATGTGGGGCAGACCGCCTTCGTCACGTTGACCTCATCCGACGCTTCTCGTTTCGGCAAACTCGCGGGCACGGTGGTGCAGATCAGTCCGGATGCCCTGGCCACCAAGGAGGGGGTGCCCTATTACAAGGTGCGGGTGGAGACCGAAAAGGCCTATTTCGAGAAGGGACGGATGAATTATCGGCTTTTTCCGGGGATGGTGGTGCGTTGTGCGATTCATACCGGGCAGCGTTCGGTGCTCGATTATCTGTTCTATCCGTTCCTGAATTTCATGGATCCGGCCCTGACCGAGCGGTAATTCATTGAAAAAAAGAGGGGGTCTGGGGGATTCTTCCCCCAGGGTTCTGCTTGTCACAATGAACTTTGCGACGGCTGCTCGGTCTGATCGGATAAAGATCACTGGGCGTTGATGGGCAGAATCGTATCCCGGCACCAGGATTCGTCATTGCGATTGGGATAGTCGGTGGTGTAGTGAAGTCCCCGGCTCTCCTGACGGTGAATGGCGGAACGGATGATCAGCGAGGCCACCAGGGCGATGTTGCGCAACTCCAGGAGATCCTGGGAGATGCGGCAGTTCCAGTAGTATTCGTTGATCTCCTGCTGCACCAGTTCGATGCGGCGTCGGGCACTGGCCAGACGCCGGTTGGAACGCACGATGCCCACATAGTTGCCCATGAAGCGTCGGATCTCATCCCAGTTGTGGGAGATCAGCACCGCTTCCAGACAGGGGTGACAGTCGAAGCTGTCCCAGAGTGGAATATCGGGTTGGGAGAAACGGGGCCGTTCCCGCATGGCGTTGAGCATGGTGGTGCCGGCGGCCTCGGAGAAGACCAGACACTCCAGCAGACTGTTGGAGGCCAGACGATTGGCTCCATGCAATCCGGTATGGCTCACCTCGCCGATGGCGAAGAGTCCGTCGAGATCGGTACGGCCTTCGAGATTCGTGACCACGCCGCCGCAGGTGTAGTGGGCGGCAGGCACCACGGGAATCGGTTCCGAGGTCATGTCGATACCCAACTCCAGACATTTTTTGTGGATGTTGGGGAAATGCTCCTCGATGAAGGTTTTCCCTTTGGCGGTGATATCCAGATAGACGCAAGGATCGCCGGAGCGTTTCATTTCGTAGTCGATGGCCCGTGCGACGATATCCCTCGGGGCGAGGTCGGCACTGGCATGGTGACGTTTCATGAAGGGTTCGCCGTTTTTCATCACCAGGATGCCGCCTTCGCCGCGCACCGC
>JADGBU010000076.1:5821-6852 GCA_015231295.1 Magnetococcales bacterium | reverse complement strand
GGTGTAACGATAGACCTTGCCGGCTCCGCCCGAGGCCAGAATGGTGAAGCGGGCCTGTACGGTGATCACCCGTCCGGTGGGGATGTCGAGGGCGTAGCAGCCGAGGCAACGATTGGCCTGTCCGGGGGCGAAGATGCCCATTTTGCGCGACGTGACCAGATCGATCGCCATGTGATCGGCGAGAATGCGAATGCGGGGATGCTGTTGCGCCCGTTCCAGCAGAATTTCCACCACGGCGCGTCCGGTGGCGTCTGCGGTGTGAATGACCCGACGGGTGGAGTGTCCGCCCTCTTTGGTGAGGTGAAAGCCACCCTGGCTCTCCCGGGTGAAGGGGGCACCCAGATCCAGCAGACGACGGATGGAACGGGGACCGTGTTCCACCACCTGACGCACCGTATCCTCGTGACAGAGACCGGCTCCGGCCACCAGGGTATCGGCGATGTGGGAATCCAGGTCGTCGGCAGGGTCGAGCACCGCCGCGATGCCGCCTTGGGCATAGTAGCTGTTGGACTCACCGGCGGCAGCCTTGGTGAGCATCAACACGTCGCCGTGGCCGGCCAGACGCAGGGCCAGATCCAGACCGGCGACTCCGGCACCGATGATCACGAAATCGGCGGTGAGTGGACGGGATTGAATGAAAGTGGACATGGGTATTAATTTTGAGCAGGTTGCGTGATCTGTCAAGATATGATGTTGCAGGGGTGACGATGACGCCTGCAAATGAGCCCGGATGATGGAGGAAGGCGGTTGATTTCCTGGCCGTTGCCCGCGTGGAAAACATTGAGAAGCGGATCGGTTGTGGCGTATAATGGATGTTTGGCGCGCGTCGGGGTGTTGCAGGCGGTTTCGGGATCCCCCCGAGAGGCGAAGGTTGAATCGTTGCGCCGTTTTGGTGTTTAATGATGTTCAGCCCGGATGTCGGAAAAGATGTGGAGCCCGAACGCGTGAGCGATGACGAGACTGGCCAACCGGTAAGCGATGACGCGGATCGCCTCCTTGTGGCCCATGCCCAAAAAGGGGATAATAAGGCC
>JADGBU010000076.1:0-5697 GCA_015231295.1 Magnetococcales bacterium | reverse complement strand
TATCGGGCCCTGGAGAAGTTTCGTGGCGAGTCGGCGTTTTACACCTGGCTCTACCGGATTGCGGTGAATACGGGGAAAAATCACCTGCTGTCCAAGGAGCGGGGGTTGCCCATGTCCGACGAGGAGTTGGAAGACTCGGAACGCATGGCCCCTCAGTTGCGCAATCACGAAACTCCGGAACGCCTGATCTTGCGGCAGGAGATGATGAACAATTTGCGTCAGGCCATCGATGCCCTGCCCGAACAGATGCGGCGGGCCATCCAGATGCGGGATGTGGAGGGGCACTCCTACGAGGAGATCGCCAAGGCGTTGCATTGTCCCATCGGCACCGTGCGCTCCCGTATCTATCGCAGCCGACAGGAGATCATGGATCGTATGCAGGCCTATCTTCAGGATAGAAATTCATATGGATTCTCTACGGGTCATCATCAAGCAAGGGGGCATGGGCGATGAGTCAATCCAATCAAGAGTGCAATCCGGAACTGGTTTCGGCTTTCCTGGATGACGAACTCGATCGGATCATTGTCGGGCATGTGGCCAGACATCTGATCCATTGCGATCATTGTTGTCGCACCATGGGGCATCTGGCCCAGATTCGTGACGTGTTGGCCGGTCAACTCCCCTGGTTCGAGTCCGAAACCTTCACCCAGTCGGTGATGATGGCCATTCGCAACGAAAAGATCACCTCCCCCCGGGAGCGGTTGCTGGATCGGTTGCTCCGCTTCGGGATTCCGGCCATCATCGCGGGAACGATCCTTGCCGAGGCCATGCCTGCCACCGTGGAAGCTGCGGATCATGTTGAATACCAGGAACTCCTTTGCTGACCCTCAACGGACGGGGCACCAGAAAATGATTCGTGAAGAAGGAATCGTCGTGGCCCTGGAAGGTGATTTCGCCGTGGTGAGCGGCCAGCGACAGAAAATGTGCGGCACCTGTCACAACTCCAATACCTGCACCGTGCTCTCCGGAGGTCTGGGTCAGCGTTCCATCAAGATTCGCGCCCGGAATGCCTGTCATGCCCGGGTCGGCGAGCGGGTTTTCATCGAAATCTCCGAACGTACCTTTCTGCGCGCCTCGTTTCTGGTCTACATCCTGCCGCTGGTGGTGCTGTTCGCCATGGTCTCCTGGGCCCGGTTCCTGATCCAAACCCTGGGCTGGAGCGTCGATATCGAAGCCTTTTCCGCGCTGGTGGGCTTTGTGTCGTTGGCACTTACCTTCTATTGGCTGCAACGACGCTCGGCGCGTCACGGGCGGGATGGCGGACCGGTGGTGGTGGAAGTCCTCTCTGCGGATATGTGTCACAATCCCGCGCCTCCCAGTTTTCTCTCCTGATCGGCATCAAAAGGGATATCTTCCATGATCATGCGGCGGCTGGCTCCCTGGTGGGGCATTCTGGGGCTGGTTCTGACTCTGGGACTCGCCATGCCCGTCGGGGCCGCGACCCTGCCGGATCTGGTGCCGCTGGTCAAGAAACTCCAGCCGGTGGTGGTGAATATCAGCTCCACCCAGACCAACCGGCATCTGTCGCGTCAGGAGAAGAGCCTGCCCCGGCAGTCCCAGCCCCAGGGCGACGCCCCGCTCGATGAGTTGCTGCGGCGTTTCTTCGAGCAGGGCCCCGATCAGCAGCAACCCTCCGGCAGTCTCGGCTCCGGGGTGATCATCGACGAGGCCGGTTTTATTCTGACCAATCATCATGTGGTGGCGGATGCGGACGAAATTCTGGTCCGGCTCTCCGACGAGCGGGAGTTCACGGCAACGGTGGTCGGGCGCGATGCCAAAAGCGATCTGGCCCTGATCCGCATCAAAACCGATGGCAAATTGCCCGTGGCCACCCTCGGAGATTCGGATCAGGCCGAGGTGGGATCCTGGGTGGTGGCCATCGGCAATCCCTTCGGTCTGGAGGCCTCGGTCACGGTCGGGATCATCTCCGCCCGTGGTCGCAGCATCGGCAGCGGACCCTATGACAACTTTCTGCAAACCGATGCCGCCATCAATCCCGGCAACTCCGGCGGGCCGCTGTTCAATCTGCAAGGCGAGGTGATCGGCATCAATACCGCCATCTTCTCCCGTTCCGGGGGGAATATGGGGATCGGATTCGCCATTCCGGTCAATATGGCCAAGTCGATCGTGACCCAGTTGCGCGCCTCCGGCAAGGTGACGCGGGGCTGGTTGGGCGTGCGTATCCAGACCGTCACCAAAGAGTTGGCCGAAGCCCTGGGAATCGGCGCGCAACGCGGAGCCCTGGTCGCCAGCGTGGAGCCCAAAAGCCCGGCGGAAGCCGCAGGCGTGAAGGCCGGTGACGTGATCGTGCGCTTCGATGGTCACGACGTGGGACGCATGAAAGAGCTTCCGGCCATCGTGGCCGAAACCCCGGTCAACAAGAAAGTCACCATGGAGGTGGTGCGTAACGGCAGTTCCAAGAGTGTGGAAGTGGTGATCGCCACCATGAATGATGAGGACGAAGAAGAGTCCGCTCCGGAGCAGGGAGGCGGCGTGACCCGCGAGCGCAATCTGTTGGGCGTGGTCGTGCAACCGCTTTCGGCGGAGTGGCGGGAGCGGCTGGAACTGTCGGCCGAGGTCAACGGTCTGGTGGTGGCGTCGGTGGAAAATGGTTCTCCGGCAGAGCATGCCGGGGTGCGCCCCGGCGACCTGATCCAGGAACTCAACCGGAAACCGCTGAAATCCGTGGCCGATTTCCGTGCTGCCGTCGGCAAGCTCGAACCGGGTCAGACCCTGCTGCTGCTGATGCAACGGGGGGGAGATCCGCTGTTCATGGCGGTGCAGATCCCGGCGAAAGGGGAATCCGCCGCACCGCCAGCCCGAAAACCGTGAATCGGAGAGAAACCGCATCCCGTTGTGGATGAAAGGTTGATCTTGTGTGGTGATTCCATTATCATGGCGAGATTTTAACGTTCCCATATGTGTGGAACAAAAGTTGGCAAGAGACCCATCATCCGGTTTCAAAAACAAAGGAGGAGTGATCTTTCGTGAGGATTGACGTTTACGACAATAATGTGGATCAGGCCATTCGGGTTCTGAAAAAGAAAATGATCCGGGAAGGCATGTTCAGGGAAATGAAGAAACGGAAATTCTTCGAGAAACCTTCCGAACGCAAGCGTCGGAAAAAGGCCGAAGCGGTCCGTCGTCTGCGCAAGAAGATTCGTCGTTCATCCGTGGCGGGTGGTTCGGCATAGAATCGGTTGTTCCCCGTGTCGCCAAGCCGGGTCCGTACTGTCCTGAGTGACGGTCGGATCCGCGCTTGACACCTTTCAGAGCGGTATCATTTCATTTCGCCGGATCCACTCGGCATTTTCGTCAGAGACCTGACAACTTTATTTGTTTTATGGGTCCAGGGGGATTATCCCCCTGGTGGGATCCAAGGGCAAAGCCCTTGGGACGTTCGCTTGTGGTCAAAATCCTGGAGGGGCGTGAAATACCCGTTCGGCGTGGAACGAGGAGCGGGCCAAAGGATGACTCTCGACACTCAGAAAGCCCATGCCCAAAGCCTGTTCTCCCAACTGCCGAAACGCCTCCGGAGTCCAATAGCGCACCACCGGTAAATGCTGGCGACTCGGAGCCAGATATTGCCCGATGGTCAGAGAATCGACCCCAACCCGACGCAACGCCCCGAGCACCTCCAACACCTCCGATTCTTCTTCTCCCAGTCCGAGCATGATGCCGGACTTGATCCGATGATCCCCCCCATGAGCCGCCGCCCTGGCCAGCAGAGCCAGGGAGCCCGCATAGTCGGCAGCCGGACGCACCAGGGGATAGAGTCTGGGGACGGTTTCGATATTGTGGTTCAGCACGGCGGGACGGCTGAACAAAACCCGATCGAGCGGTTCTGTGGCTCCCCGGAAGTCCGGAATCAGCAACTCCACCCGGATGGCCTCATCCCGAGCGCGGATCGCCTCCACGCAGGCCGCGAACTGTCCGGCTCCGCCATCGGGCAGGTCGTCCCGGGTGACGGAGGTGATGACGACATAACGCAATCCCATCGTGACCACCGCCTCGGCCAACCGTTGCGGCTCCTCGGGATCCGGAGAGGCGGGGCGTCCGGTTTTCACGTCGCAAAAGCCGCAGGAGCGGGTACACAACGCCCCGAGAATCATGAAAGCCGCGCCGCCCGCGTGCCAGCAGTCGCCGATGTTGGGACAGTTGGCCGATTGACAGACGGTTTCCAGACGCAGACGCTCGGTCAGGGCCTGAATCCGGCGATATTCCGGGGATCCGGGAGCCTTGACCTTGAGCCAGCGGGGCTTGGGCGTGTACACCTATTTTTCCTCCATCCCGATTTTTTTGAAGAATTTTTTGCGAATCTTGACATCGAAGGCATTCCATTTGATCGTCGCCAACTCTTCGCTGTCGCTGCCGGAGAGAAAGCCCAAGGAGATTTCGAATCCTCCGGCTCCGGCCTTGCCGCCGCCGTAGAAGATTCCCTGTTCGGTGCGGCCCAGAACCTCCTTGAGGAAGGCGTCGGGACTCAGGCTGTTGCGACTGGTGCGCAGCGAGCCGTGAATGCTCTCGGCCCCGTCCGCCATGGAGACGATGCCGTAGACCACGGCGGTATGGACCGTATCCTCGGTGAGCAGAAAGTCGGCGGCCTGGGGAATGGCATCCCGATCCTCGCCTCGCAGATAGCCCACGCCGGAAAGACACAGACCCGCCTTGATCACCCGATTGGCCAGAGCCAGCCGGATCACCTCCATCACCTTGTGACTGCGACGTTGATGGAGAATATCCATCAACAGATCGATGTCGTAGAAGGGCTGCAGAAAGGCGGCGGCGGTGAAATCGAAGGGTTGAGCCAGGAGCATCGAGTTGGTTTCGCTGATGATGCCGTGCATCAACGCGGTGGCCAGACGCCGGTGTTCCGGCTTGGAGGGGCGCAGCGGCAGGGCACCCTCGGACAGATAGTGGGCAAAGATCGAGGCGCAGGCCCCGACCGGACGGATGTCGGAGTAGAGCGGCGCGTTGAGACGGGTCTGATGATCATGATGATCCACCACCGCCAGGACCGGGACGCCCGCATGTTCCAGGCGATCCACGAGGTTGCTGGTGGTGCCTTGATTGTCCACGAATACCGCGCCCTGGAAATAATTGGCGGGAATGTCCGTGGTCCACTCCGTCACCTGGATTTCCAGCAGGTTGATCAGGGCGATATTTTCCTGATGGCTGATGCGTCCGCCGTAGATCAGCTCCGCCTGGATGCCCCGTTCGGCGGCCAGCAGAAGATAGGCAAAGCCGCAGGCGATCGCGTCCGGATCGGGAAAGTCCTGCAAAATGACGGCATGACGTTCCCCCTCCCGGCCAGAGAGCAGAGCTTCGAGTTGCGTTACCTTGCTTTTTGAACTGAGTTCTTCCATTTTGCTTAGCCTCGATTCGGGCGCGGGTTGGAGCGGTTTTGTCAGGGGTCGTCATTGTCATGACATCTTGCCAAAAGGCCGCCAGGCTTGCACCATCTATTTTGTCTGAAATTTGTGTTTCACTTTACCAAGGAGACCCCCATGGGGAAAGTCACATCGCGCGTAAGGCTCATCGAGGGCATTCAAATGCTTGGTGAGTCCGGTTCCGGTCACACGGTGGTCATGGATGGCAGTCAGGAGGCCGGAGGTCGCAATATGGGCGTCCGTCCCATGGAACTGTTTTTGATGGGTCTGGGTGGCTGCGCCAGCATCGACGTGTTGACCATTCTGC
>JADGBU010000075.1:2831-15628 GCA_015231295.1 Magnetococcales bacterium | reverse complement strand
TGTCTCCACCACCGAAATCTATACGCATGTGGCCAACGAACGGTTGAAACAGGTGCATGCCCGGTTTCATCCCCGTTCGGGTCACGGTTCCGAGTGAGCGGCGGCCAGTCGCGAACGGGGGCGGCGTCCGTACCGTTCCAGTTGATGCCGCAGCAGTAGGAAGGCGGTCTGATGGAGCCGTGCCCGGCCCAGTTGCATGCGGGCATCGGCCTCGGCTTGCGCGGCGAGAAAGATCGGCTCGGGCTCGGGCGATCTTTCCTGGAGCGGGGGCAGGCGGAGTTGGGTCAGTCGATGGCGCAGACGGACGGTGCGGGCCTGAGCGGTGAGCAGAGCCCGGCGCGCCTCGGCCTGAAGCCGACTGAGCGTGGCCTGGACGGTGGGCGGAGTCGCGTCGATTCCCGGATCGAACCCTCGTTGCGCCCTGTCGTCGAGGGGCAGGCTCTCTTCCGGCGACAGCCGGGTGGAGCCCTCCGGCGTGTGCCACTCCCAGGAGCCGTCCGGGTGGAGTCGTTCGAAGGATCCATCGCCGTGCGTGATCCGATGTTCCGCTTCCGAACTCCAGGAATCGAGCATCCCGTCGGGCGTGGACCAGGAGCCAGAACCATCGGCCAGGAGCACACCGATGGCACCATCCGAAGTCAGAAGGGTGTATTGGTGCGCTTCCCAGGCTTCGTGACGGTCGTCCGGGTGTTCCAGTTCTCCGGAGGGGGTGGCCTGCCAGGATTGGGGGGGATCGGGTAGCGTGATCAGCAGACCGCTCTGCTGGTCCGGATTCAGGGTGCCGGTGATGGCGCGGCGGCGATGGCGCCAACTCCCGTGACCGGTTCGATTCCAGGTGAGGCTCAGGGCGGCGTCGGCGAAGAGACCGGAGCCATCGGCATGGAGGCTCCAGAGAAGGCCTTGTCGATGGTGTCCGCCCTGGTTGCCCGCTTCATCCCACCAGCCGACGTTGCCCGATGCATCACGCCAGATCCACGGATGGTGAGGCCGTCCGTGCAGGCAGGTGCCATCCGGATGATGCCATCCGGACGCCTCTGTCCCTTGCGACCAGCCTCCCCGGCCATCGGTTCCGAGCCAGAATCGCTCCGCGCCGCGTTGCCATTCGAGGCCGCCGTCGGGATGTCGGGTGATCATCCGGCGATCGGTCGGGTCGATGGCGGCGATCCGGCCTGCGAAATCGCCGCGCACCTCTCCCCATCGGGGATGGTGCCAACTCCAGGAGCCGTCCGAATGGTGAACGAGCGTATCCCCTTCCGGGCCCAGATGGGTGGTGGTGCCGTCTGCGGCGAAGCGATCTTCCGAGCCGTCCGGGCGGGGAAAGCAGCCGAGTTGTCGCGCCTGGGGGGAGAACTCCACCCCGTCGGGCGTGATGCAGGTGATCTCTCCGAAGAGATTCCAGCTTTCCACCGCGCCGTCCGGATGGTGAATGCTCCCCGAGCCGTCGGCGTGAAAGCGTCCACGGGCACCCTGGGGGGTGCTCCATTGTCCGTTGCCCTCCGAGTCCCAACTGGCGTTGCCGCCATCTTTGGCCTTCATGCGGCCCGAACCGTCCGCCAGTCGCTGAATCTGAATGTGGCCGGTCTCATCCGTGGCACTGGAGGAGCCGTCGGCGCGCCATTTGCCGTGGGATCCGTCTGGAGCGCGCCAGGAGCCGTTGCCCTGATGGTCCCATTCCGCCACGAAGCCATCCGGCGCGTGGCAGGATCCGGAGTCGGGACCGGTCGGCGGGAGGGGGTCGTTCATGGGGGGGGTCGCTTCTCTTCGCTATATATAAATGAGTGGCACGGAATTGGACGGCTGTGCAGGCACTTTAATTCATGGCTGGGCGGGAAGGCAATCCCGACCAGCCCGACTGTTCACTCCGTCACGGATGGCAACTCGGCGTCCAGTTGATAACCGAAGCCGGAGACGGTGCGGATCAGGGGCATCTCCTGGTTCCAGGGGTCGAGCTTGCGACGCAAACGGCAGATGATCGCATTCACGCCGTGATCGTTGGGGGGATCCAGACGACGGGATACGGCATCTTTCAACTGGTCGCGGGAGACCACGTTGCCTTTGGCCCGCACCAGGGTCGCCAGGGCGTTGAACTCCCCTCGGGTCAGCTCGATCCGGGAGCCCTGTCGGTTGGTGAGGATCCGTCGGCCCAGATCCAGGGTGAAGCCGCGAAAATGCAGCGAGGAGTCGCCTCCACCGGTCGGGGTGTCCGGATTCGGTCGGATTCGGGTCTGTCGCTGCAGCCGGTTGTGAATCCGCGCCACCAGCTCCCGAGGGTGGAAGGGTTTGGTGATGTAGTCATCCGCGCCCAGTTCGAGTCCCGCCAGCCGATCCTGTTCGCTGTGGCGCGCCGAGACGATGAACAGGGGCAGATCCGAGTGATAGCGAATCTTGCGGACGACCACCAGACCATCCTCATCCGGCAGGCTCAGATCCAGCAGAATGCAATCCGGGTGTTCCCGTTCGAAGGTGGCGAGAAAGGTGGTGGCCGTGTCGCAGGCGAAAACGCGAAATCCCGATTTTTCGAGATAGGAGGTCATCAGGAGACGCATGCTGGCATCGTCTTCCAATAGACCGATCAGCGGCAGAGCAGAGGACATGAAAATGCGCTCCTGGACCATCACGGCGAGAAAAAAAGAGGGTATCCGGATGAAAAATGCATAGCTTGCAAAGTGAACACGATTATATCCATATTTCGGCAATCTTCCAGCAACTTTTTAGCAACCATTAATGGATTTTTTGGTTTCTTATGTCGGACGAATGGAGTAGAACAGAGATCTTGCCAGTCGTCCGTTACCGGGGGGGGCCGTATCCGGCAACAGTTCCGGGAGAAGAATAATGAAATCGTTTGGATCATCATGGTCGTTTCAATGGCGACTGGGTGGCGTTCTGGTTGCCCTGATGGTGCTGTGCATCGCGATGGTATGGTTTCCGTTCGGGGAGGCGCGACCGCTGACGGACCTCCGTGCGTGGCTCGGGTCGGGCGTGGGCGTGCTGCTGGCGATGACGGGAGTGTGGTTGACGCGACACTGGCAGCGGAGAACCGAAGCGATTCTGGCGGCGTGGCAGAAAGGAGAGCCGCTCTCTGACCAGGGGATGGCTCCGGAACTGCGTGTGCTGGTCGGGCGACTGCAAAACGGTGCCGGTCGCGAGGAGTCCTTGCAGAAGATCATGGCCCTGCATGCCGGCAATCTGACCGCCTGCGCCTCCGAAATGATGAAAATGCGTGGCCTGCTCCGTACCGATGCGGAAAATTCCCGGGAAAATGTGTCGGTCGTCTCGACCCAGAACGATCTGCTCGCCGACGAGATCGAACGGGTGGCCGGATCGGTGCAGGAGACCATGGAGAATCTGACCGGTATCGCGGAGGCGTCGGCCCAGGTTTCGCACAACGTGTTGACCATCGCCTCCGGAGTGGAACAGGCCAGTGTCTCCATCGCCGAGTTGGCCACCATCTCCGAACACATCAAGGGAGATCTGGGAGCGGTCAGCCGCAACATGACCGAGGTCGATGATTCGGTGCGTAACGCCTACCTCGCCGTGGGGGAGATGAACGACTCGCTGGAGACCATCCGCCGTCAGTGCGAAGCCGCCGCCCAGGAGTCCGAACGCACCAGCGGTCACGCCCATGACAGCGAATCGATCATGGTGCGCCTCTCCGACGCCAGTCACGAGATCAGTCAGGTGGTGGAGATCATCGATACCATCGCCGATCAGACCAAACTGCTCGCCCTGAACGCCTCCATCGAGGCCGCCGGTGCCGGAGAGGCGGGACGAGGCTTCGCGGTGGTGGCCAACGAAATGAAGGATCTGGCCCAGAAAACCGCCGCCGCCACCCGTCTGATTCTCGATCGCACCCTGGAGATCAGACAGGCCACTCAGGCCGTGGCCGACTCCAATCGCGAGATCGTCTCCAGCATCGAGCGGATCACCTCGGCCACGACCGAAATCTCCGATGCCGTCAATGGCCAGATGGAGACCACCCTCGGCATTGGCCGGGATATGGAACACATCTCCACCGCCACCGGCTCCGTGGCTCAGGGCACCGAACGCCTGATGCAGGCAGTGTTCGATGTCTCCCGTTCCGCCGATGAGGTGAAGCTCGGCACCACGGAGA
Source organism: Magnetococcales bacterium (assembly GCA_015231295.1). GTDB lineage: Bacteria > Pseudomonadota > Magnetococcia > Magnetococcales > Magnetaquicoccaceae > Magnetaquiglobus. Next base: position 11,517 of record JADGBU010000075.1, on the reverse strand, counting down.
TCGCCCGTTCCTCCTCCGACGTGGCGCATGCGGCCCAGCTTGCGGCCAGCGATACCAACGAGGCGTTGATGCGGGTGCAGGCGATTCTCGAATCGACCCGCAAAACCCGTGACGCCTCGGTGCTGGTGCGGGAACATGTGGAACAGGCCAGTCATACCGCGCTGCTGATGCGCGGTTCGGCGGCTCAGTTCGATCGACTGGGGGCCGTTTTCCAGGATATGATCAACAGCTTCTACGCCACCCGGCTCGATCTGGATCAGGTGCCGCCGCTGTTTGATGTTCGCGCCTTCAAGGAGGAGTTTCTGTTGTTGCAGAGCCGGTTGGAGTTGGCCATCAGCGGTCGCCAGCCTCTGGAGCCCGGGGAGACGGCACGCCTCGGGAGTCGTTGTCTGCAATGGCTGCGGGATGGGGAACGGCATCCGTTTGGATCCGCGCCGCTGTTCCAGGAGATCGTCCGGAAGGGAGAGGCGTTGTTCCGGCATGCGGAAGAGTTGGCGCAACAGGTCGCCGCTTCCGGAAAGGCGGGCAGTGCCCAGGCCGAAAAGGGCTTGATCGATCATCTGCAACAGCGCACACTGTTTTTTTTGCTGCTGGATCGGTTTTATCTGGGAGAGAGCGAAGTCGCGGTGGAGTATCGTCCGTTCTTCCCCTGGGACGACAGCCTGGCCACCGGCATCCGGGAGGTGGACTCGGATCATCGGAAACTGGTGGATATGGTCAATCGTCTCCACCACGCCATGAAAGAAGGAGAAGGACGAGAGGTGCTCGGTCCTTTGCTTCAGGAGTTGGCGGATTATACCGTGTTCCATTTTCAACGGGAGGAGAACTATTTCGCCCGCTACGGCTATCCCGATACGGAGGCCCATGTGCGGGAACATAAAAAATTGCTCGAAGCCGTGGTCGGATTGATCCGACGGTTCGAGGCCGGCGAGTTTTCGGTGGCCATCGATCTGTTGGCCTTTGCCAAAATCTGGCTGATCGAACATATCATGAAGGTGGATATGCATTACACTCCCTTCCTCAAGAGCAAAGGCGTGGATTGAACCGAATGTGACCAGACGACCCGGAGTGTTGCGGTGGGTTTGGGCGGTCTGGTGTGTGATCGTCGGCGTCAATCATGCCCTGGCCGCAGAGAGCGTTCCTCTTTTGTCTCTCGATGGCCGATTGGATGGTCGTTCTGCCACGCCCTTTCTTCGGATTCTGGAAGACCCCTCCCGAACCCTGACCCCCGAAGAGCTCTCCTCTCCTGAAGCGATCCAGCGATTCCGACCGGTAGGTGCCATCACCAGTCGCGGGGTTTCCGCCTCGGCGTGGTGGCTGCGACTGGAGGTGATCAATCCCGAGAGTCAATCCAAACGCTGGTTTCTGCAAACCGCCAGTCCCACCCTCGATTATCTCGATCTTTACCACATCACCCCGAATCGTCCGGTGACGGTTTGGCATCTGGGGGATCGTCGCCATCTTCGGGAACATCCCATCGCCTTCGAACTCCCGGTGGTGCCTTTGACCAGCGAACCCTTCGAGCGTAGCGTGATTCTGATCCGGCTGGCTTTCGAGCAGGTGGGCTTCATCGACGGCGATTTGGTGCTCTGGAGTCCGGATGAATTTTTTGCCTATCGGGATCGCAATGGCCTGTGGATCGGGATCTATCTGGGCGGTCTTTTTTTTATGGTGTTTTATAATTTTTTCATTTTTTTCTTCACCCGGATGCGGGTCTACATCTGGTATGTCGCCTATATCGGCGGCTATGCCTCGGCGACGGTGGCGATCATGGGGTTGGGTCATCGTTACCTCTACCCGGAATCGATCGTGCTGACCGAGCAGATACCGACGATCTCGATCCAGTTGTCGCTGCTGTTTGGGGTGCAGTTTGCGCGGGCGTTTCTCGATTCGGCCCGGATGGCTCCGTATATTGATCGTCTGTTGCTCGTGTTCATGGTGTCGATCGCCCTGACCATGGGGCTGGTGATTGCCGGATTCAAGATGATCGCGTTGCAGGGACTGTTAATGGTTTGCGGCGTGATGCTGCCCGGCATGCCTTTGATCGGCATCTGGGTGTGGTGGCGGGGTCAGGATCGGGCCCGGTTCTTGATTCTTGGCTGGATTTTCATGCTGGCCGGATTTGCCATCAGTCTGGGTCGTTATTTCGGCTTCATGCCCACCGAGTTCTGGACCATCTGGGGCGGACGGATCGGCATCTGGCTGGAGGCGGCCTTTTTGTCTTTGGCGTTGGTGGACCACATCAATATTTTGCGTCGCGACAAGGAACGGGCCATCCAGAGCGAAAACGCCGTGATGCTCCAGGCCAAAACCGAACTGGAAAGCCGGGTGCGAGAGCGAACCCGGGATCTGGAAGAGGCCAAAAGCCGCGCCGATGAGGCCAATCAGGCCAAGAGTCTCTTTCTGGCCAACATGAGCCACGAAATCCGAACCCCGATGAATGCCATCATCGGCTTGTGTCATCTGATGCTGCGCGATCAGCCGTCTCCTCGCCATCATCAGTCGCTGACCACCATCCAGAGTGCCGCCCACGCCCTGCTGGGCATCATCGATGACATTCTCGACTTTTCCAAGATCGAAGCCGGAGCGTTGCGCATAGAGAGCATTCCCTTTTCGCTGCGGAGCGTGATGCGGGAGATCGTGAGCCTGATGGCTCCCCGAGCCGCCGAAAAAGGGCTCGCCTTCCGACTGGAAGCGGACGAAGGAGAGGCGTGGATCCTGACGGGGGATCCGCTGCGACTGCGACAGGTGATGCTCAATTTGCTCTCCAACGCCATCAAGTTCACCGCCCGGGGTTCGGTGCGGCTGGTGGTGGAGGTGGACCGAAAGCCGGAAGCGTGCGCCGGGGAGCGGGATGCGCGACTGTGGGTCCGGTTTTCGGTGGAGGATAGCGGCATCGGCTTGCGACCGGATCAGTTGGAAAAGTTGTTCACTCCGTTTCATCAGGCCGACATCTCCCATGCCCGTCGTCACGGGGGCACGGGTTTGGGACTGGCGATCTGCGCCCGATTGGTGGAGGCCATGGGTGGACGGATCGAGGTGGAGAGTCGGGAAGGGGTCGGCAGTCGTTTCACCGTTTGGCTGCCCTGGTCGTCGGGGCGGATCGAAGAGCGGGAGAGGGGCGGAGAAACGGAGTGGGAGATCGCTTTGGAGGCGCAACCCCTCTGGCAACCCGACGCGGCGGTGCTGAAACGGATTCGGGGGGCGCGGGTGCTCCTGGTCGATGACATCTCTTTGAACCGGGAGATCGCCACGGCCTTTCTGGAAGGGTATGGGCTGCGGGTCACGGAGGCCGAGGATGGCTGGCGCGCCGTCGAACGGGCCGGCGCGGAGTCGTTCGACCTGGTGCTGATGGATATCCAGATGCCGGGTCTCAACGGTCTGGAGGCCACCCGCGCGATTCGTCAACTGCCCGGGCGTTCCGAATGGCCGATCATCGCCATGACCGCGCATGCCCTGGAAGAGGATCGACGCAGTTGCCTGGAGGCGGGCATGAACGATCATCTGGCCAAGCCTCTCGATCCGGAGCGTTTTTTTTCCAAGGTGGCGCAATGGATCGCCCCCCGGAGTTCTGGAGAGGATGAGGCCGAAGGCGGGGATGAAACCGGAAACGGGATCGCGGCGCAGGCCGGACGCGGAGACGGATCGGACGCGGAACGAAGGGTGCCTCTGGCGGGTGCGGTGGGGGCGTTGCCGGAGGAGGGGTTGCCGGGGATCGATCTCTCCCGGGCGTTGCGTTTGGTGCATGGCAATCGTCGTCTGTTGCGGCTTTCGCTGGAGCGTTTTTTTCAGGATTATCGCGAGATGGGTCGGCGCATCCACGTCGCCTGGGAGCAGGGACGCCTGGATGAGATCAAAACGTTGGTCCATGGTCTGAAGGGTTTGGCGGGCAATCTGGGCATGGTCGAACTGGGGACGTTGGCGCGGGCATTGGATGGAGCCTTGACGCGGGGTGAAGCCAGGATCCAGGATGTCACGTTGTTGATCGATACCTTGGAAGCCACTTTGTCCGGCGTGGCGGCGTTGCCCCCGGAAGAGAGCGGACAGGATGGAAAAATGCCCACCGCTCCGGTGGATCGGGAGGCGTTTGCGGAGCAGTGTCGGCGGATGAGCCGGCTGCTCGAAACCGGGGATTTCACCGCACTGGATCGCTTTCCGGAGTTGGTCGCCACGCTGTCGGGTCACGAGTCCGCCCGGGTGGCCCGGTTGGAGGTGCAGATCGCCGCCTTTGCCGCCGAGGAGGCGTTGCGAACGCTGGATGAATTGCGTCAGGCGGTGCTGCGTGAGGAGGGGTGAGCGTGGCGGCGGTGGGGAAAGAAGAATTGTTTTTTGGCGTCCCCGTGATGGAAATGATTGTTTCGACCTGTTCTCTTGACAAGGGATCACGGCATGAGCCAGAACGGCTTGCCTCGCATTTTGATCGTCGATGACGAGCAGCACAATCTTCAGGTGCTCGGACACGCGCTGAAATATTTGGCGCAGGTGTTCGTGGCCACCTCCGGGGAGCAGGCGTTGCGGATTCTGGCCACCGCCCCCCACCCGGAGATGATTTTGCTGGATGTGGTCATGCCCCATCTCACCGGATTCGACGTGTGTCGCCGAATCAAGGAGCAGCCCCTGCTGGCGGAGATTCCGGTCATCTTCATCACGGCCATGGATTCCGAGCAGGACGAGGCCAAAGGGTTTGTCCTGGGCGCGGTGGATTTCATCACCAAGCCGATCCGACCGGCGATCGTCGCGGCGCGGGTTTCGACCCATCTGACCCTTCAGGCGCGCAAACGGGCCCTCATCCAGGCGCGACTCGACGCCGAAGAGGCCAACAAGACCAAAAGTGCCTATCTGGCCACCATGAGCCATGAGATCCGCACGCCCCTCAACGGGATGATCGGCATGGCCGAACTGCTGGCGGAACTCGATATGGCCGATCCGGGCCGGGAGTATGTGCAGAGTCTGCTCACGGCGGGCCGGAGTCTGCTGTCCATCATCGACGATGTGCTCGACTATTCCAAGATCGAGGCCGACCGTCTGCTCCTGGAGTCGATTCCCGTCGATCCTCATGCCTTGTTGCGGGATCTCTCCTGGTTGTTCAAGGGGTTCGCCGGAAAACGGGAGATCGATTTCCACCCCAGCATCGCCGACAATCTGCCGGACTGGATTCTGGGAGATCCGACCCGTCTGCGTCAGATTCTGGTCAATCTGCTCTCCAACGCCGTGAAGTTCACCCCAAAAGGGCGCGTCACCCTGTCGGCCACCCCCCTGAGCGATCCGACAATGGGGCGTGTCATCCGCTTCGAGGTGCGGGATACGGGCGTGGGCATTTCACAAGAACAGTTTGCCCGATTGTTCCAGGCCTTCGAACAGGCCGATCGTTCCACCAGCCGACGCTATGGAGGGAGCGGTCTGGGGCTGGCCATCACCCGCAAACTGGTGGAGTTGATGCATGGACGAATCGAGGTGGAAAGCACCCCCGGCGTGGGGAGTCGTTTTGTGGTGCTGCTGCCGATGGTGATCTGCGATCCTCCGGAACGCTCCGCTGCCGATGCCTCCCTCCTGGAGGATCCCGGTTTCGCGCGTGGGGCGCGGATTCTGGTGGCCGAGGATGATCCGATCAATCGGGCGGTGTTGCGGGGGATGCTCAAGCGGTTCGATCTGCATGTGGAGTTCGCGGAAAGTGGCCGTCAGGCTTTGGAAATTCTGGAGCGCTCCAGTTTCGATTTGATTTTCATGGATTGTCAGATGCCGGAGATGGATGGTTACGCCGCCTGTCGGGCCATTCGGGAGCGGGAGTCGAGACAGGATCGTCACCTGCCGATCGTGGCCATGACCGCTTATGCGTTGCAGGAGGATCGGGAACGGTGTCTGGCGGCGGGCATGGACGACTATCTGGCCAAGCCGGTGACGCGGCGCGGGATTCAGTCGGCGATCCTGCGTTGGCTGACCCACGAGGAACCCCTGGCCGGCTTGACCGGCGATGGGGAGGAGCAGTCGGCGGTGACGCTGGATCGGGAGCGGTTCTCGCGGCTGCGCGGGGTGCTGGCCGGAGAGTTCGATGCTTTGATTGCGCAGTTTCTGGAGTTGTTGCCGCAGCGGATTCGATTGATCCGACAGGCCTTGGAGGCGGGAGAGGTCGCGGAGTTGATCCGGGTGGCGCACATGCTGCATGGGGCCGGGGCCCAGTTGGGCGCGTTGGCGTTGGCGCGTTGCGCCCGGGCCATCGAGGCGATCGGGGAGCGGGGGGAGAGTCGCGAGGCGGCGGGCTGGATACCGGTGCTGGAACGGGAGGCCCTCTGTCTGGAGGAGGCGATGCGCAGCGAGCAGCGACGGCACGAAACGCGTCGGGATCAGAGCGCAGAATGACCCCCGCGTCGGGGTCGTTGCCGGTTGGGCGGGGCGTGCGAGAGGGCACTTTTTTGCGTTTTTTGATGGTGCGATTCGCGCCGCAGCGGTGCCTGACGGTCGCCGCGACCAGGATGAGCGGTTCGAAGCTTTATGTTGCAGTGCCATAAAAGGATTTGTCGATTGTAACAAACGGTGACATTGGTCATGAGGCGCGCTCTGCCCAAGGCTTTATTCTGGTTTTTGGGTGGCGGCGCACTCCCGGAAAGCCCGGGAATGAGCACTCTTCACGCATGAAAAGTGGTCCGGGGCCGATCACTTTGATTGATGAGGATCCTGCATAAAATAAAGCGAGCTTGAGCAAAAAATTTTAATATAACTCTATATAGAAATTATTTATAATGAAATATTGGAACTTCCTGATATACTGTTGACTCTATTCGGAGATCGACCAGAAATTGGTGGACGGGGAAAAATTAGAATCCATATTATGTGTCATCTTGAGTTTTCCATGAGAATCACGGGAGTGACCTAATGAGCGAGCAAGAACAAAAAAACAACGAATCGTTTCAACTCAATCCAACGCCTATGCTGGACGATTTGGAAAATGGCCCTTGGCCGAGTTTCATCAAGGGTTTCAAGGAGACGGCGCAACGCACGGGCAAGACCATGGTGCGCGGCGTGCTCGATCAACTGAACTACTCCTACGAGACCCGCATGGGGTACTGGAAAGGAGGCGTGGTCGGCGTGCATGGTTACGGCGCGGGCATCATCAGCCGTTACAGCATGATCAGCGACAAGTTCCCCGAAGCCACCGAGTTTCACACCGTGCGCGTTCAGCCGGCTCCGGGACTGCACTACAGCACCAAAGCCCTCCGTGAAATCTGTGATATCTGGGAAAAATATGGTTCGGGTCTGCTTTCCATGCATGGCCAGACCGGCAATCTGCAACTCCAGGGCATCAAGGCGGAGCACGTCCAGGCATGCTTCGACGAACTCAACCAGTTGGGTTGGGATCTGGGTGGAGCCGGTGCCACGGTGCGTACCGGTCTCTCCTGCATCGGACCGGCCCGCTGCGAGCAGGCTTGTTACGATACCCTGCACGCCCATGAGAAGGTGCTCTCCTACTACTCCGATCTCACCCACCGTCCGCAACTGCCCTATAAGGCCAAATTCAAGTTCTCCGGTTGTCCGAACGACTGCACCAACAGCATTCAGCGCAGCGACTATTCGGTGATCGGCACCTGGCGCGACGATATCAAGATCGATGAAGCGGAAGTGGAAAAATTTATCGACGCCAAAGGACTGGATTATCTGGTCAACAACGTCGTCAGCCGCTGCCCCACCAAGGCCATCACCCTGCAAGGCCGCAAGATGATCATCGACAACCGGGATTGCGTGCGCTGCATGCACTGCCTGAATGTCATGCCGAAAGCCCTTTCTCCGGGTGACGACCGTGGTATCACCCTGCTGGTGGGCGGCAAGGGTCATCTGAAGGTGGGGAACATGTTGGGCTCGGTCATGGTGCCCTTCATGAAGATGGAGACGGAAGAGGATATGGACGCCTTCATCGAACTGGTGGATCGCATGATCGACTACTGGTCGGAAAATGGTCTCGACCACGAGCGGATCGGCGAGTGCATCGAACGGGTCGGCATTCAGCAGTTCCTCGATGCCGTGGGCCTGGAAGCCAGCGTGGAGATGGTTTCTCATCCCCGCGACAATCCGTTCTTCAAGGCCGGAACCTATGTCGCCGACGAAGACCGGGATGCCGCTTGATCGGTATCCAATCGCGACCATAACCAAGATCCATTGATCCTTCAGGGAGATGCTTTACCCATGGCTACCGAACGTACCTGGAAGACCGTCGAGAACGGTCCCCATGCTGTTGACGAATTTCTTCATCCCGTCAGCCAGAAAAACTATGGAAAATGGAAATATCACGAACGGCCCCGTCCCGGCGTGCTGAAACATGTCGCCGAAAGCGGTGATGTGCTCTTCACGGTCCGCGCCGCCACCCATCGTCAGGTGACGGTGGATATCGTTCGTCGTCTGTGCGATCTGGCCGACCGCTATGCGGAAGGGTATCTGCGTTGGACCGTGCGCAACAATGTGGAGTTCATGATCGCCAACGCCGCCAACGTCGATCCACTGATCGCCGCTTTGGAAGCCTCCGGTCATCCGGTGGGTGGCACCGGTCCCTCGGTGAGTGCCATCGCGCACACCCAGGGCTGGCTCCACTGCGACATCCCCGCCGTGGACGCCTCGGGCGTGGCCAAGAGCATCATGGATTCCCTGTTCCACGACTTCGCCCACGAAGAGATGCCCAACCGGGTCCGTCTCACCACCT
>JADGBU010000075.1:0-2526 GCA_015231295.1 Magnetococcales bacterium | reverse complement strand
CAAACCCGCCAACATGAAACTGGTCGCCCATGGCCTGCCCAACAATCCGCCCCGCTGGCCCGAAGTGAGCGATCTGCTTCGTCGCATTCTCGCCGCCTACAAGGCCGGTGGTCGCGATTGGGAACGTCTCGGAGAATGGATCGACCGCATCGGCTGGAAACGCTTCTTCGAAGAGACCGGCCTGCCGTTTGACAAATTCATGATCGACAACTATCGTCATGCGCGCGTGTCGTTCAACCAGTCCGCCCACATCCGGTTCTGACGGGGGAGCGCAATGACCGATACCAATCCCATATACCGTTCCGCCATGGAGTGGGTCTTCAGTCCGTTCTCCATCGAGGAGGGGCTGGACCGGGTGGTGGCCTACGGCGACCGCAGCGGCAAGTGTCCCACCTATGTGGAACGGCTGCCTCCCTGCTCCAACGCCTGCCCCGCCGGAGAAGATATCCGTGGGTATCACAACCTGATCCGGGGCACCTGGAAAGATGGCCCGGATCCCTGGGAGGCGGCTTTCCGTCGTCTCACCAAGGCCAACCCCTTTCCCGCCGTGATGGGGCGGGTCTGCCCGGCTCCGTGTCAGGGGGCGTGCAACCGTCAATTCCGCGATGAGACCATCCACATCAATGCGGTGGAACAGGCCATCGGTGAATACGGCATCGAGAAGAATCTCGCCTATCCCAAACCGGAAAAGAAAACCGGCAAGAAAATCGCCGTGGTCGGATCCGGTCCCGGCGGTTTCTCCTGCGCCTATCAGATGGCGTTGCGCGGGCACGATGTGGTGATGTTCGAAGCCAGTGACAAGCCGGGCGGCATGATGCGCTACGGCATCATGGGCTATCGGGTGAGCCGCGAAGTGCTGGAAGCCGAATGTCAGCGGATTCTCGATCTCGGGGTGGAGCTGCGGTGCAATGTGCGCATCGGCGTGGATATCTCCCTGGATCAACTGAGCCGGGATTTCGACGGGGTGTTCCTGGCCGTGGGCGCGCAGAAAGGGCGCGGGCTTCCCATCCCCGGAGCCGATGGCCCGAACGTCACCAATGCCATCGATTTCCTGCGTCGCTTCGAGATGGAAGGTCACGACATGCCGGTTGGCCGCCATGTGGCGGTGATCGGCGATGGCGATGTGGCCATGGATGTGGCACGGTTGGCCCTGCGCCTCGGTGCGCAAAAGGCCACCTTGATCTCCGGCGTGCCTCGGGAAGAGATGAAATGCTCGGCTTATGAGTTCGACGAAGCCGTGACCGAAGGGACGCATGTGGTCTATCAGGCCGGAACCCTGGAAGTGCTGCGTAACGGGGATGCGGTGCAGGGACTCAAATGCATCCAGATGGTCAAGAAGGAGAAGGGCGAGGATGGATGGAATCATCCGATTCCCTTCTTCCGGTTCAAGGCCCAGCCCGGCACCGAGTTCGTGCTGGATGTGGATCAGGTGGTCGCCTCCATCGGACAAACCACCGATATGACCGGTCTGGAGCAGTCCACCGGTGGTACGCCCTGGCTCAAGGTCGATCACAATCAGAAGGTCGAAGGCATGACCAATGTCTTCGGTGGTGGCGACGCGGTGAGCATCACCCTGTTGACCACGGCCATCGGACACGGGCGCAAGGCCGCCGAAGCCATGGACCTGATGCTGCGTGGTCTGCCGTTGCCTCCCAAGCCCGGTCGTCGGGATGTGGTTCGCTTCGAAAAGCTCAAGTCGGATTACTTTGTGCCGACCCCGCAAAAGAAGCGCAGGCTGGATCATCCCGAGATCGTCAAAGGATCCTGGCGCGAGGTGCTGGTGCCGTTGTCTCGCACCGACGCCGCCGCCGAATCGGGTCGCTGCATGAGTTGCGGTATGTGTTTTGAATGCAACCAATGCATGCTGTTCTGTCCCCAGCACGCCATCACCCGCTTCCCGGGCAATCCCGAAGGCGAGGTGATGTTCACCGTCTATGAGCGTTGCGTGGGCTGTCACATTTGCGCCGAGATCTGCCCCACCGGGTATATCGACATGGGCATGGATTGATGATCAAGGAGAAGAAACCATGAACAAGTCGGAAATCGTCAAGCAATTGGATCAGGCCATCGCCGAATCTCGTGCCTGGGCAGCCAGCGGCTGGACCATGACCTTCGGACGCAATGGGGTGCGGATTGCCTCTTTGGCCGAAGCGTCGGCGCAGACGGAGCGATTCGTCAACCGTCAAGAGGCGTTGGCCTACTGGCGGAGCGTGGCGGAAGCCGGAGAAGAGACCGCTGTTCAGGGTGAAAAGGCCAAGGCCGCCCTGGATCGCGGAGATTTGCGTTATGCGGAAGGGGCGGTTTATCACGCCGCTTTTGTGGAAAAACGTCTCAACAAGCCCAGTTCCACCTGGGAGCCGGTGTTGGCCAGCATGCGGGCCCTCACCATCTGAGCGGTTGATGAAATTCGGGAACAGGGGTATCTATCTGCCCCTGTTCCCGTTTTTTTTTGGTATGGAATCCCGACTGGTGGGGTCCAGGGGCCATTGGCCCCTGGTGGGATCCAAGGGCGAAGCCCTTGATGTG
>JADGBU010000074.1 GCA_015231295.1 Magnetococcales bacterium | reverse complement strand
TGGGCTGGTTCAACGAGGTGGGCCGCCACTTGGGCGACAAGAAAAACTCACCCACATTCATGTCGTGAATGATGAACCCCATCCCCTCCTTGAACACGAAGAGAAAAATACCGACCACAAACACAATGGCCGAAATGCCACAGATGAACATCAACGTTTCGAAGGCCTTGTCGATATACCAGTTTTTGTCTCTGGCATCAAAGGCGTCATCAGCCTGGGATGGGTTCATGTTCACAGCACCTCCCGGCCTGTGATAATATCCATCAATTGCCGCAGTTGGACGGCCAGTTCCCGATAGATCTCCTCGTAACGGCGGTTGGCGGCAACCCGATCATCCGCATCCGGCAGGGCACCCACATCCCAATCCAAAAAGGTGCTGTGGAACGAGGGACGGGGGACAAACGAGCGCACCGGACCTTGCAAACTGATGATCAGATCCATTTTGTCCAGTTCGATCTTGTCGAGGGCTTGCGGCTGACTCCGGGAGAGATCGAAGCCGATGGAACGCATGAACTCCACCATCTGCGGATTGGGTTCACGGGTCGGATAACGACCGGCACTGAAGAAATGACAATTCTTCTCATACCCTTTTTTGGCCATCGCCTCGGCCATCAATCCCAAGGCACTATTCTCCTCGTCGAGGAACAGAATGTTGATCTCCTTGGCGGGCGGCATCTCTCCGGTCAACCAGAACACGATCTCCTCACACAGGTTGGTGGCCCGATTGCCCACCCGTTCCAGCATGGTGAAAATCACATACAGATCCATCACCTCGCGGGAGTGCCCGGTCTGGCTGTCCCCTTCCGCGATCAGATCCCGGATGGCCTTTTCCAGTCCCTGGCCCAATTGTCCATTGATCTGCATGGTGCTTTTGGCCAATCCCACATTCTCTTCCGCGAAGGCGGTCAGAGACTGACGCAGCATGGTACGGGAGGCCGAAGCCATGTTTTCCAACTCCTGCTTGAGCACGCCCGTCGGCGGATTGGGCAGGTCGAGGGTTTCCCGACAAATGTTCACCGCATAATCGGCAATCCGTTCCAGATCGTAAATCATGCGCATGGAAGAGGAGATCATCCGCAAATGCCCCGCACTCGGCAGATGACGGGCAATGAACGAATGACACAACCGATCCAGATCCAAACATTGGCGATCCAGAGGGTAATCCATCAAAATGGTCATATTGGCCAGGGCTTCGTTCCCGGAGAGCAAAGCCTGAACCGCATTTTTCAAGGCATTCTCCACACCATCGCCCATGGACGCGACGGCCTGACGAATTTGATTGAGATCCTGTTGCAACCTTTTTTCATAAATGGGCATCTCGTACTCCGTTTATAAGCGCGTGTGATAATAAAAACCGGTTCACCCGGTTTGTTCCAACAAAAATCCTGTTCACTCAATCGATCAATCCGGACACTTTAGGCAGCGGACCGCCGAAAAGCCATCCGACTGACCGATGCTTGCCCATCGGTCAGCCGAATGGCCCGGCACACCCGACCTTCCGGTTCCTGGTCAACCGGATGAACAGTCGGACGGAGGAACCTTTATTTCTTGACGCATTTCACCGTGCGGATCGGGGCATAGCCCTTGTCCTGAATGATGCACTGCCCCTCATCGGTCTTGATCCAATCGAGATAGCTCTTGACCTCGCCGGCAGGCTCGCCCTTGGTATACATGAACAGAGGCCGGGCGATCGGATAGAGCCGGGAGACGGCATTTTCCATATTGGCTTCGACCGGCGTAGCCTTGTCATCCTTGGCGACCGGGGGTTTTTTCACATGGGGCGAGTCATACGCCAGACCGCTGTAACCGATGGCGCAGGGGGTCTTTTCCACCAGATCGACCACATCCTTGGAGCCGTGCATATCCTTGGTGCCGAGCCGGAAATCCTTGCCCTCGCCGAGCACCGCCTCCTGGAAATACATGTAGGTGCCCGAGTTGTTCTGACGGCTGACCACAATGATCTGATCGTTCTTGCATCCGGGAACCGTCAAGCCCAACTGACTCCATTTGGTCACGGGGCCGTCATCCCCGTAGATGTCGGCCAACTGCTTGATGGTGATCGACTTCATCGGATTGTCCTTGTGGACGAAGATCGCCAGGGCATCGTATCCCACCAGATGCTCGATGGGGGTGATGCCATTTTTCTTGGCTTCGCCGATCTCTTTTTCCTTCATGGAGCGGCTGGAGTTGGCCAGATCCACCGTACCGTTGATCATGGCGGCGATGCCGGTTCCGGAACCGCCTCCGGTGACGGCCACGGCCACATCCGGCTTGATCTTCTGATAGGCCTCGGCCCACGCCTGGGCCACGTTGACCAGGGTATCCGATCCCTTGTTCTGAATCATCGTGCGGGCCTCGGCAGTGGAGAGCAACCCGGCCAGCAAGCCAGCGGACATGGTGACGGAGATGGTCAATAATTTGAATTTCATGCGTCGTTACCCTTTTGTCGAAGTGTTTGTTGGATCCATGGACCCCCCATGAACCCTCTGAAACCGAGGATCACACAAACTGTCGAGCAATATCCTGCAACACCCGTCCACAATTGGCAATCTCGATCCCTCCATCCCGGAAACGGCGATAGAGTTCACGATGCCGGAACACATGGAAAATGCGCCGAATCCCATCCGGATTGTTGAAGTTCTGATCCGGCTGATCCGCGCTGTCGAGCAGTCTGGCCAACGCGGCGCGATAACTTTTTTCCATGGATTTTCTCATCTTGAGGATCGCCTCGACTTCGGCGATCACCTCGGCGGGGGCGTAGATCAGCTTTTCATGGCCGATCCGCAACCGTTCGACCGTATGACGCAGTTGCACCGCCATCTCCAGAATGGACCACTCCGCCGGCATGCCCATCGTATCCATATCCGTCACGATGCCGGCCAGAACCCCTTGCACCGCCTCGGCGAAAAAACAGGCCTGCATCAGGGCATCCCGATCCAGAGGCGCGCCATTCAGCCCCTTGAGCCACTCCACATTGCGCTTGCGCAAGAAGACCCCTTCGCTCTCCAGTCGCTGAATGTTCGCGATCAGATCCGGATCGCCGAATTGCAGATACTCTTCCATCAGGATCGCCATCCGCTCGGTCAGACGCGACTGATCGATCAGCAATCCAAACAGTTCCGGCATGGAAACAAGCCCGGGGGTCGGCATCTTCGAGAGGGGATCCCCGGTGGCGGGAATGAAGCGGGTCGTCATGGTAAAGCCTCCTGAGTGTGCCGACATGTTCGGCCAATGGTTTATCCTGTGTATTGGAAACCACTGTAGCAGCAGGCTGTTAACGGTAAATGACGATCCCATGAATGATTGATGAACAGCGGATTAACAAATGATAAACCCCGACCCTCTTGGAAGAGGGCCGGGGCTCGAAACAGTCCGACCGAATGTGTCAGATCCGCAGAAAACTAGCTGATCTGAATCACGATGCCATGGAGCACCGAGGCGGTATCGTTCATCTTGCCGGCGATGTTGCGCAGATGACGATAGATTTCACGACGCTTGAGCATCTCGACGACATGCATCATGGCCTGGATTTCGGCACCATCGGCATGGGCGCGCATTTTGGCCAGATCATCGTCGATGGAATAGAGGCTGGTCAGGGCTTTGCGGTAAACCTTGTCCACGTTGGACAGACACTGCAAACCCACCTGGGCATCCGGCTCGGCCTGGGCCGGGACGGTATCCAGCTTGGAGAAGCCACGCTGCAGAGCCACGGCGGAGTCACGCAACACCACCGCCATTTCCAGCATATGGTTGTCGGTCTTGATCTTCAGGGCTTCCATCTCCTCGACGACGACCCGGATCGAGCTGACCGGCAATTCGAGGGTGATGATGGAACGCAACACATCTTCGCGATCGATCGGGGTGGAGAAGGCATTGTTGAGAATATCCAGATGCTTCACCCGCAGCTCTTTGGCCTGGGTTTCGACGATCATGATCTCGTGAAACTTGGAGGTCGAGGCCGAAGAAAGATAATCCACCGCCACGGTCATGCCTTTGGCCAACAACTCCGCCTGAAGGCCGACCATATCCAGAAACGGGGGAATACGCGGAAAAACATTGTCCAGCATCTTGGTGAAGGGGGAAGAACCACCGCTCATGAAACTCTCCTTAGTGAACTGATCTGTATGTTGGATTCGCGTCTGTTGGTATTTCTTGACCGGATCAGCGGATGCCGCTGACGCCAGTGAGCATATCGGCCAGCAGATAGGTCAAACCACCCACCAGGCCGGAGCCGGGAATGGTGAGCACCCAGGTCGCAAAGATCTCTTTACCCTTGCGCCACTTGACCGCTCTGGGCTGTTCGGCGGTGCCGACACCCATGATGCTGGAGCTGGCCACGTGGGTGGTGGAAACCGGCGCGCCCATCGAGGCGGCACCGAAGATGACAGCGGCAGCCGTCAACTGGGCATTGAAGGAGTGGATGGGACGGACGCGGAAGATGCCGAAACCAACGGTACGCACGATGCGCCATCCGCCGAACATGTTGCCCGCCGTGATCAGGGCCGCACAGATCCAGATCACCCAGGTCGGCACGTAGAACTTGTCGATGCTGCCGCCCAACAACAGAGCCAGGGAGATGATACCCATGCTCTTTTGCGCATCATTGGTGCCGTGGGAGAACGACAGGGCCGCCGCACTGACCCACTGGGAATATTTGAAGAAGCCATCCACGCGCGGCTTGGCGTTGGCCACCAGTCGTCGCACGATCTTCTGGAAGATCCACGCCAACCAGAAACCGAGAATGGGTGACACAAACAAGGAAAGCACCACCTTCATGACGCCGGACATCTTGCCCTTCATGATCAGATCTTCCCAACCCCACATGACGTGGTTGGCACCGGCGGCGAAAAGCACGGCACCCGCCACACCACCCACCAGGGCGTGGGAGGAGGAGGAGGGCAGTCCGAACCACCAGGTGAACATGTTCCAGAAGATCGACCCGAAAATGCCGCATAGCAAGATCATCAACGACATGTTGGCGTTCAGGTCGTCGATCTTGACGAACTTGCCGATGGTGTTGGCCACGGCCGTGCCACCGAGCAGAGGCCCGATGAAGTGAAACACGCCCGTCAGAATGGCCGCCTGGATGGGAGTCATGGCGCGGGAGGCGATGATGGTCCCGGTGATGTTCGATGCGTCATGAAACCCGTTGGTGAAGTCGAAGATGAGCACCACGATGATCGCGGTCCACATCATCATCATAATGGTAGTGTTATCCATCGTGCTTCACCTCTCCCGACCTGTTGAGTGTCTCGTACATTCTGTTTCCCATGATTGTGTACCCTCTTCGCCTGAAAATGAATGGTGCCAAAACCGATTTTATCCGCCATCTTTGATCGTTTATTCAGGTCTTGTTAAGCTCCTGCCAACGATCCATTAAACAATCGTGATCAATTTTAATGGGGTATTGTTAACATCATATGAAGCCTATATTAAGGATCTATTAAATCCCTCGCGAGCAACTGGCGACACAAACAAAATTTTAATGACTAAAAATTTTTACAGCGGTATTCAGCATATAAAAATTTATTAAAAATAATAAAAGATATTAATTTCCTCCAGCAGTTCTGAGAGGGAGAAAGTTCCCTCCCAGAACTGTTAAAATTTTGCACTGTTACATCAAAGCATTGTGAAACCCGTGTAAAGATTATCCGTGTTGCATGACGATGCTGTGCAACACCGCCGCAGCCTGTCCCATCTGTGCGGAAATATTACGCAGATGACGATAAGCCTCACGCCGTTTGAGAATCTCCACGGTATGGATGAAGGCGGCGATGTGGGCCTCCTCATCCTTGGCGATCCCTTCCTTCACGGCCTCGTCGATGGTGAAAAGCTTGGCGACCGCCTTGCGATAAACCTGATCCACACTGGTGGGACACTGCATACCCATCAGGGCATCGGGATCGGCCTGACCCGGATTGGTGGAAAGCTTGGAGTAGCCCCGATGCAACGCGGAGGCGGCTTCCCGCAGCACCACGGCCATTTCCAGGCAATAGTTGTCCGAGGTGACTTGCAGGGCGCGCATCTCTTCGACCGCCTCCCGCATGGTTTCCACGGGAATCTCCAGGGTGTTGATCGCCTGCACCAGATCGGCGCGATCGATGGGGGTGGAGAACGAATCGCTCAACTTGTCCAGATGACGCTGACGCAACTCTTTGGCTTTGTCATCGATATCGGCCAACGCCTGAAAGCGAATCGGAGTCGGATCGGTCAAACAATCCACGGCGATCAGCATGCATTTGGACAGCAATTCGGCCTGCTCGCTGACCATATCCAGAAAGGCGGGCATGGGGGGGAGGATCGCATCCAGCATTTTACTCATGAAAATCTCCTTCGGCTCATTGGGTTAAAGGGTAATCCGACACTCATGACACTCAACGATGAGCATCAATCCATCGCAACAGGAGGAAATCGACATAAAAACCGAGTGCCAATGCCCGCCTGACTGACAATCTCCAATTTTCCTTGTGCCCGCTCCATGGCTTCCTTCACCAGGGCCAGTCCCAGGCCGGTTCCCTGATACTCCCGACCGCCCCGGCCCGTCCCCTGCTGAAACGACACCCGATAATATTTTTCCGTCAACCGGGGCAGATGATAACTGGCGATTCCGAGACCGTTATCCGCCACGGTGAGCGTGGGACGAGCGCGCTCATCCTGACGCCACTCCACCCGCACCTCGGTCTGATCCGGGGTATGGTGGACCGCGTTGGACAAAAGATTGCCTACAACACAGCGTAACAGTTCCCGATTCACATGAAACGAAAAATCGGTGGCGCAGTTCAACAAAAAGACATGCCTGCGCGGACCACTCAAGGCCACCGCCTCTTCGATCATTTCTTTGAGAAAGGACTCCATGGACATCGCTTCTGTCGGGAAACCGTACCGCACAGGACCAAACCGCAACAGGGTGGTCTGATCCTCGATCAGGTTTTGCATGCGCTCACTCTGTTTGCGCAGCAAACCCAGGGCGTTTTCCCACTGAGGCGACTCCTTGGAAAGCTCCGGCAACAACTCCAATACTCCCTTAAACACCGTAATGGGAGTCTTCAACTCATGGGAGATGTTGTCCATGAAGTCCCGCTGTTGCCGGTCCAGTTGATAGCGTTCGGTAATGTCTTGCACCAATACCAGCCAAAACTGATGGTCCTCCAGCAACAGAAACCGATACTGCAACACCCGCCCCCCATCCACCGGAGAGGGCAGATCGATGGGGCGACGAAATTCTCCCCGTTGCAGATAGTCGTCCAACACCGATTGTCCCAAATGATGGGACAAGGGCTTTCCCAGATCGCGTTTATCGAACAATCCCAACAAATGACGAGCCTCGGGATTGAACCAGCACAACGCGAACCGATAATCCAGCAACAGCAGCCCATCCGGGAGGGCATCCACTGCGGTACGCCACCGCATGATGGTGGTTTTCCATCGCTCCCGGGTATTGGAGCCGCTCTCCAGCGAAAAACAGAACTCGGGCGGCTCCTCCTGCTCCTGAGGGGCGACCGTTTTTTCTTCCGCCCACTGTCGCCGGAACACATACGCCACCACCACCGGCCCCACCCAGACGATCCAGGGCACTTCACGCAAGCTCAACAGGATCGCCGGAGCAAAGGAAAACAAAAAAATCCAGACCATCCCGCGTTTGGGAATCATGGTTGCAAATTGGCCGAAAACATGTATCCCGCGCCGCGCACAGTTTGCAACAAGACATCCTTTCCGAACGGTTCCAGCAACTTACGCAACGAGCGCACATGGACATCCACCGTCCGATCCCCCACATGCACGTTGCGTCCCCACACCAGATCCAACAATTGATCCCGATGATAGACCCGATCCGGGTGGGTCATGAAAAAGCCGAGCAGTCGAAACTCCATGGAGCTGCACTTGAGGGGATAATGGCTGACGCTGATGGTATGCTTGGCCCGATTGAGCACCAATCCATCGAAAACGACCTCCTCCTCCTGCAAGCTGGGCTCGATGCGTCGCAGAGCCACCTTGATGCGGGCAAGCAACTCCTTGGCGGAAAACGGTTTGGTGATATAATCATCCGCGCCCTGTTCCAGCCCCGTCACCTTGTCTCCCTCCTCGCCCTTGGCGGTGAGCATGATGACCGGAATGGTCCGCGTGACGTTATCCTTCTTGAGCAGACGCAGATACTCCAATCCAGACACCCCCTTGAGCATCCAATCGAGCAGGATCAAATTGGGGGTGATGTTGCGCAACAGTCCCTGGGCCTCGTGAACGCTGGATGCTTCCAGACTCTCGAACCCGGCTGAAGCCAGAATCAGGCACACCGTGTCGCGGATGGCGGATTCATCATCGATAATCAGCACCTTGGAACGTAACACGCTCATAAGAAAATCCCCGATTCCATGCTGCCGGCCCCCCTGCCCGCTCCCTGGATGGGATATCCAGCCGAATTCAACCCAAAGCCACGAACCCCATGAAAACGGTCACACTCACCTCCTCTTCGTCGCCAGCGACTCCCTCTTCCGACCCACGCGCCGGCATCGGACCCTTTCTGCGCACGCACGGCACGATCCTGCTGGTGATCGTCTGCGGAATCGGCTTTGCCTTCCTGCTCTTTTTCAGTGTCCGCGCCCAAATCACCCACCACCTCAAACAGGAGTTCGAATGGGTCGCCCAGGATCGACACCGGGCGATCCAGAAAGGGTTGGAGTCGGCCCTGGGAGCCGTTCACGAATTGAACGATCTGTTCCACTCCTCTCTGGAGATCCAGGCTCAGACCTTCCAGCGGGTCGCCTCCATGATCCGCCTCCGCTATCCGGAGATCGAATCGTTGCAATGGGTTCCGGTGGCATCGCTCCCGAGTCCCAATCCGGAGCAGGCACGGATCGCCTTTCAGGAGCCCTCCGAGGGGAGCATCACCCCGATCGGCTTCGACCACTACGCCGATCTCGACCGCCGCAAACTCCTGGAGGAGGCCCGCGATACCGGTAAACTGGTGGTCAGCGGTCGCATTCCCCTCTCTCGCGAACTGCCGCCGCAGCGTCTTGGTTTTCTGGCCGCGCAACCGGTCTATCATCCCGACCTGCCCCATACGACGGTGCTGGAACGCCATCGCGCCCTGGCCGGATATGTGATCGGCCTCTTTCACTTTGCCAATCTGGCGGAAGAGGCCATCTCCATGCTCGAACCCCGGGGCGTGGAGTGCATGATCCTCGACGATCAGGTGCGAGAGGAGGAACGTTTTCTCCATTTTTACGCATCGCGTCTGGCCGACTCGCCCTTCACCGTGAACCAACCCCAGGGATGGCGACACTGGCTCGATCATCCCGATCCCAAGCTTTCGGCCAATCTGCGCCTGGGCAATCGGATCTGGTCCGTCACCTGTTCCCAGACCAGCCACTTCCGTTCCGCCGAATGGTTCACGCATGGCCACTGGGTTTCGCTGCTGTGCGGCCTGCTGCTTACCGGACTGCTGACCCACTATCTGCACCGCATCAAGAGCGATCTGGCGATCCGGACCGACATGGCGCAGCAGTTGGAGAAGTCGGAGCGGTTGTTGAGCGTCTTGTTTCACCGTTCTCCGGACATCATCCGGGTGGTGGATCGTCAGGGAAGAACCCTGCTGCTCAATCGTTCTCCGGCCTCGGGGGAGTCCGATCCCACGAAATCGCTCCTGAACACCCCTTCCGAGTTTCGCAAGGA
Organism: Magnetococcales bacterium; assembly: GCA_015231295.1. Classification (GTDB taxonomy): domain Bacteria; phylum Pseudomonadota; class Magnetococcia; order Magnetococcales; family Magnetaquicoccaceae; genus Magnetaquiglobus. Next base: position 6,155 of record JADGBU010000074.1, on the reverse strand, counting down.
GTATCTCCACGCCCTGGAACGGGCCTTCGTTCTGCATGAGACCAGCCATCTGCACCATCGCGCCCAGGAGGATCTGTGGCTGGAGTTGCGGATCGTGCCCTTGCATCAGGAGACCGGCATCACCTCGGCGATGGTGGTGGCCACCGACATTTCCGAACACAAGATGCTCGAAGAGCAGGCCGCCAAGAATGCCCGTCTCGCCTCTCTGGGACTGATGGCGGCGGGGGTGGCCCACGAGATCAACAATCCCAACAATTCGATCTACTACAACGCCACCCTGCTCTCCGACGCCTGGATCACGGTCAAACCGATTCTCGACGAATACTTCGAGGAGAACGGGGATTTCGCCATTTCCGGGCTCTCCTACACCGAGATGGGCGACAAGATTCCCCGCATCATCGGCTGGATCATCGACAATACCGAGCGCATCAAGAAGATTGTCGAATTGCTCAAGAATCTGGCCCGCAACGATGCCTGCGTGGATCGTCAACCGGTGGATCTGCACCAATTGACCCAGAATACTCTGATGTTGCTCAACAGCACCATACAAAAACATACCGAACGGATCGAAACCCACATTCCGGCGGATCTGCCTCTGATTCTGGGCAACACGCAACAACTGGAACAGGTTTTGATCAACATTCTGGTCAACGCGCTGCAATCCCTGCCCGACCGGAGTCATCGCATCGATCTGGAGGCCACCGTGGACGAAACCACCCGCGAAGTGGTTCTGATCGTCCGGGATCAGGGATGCGGCATCAATCCTTCCTATCTGGCCAAGATCACCGAACCCTTTTTCACCACCCGACTGGAAAAGGGAGGCACCGGATTGGGGCTTTCCATTTCCTCCACGATCATCAAGAATCATGGGGGTCGTCTGCGTTTCGAGTCCCAGGTCAACAAAGGCACCACCGTATTCATCCACTTGCCAAGCGCAGGAGAGGCCTGAATGAACGAGGGTCAACTCACCAGCATGCCACCGGTCTTCCTCGTGGACGACGAGGAACATCTCCTCAACAGCCTGAGCCTGTTTCTGCGGGGCTCGGGATTCAAGGATGTGGTCACGGTGCAAGACAGCCGCGACCTGATGCCGCTGATGTTGCGACAAAAAGCCATGACCGTGATTCTCGATCTGTTCATGCCCAATCTTTCGGGGATCGAGCTGTTGCCGGAGATCATCCGCCACTTTCCCGAGGTGCCGGTGGTGGTGGTCACGGCCTCCCAGGAGGTGGAAACCGCCGTCTCCTGCATGCGCGAAGGGGCCTTCGACTATCTGGTCAAGCCGGTGGAGCGGACCCGGTTCGTCACCAGCGTGCGGCGCGCCGTGGATACCTTCATGCTCCGTCAGGAGGTGCACGCCCTCAAGAGCTATTTGATTCACGGTGGCCTGAATCACAAGGAGGCCTTCAGCCGCATTCTCACCAACTCCAGCCAGATGCGGGGCATTTTTCAATATGTCGAGGCGGTGGCCGGCAGCGGTGAAACCATTCTGATCACCGGAGAGACCGGCGTCGGCAAGGGACTGCTGGCCGAGGCGGTCCATCGGATCAGCGGTCGTGCCGGGGGTTTCATTTCGCTCAACGTGGCCGGACTCGACGACACGCTGTTTTCCGACACCCTGTTCGGCCATCGCAAGGGAGCCTTTTCCGGGGCCGACACCAATCGGGAAGGATTGGTGGCCAAGGCTGCCGGAGGCACTCTGTTTCTCGACGAGATCGGCGACCTCAAGCCGGCCTCTCAGGTCAAGCTGTTGCGCCTGTTGCAGGAGCAGAGCTACTACCCGTTGGGCTCCGACGTGCCCAAATTGAGCAGTGCGCGCATTGTGGCGGCCACCAATCACGATCTGCGCAAGATGATCGCCAGTGGCGAGTTCCGGCAGGATCTTTACTATCGTCTCACCGCGCACCGGGTCGAGATTCCGCCGTTGCGGGAGCGTCCCGAAGACATTCCGCTGCTGCTGGGTTTTTTCACCCAGGATGCGGCCCGGGCGATGAACAAGGCGATTCCCAACACGCCGCCCCAACTGCTCACGCTGCTGGGAGCGCACCATTTTCCCGGCAACGTGCGGGAGCTGCGCGCGCTGGTGTTCGATGCGGTGGCACGCCATTCCGGCGGTCCGACCCTCTCCATGGAGAGCTTTCACCAGGCGATCCGCGAACACAACCAGCCCACCGGACTCCTCCAGGAGCGCAACATCGGCACTCCGGCCACCGCCCAGGCGGGACACTTCGCCTCCGGTCCTTTTCCCACGCTCAAAGAGGGCATCGATTCCATGGTGCTGGAGGCGATGCGACGCGCCAACAACAATCAGGGGATCGCTGCGACGCTGCTCGGCATCACCCGCCAATCCCTCAACCGACGACTCATCAATATGCGTGCGAAACAATCGGGCCTCGATCTGGAGTAGGGGTGCAGCAATTGCTGCTAATGTATCATTTCTGGACAGCCTTTGCCAACAAGAAAACCAACCGTCGGCTTTACTGCCGCAAATTGCACGAAATCCGCACCGTATCCGGTCTGCTTCCGTGCCTTTCCGTCAAAATATCAGATAGTGTTAATATGATAACATACTGTTGCATCCATATTTATCCAGCCACATCCCTCCTGGAACCAGTCTTTCTTCCCCCACACCGGGCAGTCGTCACCCAACCTCCGCCCACTCCTCTCCGGGGTGCAGCATAAACTGCAATCTATCAATTTGCTGCATCCGATGCAATGCAAGAATCCATTTTCCCTCCCAAAAACGCCCTGACACCGCAAAATCAAGGATCAGAGCCAATCCGCACCCGTTATCCGGTCAAATTTTCTGCGGCATCCCTCCGCCAGAAATCGAAATCGGATGCGGCAAAGATGAAATCCGCGCCACGTCCCCTCGGATCCGCATAAAATGCTGCACCTGCCCGCCTGCGAGAAAAACAGGCACATCAATTCATAACCCATTGTCTAGACAAGATATTTTCGACCTGTTCGAGCATGGCCCGCATCTTGTAGTATAAGAAAGCAAGAAAGGAGGCCCGGTGGCCACCCATTCAACCATATCCGTGAGCGAATACCATGCCCAATCAATCTTTCCTCCTGTTCGGAAAGACCATGAATCTGGAAAAACAGATCGAAGAGTTTCTCAATCTGCTTTCAGAGGCGAACATTCTCTTTCGGACCGGGATCGCGCTCTATTTGGAAGAGGGATCGAATGGGAATCGTTTTCAATCCCGGATGCAACTGTTGCTGCACCACGAGCGGGAGCTGGATGCATTGAGCCGCTTCATCGAGGCCCATTTGCGCACCCAACTCATCGTTCCGGAGTTGCGGGGCGACGTGTTGCAACTGGTGGAGCAGTTGAGCCGTCTGCAACGCCTGCTGGCCAAGAATCTTATGGAATTCGAGGCCGAACGCCCGGCCATTCCCGTGGCGTTGCACGGTCGCTACGCACATTTGAGCCAATCGGTTTCCATGGCCGTCGAAGTGTGCGTGGAAGCCGGGCATGCCTTCTTCCACGAGACGGAGACGGTAGGTCAATATTTGAGCAAAGTCGCCTTCTACGAAAAAGAGGCCGACAAACGGGCGATGGAGCTGGTCCGAGAGATCTTCTCCACGAACAGCCTTTCTTTAGCCGAAAAAATCCACCTGCGCCGCTTTGCGGAAAAGGTGGACGAACCCGCCAACAAGGCGGAAGAGATCGCGGCATGGCTGGCCATCTTCTTCATCAGAAGGGCCCCCATGAACTCGATGATGACGTAATCACGACAACCCCCTTCAACCCAACCAACCCAACCATCAGCAGGAGAAATTCAATGAGCGGATCCAGCACCACCTTTTCCAAACTCACCAATCGCGTCTTCCCCCGCATGCCCGACTTCTACGGGCTCATTCTCGATCAGTGCGAACTGGCCAACCAGACCGCCGCTCTGCTCGAAGAGTATGTGCAAACCGGCAACAAATCCCGCGCCGACCAGATTCTCAAACTGGAACAGGATGGCGAAGTCCTGCGCCAACGCAACCTGGATGTCCTGAAAAACGCCTTCGCCACCCCCATGGACCGCGAAGACATCTACCGCGCTTATGTGACGGTGGATTGCATCCTGAACCATGCCCACAGCATCGTTTCCGAGATGGACGCGCTGCAGATCAAGACCGATCCCTACATCACCGACATGACCGCCGCCCTGCGCAATGCCGTGGAAAATCTGAGCGATGGCTATAAAAAACTCGCCTCCGCCCCGGCTGAATCGGACAAGGACGCGCAACTGGTCTTCAAGGCCCGCAAAAACATCGAAAAAACCTTCCGCTCCGCCCTGACGCAACTGTTCCAGGGGGACAAATACATCCAGATGATGCAGGAAAAACAGGCCGGTGCCGAAGCCCAGGCCATGAGCTATGTGCTCGACATCTTCAAGCGTCGCGAAATCTATCGTCATCTGCTCGACGCCGCCATCGACATGAAGAATGCCGGCAAAGTGCTCCACGACATCGTGGTTCAGGTCGCCTGACCCAGACCTGAAGGAGCGACCGGTGCCAGGGCTTTGAGGCCCCGGTCAAGGCTCTATACAACTTCAAGTATCGAAGCGCACTTCGACAAGGATTGCCACGGAGTCAAATGGACACCAGTCTCATTCATACCTTGATGTGGACAACTATTGTTGTTGTTCTGATTTTTGACTACACAAATGGTTTTCACGATGCCTCCAACATCATCGGCAGCATCATCGCCTCCCGCGCCATGACCCCGATCCAGTCGGTGATCGTCGTGGCCGTTTTCGAGATGCTCGGCCCCATGCTGGCCGGTACCGCCGTGGCCAACACGATCGGTAAATTCATCACCATCGGGGATCTGCCTCCCAACGTCTCGATCATCGTGCTGTTGTGGGGCATCTTCGGTGCCATCTTCTGGAATCTGCTCACCTGGTGGGTGGGTCTGCCCTCCTCCTCCTCCCACGCGCTGGTGGGCGGCTTGATGGGTGCCGTGATCGTCGCCGCCGGTGCCGATCACGTGATCTGGGGCTTCAAGGAGTTCTTCGCCACCGGAAAAATGAATGGCGTGGCCAAGGTGGTGCTCTCCCTGATTCTCTCGCCGATACTCGGGTTCGTCGTCGGCTATCTGTTCAACAAGCTGGTCGGTTTCCTGCTGAGAGGAGCCACCCCCAAGGCCAATACCTGGCTGAAACGGTTCCAGTACATCAGCGCCGCCAGCCTGGCCTTCTCCCACGGCTCCAATGACGCGCAAAAAAGCATGGGTATCATCACCTTGTGCATGGTCCTCGGCGGCGCGCTGCCCACCTTCACCGTACCCACCTGGGTGATCATCGCCTGCGCCGGATGCATCACCCTGGGCATCCTCTCCGGCGGCTGGCGCATCGTGCGCACCATCGGCTTCGGCATCTACAAGGTGCGTCCGCAACACGCCTTCTCCGCGCAACTCACCGCCGGAACCCTGATCTTCGGTGCCGCCATCTGGGGTGCGCCGGTCTCCACCACCCACGTCGCCAGCTCCGCGATCATGGGTGTGGGAACCTCCGACAAACCCAAAGCGGTCCGCTGGGCCAAGGCCTCGGAAATCGTCAGCACCTGGGTGATCACCATCCCGGGCTCCGGATTGGTCTCCGCCGCCACCTACTGGGTTTTCGCCACCCTGGCCTATTGATCCGCACCATCCCTGCGTGGAGGCGATTCCCATCGCCTCCACCTTTCCCACAAAAAATCCATGGCTACTCGCGCCAAGGAATGATAAAATAATCCCCCGTCAAGACATCAAACTTTTTATGGGAGACCGCCCTATGTCCAGTACGAAGCCTGAAGACTCCAAAAAGCAAGACGATACCTCTCACAAGAGCCGCCATCATTCGAGTACCCGCGACAAGGAGATCGTCCTGGGAACCGGGAGCCAGAAGGCCAAGCGGTCCGCCCAACCGAAGCTCAAAAAGCTTTCGGAGGAAGAGTATCTGAAAATCATGAACCCGCTCCATATCGAGCTGGTCAAGATGCAGAACTGGGTCAAGGAAAATGGTCACAAAATCATCGCCATCTTCGAAGGCCGCGACGCTTCCGGGAAGGGTGGCACCATCAAACGGGTCATCGAGCACCTCAACCCCCGTGGATGCCATGTGATCGCCCTGGAAAAACCCACGGACCAAGAACGCAGCCAATGGTATTTCCAACGC
>JADGBU010000073.1 GCA_015231295.1 Magnetococcales bacterium | reverse complement strand
CGTCTCGCCTCGGGACGGGAGGTGGTGTTTTACAACGGATTGTCGCTTCTGGGACCGGTCGAGCCGGGCTTGCAGCTCGAAACGGTGCTGTTCCGGGTGTTTTTCCGTCCCCTGACCGACGGGATGATCCGGCGTTATCTGGACCGGGACCGCCCCTTCGATTGCGCGGGGGGATTCAAATCCGAACAGCTCGGCATCGCCCTGTTTTCCCGCATGTCCGGAGATGATCCCACCTCCCTGATGGGGCTGCCCCTGATCGCCCTGACCGGCATGCTGGATCGGGTCGGGGTGCGGGTGGTGTGAACAGATTCCGGTTCATGCGTGGATTGCTGCGCCTCAACCGCTGGCGTCACACGATGCCCTTGACCCTGTTGGCCCTGGTGATCACCGGGGTGGCGGGGATTCTGTTCTGGTTGTTTCAGGATGCCCTGCATACGCAACGATTGCTGGCGATCGTGCAGGATCATCAATACAAAGAGCTGCGGCGCGATGTGCAGATCGATCGGGTGCGTCTGGATGAGCGGTTGCGGATTCAGGAGCGGACCACCCGGTTGGTGGTGGAGCGTCAGGCGTTCGTGGCGCATGTCGCCGCCCTGGAGCGGGCGGGATGGTCCGAAACCCCGGAAGTCGAGTTGACCCGCCTCGCCGACTCTCCGCCCTGGCTGCCGACCCGTCACGCCATGCGCGATGGGCGCGGTCGTCCCCGCGAGTTGTATGAGGCGTCGGGCAAGGATTTGCCTTTTGATTTTCTCGAAGGGTTTGCGCGGGATTGTCTGGCGGGCGAAACCAACAGCGCGCTGCGCTGGCAGGGACGGAAGTTGTATTTTCTGACCTGCGCGCTCCCCTCCCGTCCGGAGGGCGTGCCCCCCGAACAGCCCGCTCAGGCGTTGCTGATTCTTGTCACTCCCCTCGACGACGCCTTTCTTTTGACCTTCGATTCGATGCGCCATCACGATGGCCTGATCGTCTTGCTGGATTCGAAAGGGGAGCGGGTGGTGGCGAGCAGTCGTCCGGATCTGGTGGCGTCCGACACGTCGCTCAAGTCGCTCTCCGAGGATTATCTGATCATCGGCAATGAAATCTCCGACGAAACCCTCTCGGCGACGGTATTCATCCGTTATGCCGCACTGACTCCCAAGAGCCGTCTGGAGAAGCTCTCCGGATTTCTGGTCGATGAGGGGCGGAGGCAGTCGGCCTTGGGTCATTTGTTGATGATTTCGGTTTTTGTGATCATCATCTACTGGATGGGACGCCATCTGGAGTCCCTGACCCGGCGGATGGTGCTCTTCGCGCGGCAGCGGCTGCATTTGCCGATGTCGGCGGTGGCTCCGGGCAACGCCTTGCGTCAACTGATCGCCCAGTTCGATCTGCTCACCCGCGAAATCGAGGAGGTGCGGGCCCGCGAGGCGGGTTCTGCGGCCCAGTTGGCCCAGAGCAATCAGGCGTTGGAATCCTCGCTGACGCTGCTGAAGCGTACCCATGCCCAACTGCTGACCTCGGAAAAAATGGCGGCTTTGGGGAGTCTGGTGGCCGGCGTGGCCCACGAGATCAATACTCCGGTGGGTATCGGGGTGACGGCGGCCTCGTTTCTGGACAGTCGGACGCGGGAGTGTCAGAGCCGTCTGGAGGGCAACAGCCTGACCCGAGGGGAGCTGGAGAGCTATTTTCAGGATGCCGGAGAGTCTTCGGCGATGATTCTGTCCAATCTGATGCGGGCCGCCGATCTGGTGCGGAGTTTCAAGCAGGTGGCGGTGGATACCAGCAGTGAAGCCAGTCGTCTGTTCGATTTTCATACGGTCATTCATCAAATTTTGCAGAGTCTGCATCCACGCCTCAAAAAAACGCCGCACAAGGTGCGGGTTGTGTGTCCGGAGAGTCTGGTTCATTTTGGGCGTCCGGACGTTTTTTCTCAGATCATCACCAATTTTGTGCTAAACTCGTTGCAGCATGGTCTGTCGGAGGCGCAGCCCGGAGAGATGCGCATCGAAATGTGCGCCCGCAAGGACGAAATCGAATTGCGTTACTCCGACAATGGCCGGGGCATGAGCGAAGAGGATCGGGTACGCATTTTCGAACCCTTTTTCACCACGGCCCGTCACAAGGGGGGCAGTGGTTTGGGGATGCATATTGTGTTCAATCTGGTCACGGCCACCTTGGGAGGCGAGATCCGCTGTGATACGGCACCGGGTCAAGGCACGGCCTTCACCATTCTGTTTCCCGCCCGCTATGAGCGACCCCAAGGGGTGTGACCCTGCCCAGGAGCCACGAGAATGGCCGTGAACGATCTGCTGTTCGCCTCGGAGGCGGAGCCATCCTCCCCGGAGTCCCGCGTCAAACGCCCGGATGCCCCCCCCCTGGAAGTTGATGATCATCGATGACGATCCGGATGTGCATGCCTTGAGCACACTGGTTTTGCGTCAATTTCGTTTCGAGGGGCGCGGGGTGACGTTCGTGCATGGCTACTCGCGGGACGACGCCGAACGGTTGATGCGGGAGCATCCGGATACCGCGGTGTTGCTGCTGGATGTGGTCATGGAGAGCGATCAGGCGGGTCTGGAGGCGGTGCGCATCATCCGCGAAACCTTGAAGAATCGGTTTGTCCGGATCATTCTGCGTACCGGGCAGCCGGGATACGCCCCGGAACAACGGGTGATCCTGGATTACGACATCAACGATTACAAAGAAAAAACCGATCTGACCGACATCCGGCTGATCACGGCGGTGATCACCTCGTTGCGCTCGTGGCGCGACATGATGATCATCGAGCACAATCGTCAGGGGTTGCAGAAGATCATTCATGCCACCGGCAGTCTGTTCGAGCCGCGCTCGATCAAGAAACTGGCCGCCGGGGTGTTGACGCAACTGGTTTCGAATCTGGGGCTGGATGAAAGCGCGTTGTATGCCCAGGCTTCGGGCTTCGCGGTCAACGAGGATGGGGGACGGATGCTGCTCTACGCGGGCACCGGACGGTTCAGCGATCGGGTCGGCGAACCCCTGGAACAGGTCGTGGACGAAACCACCCTGACGATCATCCGGCAGGTGCTGGCGCGGGGCGAGAGCCTGTTCGCGGAGGATCTGTTCGTGGGATTTTTCCGGACCCGACAGGGATCGGTCAATCTGTTGCATCTCAAGGGAATCGGCAATCTGGAGACGTGGGATCAGGAGTTGATCCGGCTCTATGCGGCCAATGTGGGTTTGGCCTTCGACAATGTGCTGATGAACCGGGAAATCTTCGAGACGCAACAGGATCTCACTTTCACCCTCGGGGAGTTGATCGAAGGACATACCAACGAAACCGGTCATCATGTGCGTCGCGTGGCGGAGTTCGCCCGACTGCTGGGTGGTCTGGCGGGTCTGGGGGAGGATGATCTGGAGCTGTTGTGGCTGGCCGCGCCGTTGCACGATCTGGGCAAGATCGGCATTCCGGAGGCGATTCTCAAAAAGCCCGGCGAACTCGACAGCGCGGAGTGGGAGTTGATGAGAGCCCATGCCCAATTGGGCGCGCAGATGCTCAAGGGATCGAACCGGCGGATTTTCCGCACGGCGGGGATCATCGCGGTTCAGCATCACGAACGATGGGATGGGGGCGGATATCCCCTCGGACTGAAAGAGGAAGAGATTCATCTGTTTGCGCGGATCGTCTCTCTGGTGGAGGTGTTCGACGCCCTGGCTCACGAGCGGGTCCACAAAAAGGCCTGGTCGCTGGAAAGTACGTTGGAGTTCATTCGCAATGGCCGGGGCAAGCGGTTCGATCCCCGGTTGGTGGATCTGTTTATGGATAACCTGGAGGAGTTTTTGCGGATTCGCGCGGAACTCGCCGATTTGCCGTCCGGGGAGGCGTAGGGACGGCGTGCCTATGGGAGCCGAGGGGGATATGAGCGGTAACGAACAGAGAATGCCCTTTTTCGTCGATGGGGAGTGGTTGCAGGCCCGAATCGAAGCGGGGACGGCGTTGAGAGTGGTGCAGGTGGGAGGCGAGAAGGATTATCCCCGGCTGCATATTCAGGGTGCGGTGCTGGTTTCCTATGGGGAGTTCACCACGCAGCGGGATGGTCTGCCCGGCATGCGGGCCGACGAGTCGGTGCTGACCGCCCTGATGGGACGGTTGGGGATCACGGCTCAGACGCCGGTGGTGGTTTATGATCTGGCGGGCGGCACCGACGCGGCCCGTTTCGCCTGGACCCTGGCGATGCTGGGACATCAGGCCGGTTGCGCGCTGCTGAATGGCGGGTTGTCGGCCTGGTATCAGGATCGGCGTCATCTCGACATGACCATTCCGGAGATCGAACCGGTGGTCTATCGGATCGAGGCCGAGCCCGAGGAGCGGTGGGAGGCGGATCGGGATGAGGTGCTGGCACTCACCGAAGCCAAGAGCGAAGGGGTGCTGGTGGATACCCGCACCCAGAATGAATATGTCGGCCTGACGCTCCGCGCGCCGAGAGGACATCTGCCGCGCGCGCTGCACTGGGACTGGATGGATGCCTTGGTGGGGCGTCACGATCCCCGTCTGCAGTCGGAGGAGCAGTTGCGGGCGCAATGCGCCGCCCTGGGGCTGGTGGATCCGGAACATCCGGTGATCGTCTATTGCGAAACCGCCCATCGCGCGGCTCATACCTGGATTGTGTTGCGTCATCTCGGCTGGAAGCGGGTGCGTCTTTATGACGGCTCCATGGCCGAATGGCGTTTGTGCGCCTTGCCGGTGATCGCCGGCGACACCCCCTGCTAAAGGTTGTTGGATTGCCATGTTCGACTCTCTTTCCGACCGTCTTGAATCGGTTTTCAAGAAACTCAAGGGACAGGGCTCCCTGAACGAGAAAAACATCCGCGACGCCATGCGCGAGGTGCGGATGGCGTTGCTGGAGGCGGATGTTCATCTGGATGTGGTCAAATCGTTCGTGGCGCGGGTGCGGGAGAAGTCCCTCGGTCATGAGGTGATGAGCTCTCTGACTCCGGGTCAGCAGGTGATTCATCTGGTACACAAGGAGTTGATCCAGGTGATGGGGGGGGTGAACGAACGGCTGAATCTCGCGGCCCAACCTCCGGTGGTGGTGATGATGGTCGGGTTGCAGGGCTCGGGAAAGACCACCACCACGGCCAAGCTGGCCAAGCGGTTGCTGGAGAAGGATCGGCGCAAGCCGCTTTTGGCCTCGCTGGATGTGTACCGTCCGGCGGCCATGGATCAGTTGGCCACGGTGGGGGCGGCGGTGGGGGCGAAGGTGATGCCCACCTCGCCGGGGGAGAATCCGCGGGAGATCGCCAAACGGGCGTTGCAGAGTGCCCGCACGGGTGGCTTCGACGTGTTGTTGCTGGATACCGCCGGTCGGTTGCACATCGACACCGAGTTGATGAACGAACTGGTCGATGTGTCCGAACTGGTCAAGCCCACCGAAATTTTGCTGGTGGTGGACTCGATGACCGGTCAGGACGCGGTCAACGTGGCCCGCAGCTTCGATGAAAAGCTCAACGTCACCGGCGTGATCCTGACCAAAACCGATGGCGATGCCCGTGGGGGTGCGGCCTTGTCGGTGCGTCACGTCACCGGCAAGCCGATCAAGTTCCTCGGAACCGGAGAGACCATGGATGGCCTGGAGCCATTCCATCCGGACCGGGTGGCGTCGCGGATTCTGGGCATGGGGGATATTCTCTCCCTGGTCGAGAATGTGATGGAGAAGGTGGATCTCAAGGAGACCTCCAAGCTTCAAGAAAAATTGATGACTTCGGTCTTCACTCTGGAGGATTTTCTCGCCCAGATGCAGCAGATCAAGAAAATGGGGCCGCTCGATGAGTTGATGGCGATGATTCCCGGTGTCAAGCAGGCGATGAAGGGGCGCGACATGAATGTGGATGAGCGTCACCTGAAACGGGTCGAGGCGATCATTCTCTCCATGACCCCGGTGGAGCGGCGCAAGCATCAACTGCTCAACGCCTCGCGCAAGAAGCGCATCGCCATGGGTTCCGGCACCAGCGTTCAGGAGGTGAATCAACTGTTGAAACAGTTCATTCAGACTCAGACCCTGATGAAGCGTTTTGGCAAGCTCGGCAACAAGGGATTCATGCGTGGAGGCATTCCGGGATTGGGAGGAGGATTCCCTGGTGCGGGTCTTTTTGGCGGGAACAAACCTCCAGGGATTTCTTGATCTCTTAGGTTTTTACGCTTATAAAAGCACCATTTTGACGAAGCTGAATCAGAGTTGACTTATGAAGCGACTGGTGTTACATTTTGTGATCATCAATCAGTCAGCTTTGTGAGGACTACTGGGAAATGAAAAAGTCACTGCTATCGCTGTTTGTATTTTTGTTCGTGCCTGTCACGGCCTGGGCCAGTGGCGGTGCGGCTCCCGAGGGGCCGGCACTGTTTGGCATTCCGGTGGATTTCATGCTGTTCGCCCTGGTGCTGCTTGGGGTGGCCCTGTTTCACAACAACACCTTGCAGGTCGCTTTGACCGGTTTGACCACGATCATCCTGTACAAGCTGATCTTCACCGGCTTCAAGCATGGCGCGGGTCTGACCGGACTGGCCCTGCACTTTCAGCATGAGTGGGTGATTCTGGTCAATCTGCTCTGTCTGCTGATGGGGTTCGCGCTGCTCTCCAATCACTTCGAGCACAGCAAGGTGCCGGATCTGCTGCCCAAATTCCTGCCGAGCGGCTGGATGGGCGGATTTGTGCTGTTGTGCCTGATCTTTGTCCTGTCGAGCTTCCTGGACAACATCGCCGCCGCGCTGATTGGCGGCAGCATTGCTACGATCGTGTTTCGGGGCAAGGTGCATATCGGTTATCTGGCGGGCATCGTGGCGGCCTCCAATGCCGGGGGCTCTGGGAGCGTGGTCGGTGACACCACCACCACCATGATGTGGATCGCGGGCGTCAGCCCGGCGGCGGTGCTGCATGCCTATGCGGCGGCGGTGGTGGCCCTGGTGGTCAGCGGTATTCCGGCGGCCTTGCAGCAGCATAAACACTCCCCGATCAACTCCAATCCCCCGGAAGGGATCCGGGTCGATATGGCGCGGGTTTCGATCGTGGCCTTCATCCTGATCATGGCGATTACGGTTAACGTCACCATCAACGTCAAATTCAACGAAATTTCCGACACTTTCCCCTTCATCGGGGTGGCGGTGTGGGTGGCCCTGCTGGCCACGGCCCCGGTGCGCAAGCCCGACTGGAGCCTGCTGCCGGAAACCTTCAAGGGCAGCGTGTTTCTGCTCTCTCTGGTGGTCTGCGCCTCTCTGATGCCGGTGGAAAAGTTGCCCCTCGCCTCGTGGCAGACCTCGCTTGGTTTGGGATTCGTGTCGTCGGTCTTCGACAATATCCCCTTGACCGCTCTGGCCATCAAGCAGGGTGGTTATGACTGGGGTGTGTTGGCCTATGCGGTCGGTTTCGGCGGCTCGATGATCTGGTTTGGTTCGTCGGCGGGCGTGGCCCTTTCCAACAATTTCCCGGAGGCCAAATCGGTCGGCAACTGGCTGCGTCACGGCTGGCATGTGACGCTGGCCTATGTCATCGGCTTTTTTGTCATGCTCTCTCTGGTGGGGTGGCATCCGACCGTCGATCGTTATCACACCGAAAACGGTGCCGCGATCGAAACGCAAGCCCCGACTGCCGCAACCCCGGTCAAACCGGCTCATTGATTGGTTTCCGAGCCCCTCTTTTCCGCCCCTGGACTGGTCCGGAGCGGAGAGAGGGGCTTTTTGTTTCTCCGCCATGCAAAATAACGCCTTTACTCTGGCGGCTTCCTGATGGAAAATGACGGGTTTAGCCAATCGTCTCGGGAATGCGGTATTTTCCGGAGGCGCGCGGCGCGGAGCGTCCAGACTTGAACGAGGAGTGAGGGCCATGGCGTGGAACGATAATGGTGGGGGACCGGGCCCTTGGGGCCAGGGAGGAGGCGTGCCGCCTCAGCCGCCCGACATCGATCAGATCGTTCGGATGTTGAAGGAGCGAATGCAGCATCAGTCTCCGGTGGTCAAGTTCTGGCCGGTGCTGGTGGTGGTCGCCATGGGGGTCTGGATGGCGACCGGAATCTATGTGGTGGGACCGGATGAAAACGGCGTGGTGTTGCGGTTTGGTCGTCATGTGGAGACCACCGGACCTGGACCCCATTGGCGTCTGCCCTATCCCATCGCCACGGTGCTGACCCCCAAGGTCACGAAGGTCGAACGCATCGAGATCGGTTATCGCTCGCGCGGACGCGGCGATGGTCGCGCCTCCGGCGACGATGTGGATGTGCCCGCCGAGTCCCTCATGCTGACCGGGGACGAGAACATCATCGACATCGACATGAGCGTGCAGTATCGCATCAAAGATGGCGGGGCGGCCAATTCGCTGTTCAATCTGCGCAATCCCTCCGGGGATCGTCACAAGGTGGTGCGCGACGCGGCGGAATCCTCCATCCGGCAGGTGATCGGACGCAACGAAATCGACAGCGCGCTCACCGCCGGCAAGGAGAAGATTCAATCCGACGCCAAGCAGACCATGCAGAAGATTCTCGACAGCTACAACAGCGGGATTCTGATCGTGGCCGTGCAACTGCAAAAAGTGGCTCCGCCTCCGGAAGTGGTCCACGCCTTCAAGGATGTGGCCAGTGCCCGTGAAGACCGGGAGCGGGCGGTCAACGAGGCCCAGGGCTATGCCAACGACATTCTGCCCAAGGCCAAGGGCGAAGCCGCCAAGCTGATTCAGGAGGCCGAAGCCTATCGCACCGCCAAGGTGACGCGGGCCCAGGGCGATGTCCATCGTTTTCTGGCCATTCTCAAGGAGTACGAGAAGGCCAAGGATGTGACCGAAACCCGTCTCTATCTGGAGTCGATGGAAGAGGTGATGAGCGGTGTCAACAAGGTGATCGTCGATCCCAAGGCGGGTCAACACATTCTGCCCTATCTGCAATTGCCCTCCATGGGCAATGTGTCGGGACGGGGCGTGCGTGGCGATGCCCCGAAGAGTGAATCGGCTCCGGCCAAGGGAGATGCCCCGTGAATAAAAATCTCTCCATGGGTGTCACCCTGATCATCGCCGCCATCCTGGTGATTCTCGCCCAGTCGCTCTATACCGTCTCCCAGTGGCGTCAGGCTCTGGTGGTGCAACTCGGCAAGCCGGTGGAACCCGCTATCAGCGAACCGGGACTCCATTTCAAGATTCCGTTTCTGCAAGAGGTCCATTTCTTCGATCGCCGTCTGCTGGAGTTCGATCAAGAACCCCAGGAGATTCTGTCGGCGGACAAGAAAAATCTCAAGGTGGACAGCTACACCCGCTGGCGGATCGTCGATCCGCTCAAGTTCTATCAGACCGTCCGCGATGAGTCCGGCGCGGCGGATCGGCTCAACGACATCATCTATTCCAACATCCGCGAGGTGTTGGGGCAGTTCACCATGATGGAGATCGTCTCGGAATCCCGTGCCGATCTGACCTTGCGCATTCGCGAACAGACCAATATCCAGGCCAATAAATACGGCATCGAGATTGTGGATGTGCGCATCAAGCGGACCGATCTGCCGATGGAAAACTCCAAGGCGGTCTTCCGGCGCATGCAGACCGAACGGGATCGTCAGGCCAAGCAGTATCGCGCTCAGGGCGAGGAGGAGGCGGTCAAGATTCGCTCCAAGGCGGCCCGCGAACGGGAGGTGCTGCTCGCCGAATCCTACAAGAGCGCGCAGCAGATCCGGGGCGCGGGCGACGCGGAAGCCACCAAGGTCTACGCCGATGCCTATCGTCAGGATCCGCGCTTCTTCGAGTTCTCCCGGACCCTGGAGGCCTATGGCAAGAGCATGGGCAAGGATTCCACCACGGTGGTGATGGAGCCGGCGGGCTTTTTCCGCTATTTGCAGGGTGCGGTTCCCGCTCCCCGCTAGGAAAGAGGCCGCATGCAGGATTTCTTGAGCGCGTTGGGGCTGGTGCTGATCCTGGAAGGGGTGCCCTATTTTCTCGCGCCGGGGCGGATGCGCCGCTGGGTGGCCGGTATCACCGAACTGCCTGACTCGATGCTGCGGCGGACCGGTCTGCTGCTGATGGTGCTCGGTTTGTGGGTGGTCTATATGGTTCGGGGGTGAAGGTGGTGGACCGGTTGCTCGACGTGGATGCGGTGGCCTCGTTTCCCGAACCGCGCTGGGGTGAGTTGGGAGAGAATCCCCGTGACCTGAGTCTGGTCACGGTGGATCTGGGTGCGCTGGTGAGCCGCTCCGTGGTGTGGCGCGCCGCCGGTCTGCTGCGGCCCGAAACCCTGGAAGAGCTGTCCGAAGCCGGCACGGTCGCAGAGCGCATCGAGTTGCATGTCGAGGCGCAACCGGTGCAGCGGGAAGAGGGAGTCCGGATCCGGGTGCGGGGAGCCTGTCGCACCGTGATACGCCTGGCCTGCGTGCGGTGCCTGATCGAATTTCCGCTGCCGATCGCCGCCACGATCGATGCCACCTATGCGGTGGGGGTCGATCCGGCCCTGAAAAACAAGAATTGGCGCATCGAAGAAGATGTCGAGTTTCTTCCCGACGGAGTGCTCCGGCTCCGGCATCTCGTCGAGGAGGAGTTGTTGCTCGCCCTGCCCATGAACCCGGTTTGCGTCTCCGGGTGTGCCGGCTTGTGTGCCGGATGCGGGGTGGACCTGAATCGCAACCCCTGCGGTTGCCGCGCGAGTGAGTCGAGCGGCCCATTCGCGGTTCTGAAAGCTTTGCAATCCTCTTGAATCCCCAGGACGCGGGGATCCGGAGGCAACGGTTTCATTTATCATCGTGAAGGAGACGACACATGGCAGTTCCAAAAAAGAAAGTTTCATCCTCCCGTGGCGGCAATCGCCGTTCCCACAACGCCTTGACCCCTCCGGCCCTGTCGCTGTGCGCCAACTGCCAGGAGCCCCGTCCTCCGCACCGGGTCTGCCCGCACTGCGGCTGGTACAAAGGCAAGGAGGTCGTGGCGGTCAAGGAGTAAGTCGTCTCGTTCACTGACCCGCCGGAACTGGGATCGAATACCGTGACCATGCGAATCGCCTTGGATGCCATGGGGGGCGATCGCGCCCCCGCCGCACCCGTCGAAGGGGCGGTCATGGCCCTGGAGCAACATCCGGGCTGTGCCTTTACCCTGGTGGGCCAGCCCGAGGTGATCCATGCCGAATTGGCACGGCTCGGGGTGGCGCGGGAACGTTTCACCATCCATCCCGCCAGCGAAGTGGTGGGCATGGCGGAGAAACCTTCCGTCGCGCTGCGTACCAAAAAAGATTCCTCCATGCGGGTGGGGGCCAATCTGATCAAAAACGGAGAGGCGGATGCCTTCGTCTCTGCGGGCAATACCGGTGCCTTGATGGCAACCGCCCGTTATGTGCTCAAAACCTTGCCGGGCGTCGATCGTCCGGCCATCGTGGCGATCATGCCCTCGATCACCGGGCAGACCATGATGCTCGACGTGGGGGCCAATGTCGATTGCACGGCGGATCATCTGTGCCAGTTCGCCTTGATGGGGCGCGTCTACGCCTCGACGGTGATGGGCGTGAACAAACCCCGCATCGGCCTGCTCAACATCGGCGAGGAGGAGATCAAGGGTAACGAGATGGTCAAGGAGGCGGCGGAACGCCTCCGGCAAAGCGGTCTGACCGGATTCATCGGCAATGTGGAGGCGTCGGATATCTTTACCGGCGGGGTGGATGTGGTGGTGTGCGACGGCTTCGTCGGCAACGTGGCCCTCAAGACCACCGAAGGCATGGCCCGCATGCTGACCCATTTCCTGAAAGAGGCCTTCAACGAATCCCTCTGGACCAAATTGGGTTATCTCGCGGCCAAACCCGCCATGACCACCTTCCGCTCACGGGTCGATCCCCGCAAGTATAACGGGGCCATTCTGTTGGGACTCAACGGGATCGTGGTCAAGAGTCACGGTTCGGCGGATCCTTATGCCTTCAGCCGGGCCATCCATGTGGCCGTGGGATTGGCCGCCAATCGGGTCAATGAAAAAATCCGTCGCGATATCGCGGCGTTGGCCGTCAACGGGGGAGAGTGATCGCATGTCCAGGTTGCGTGCCCGCATCATCGGAACCGGTTCCTGTCTGCCGGAAAAACGACTGACCAATCACGAACTGGCCAAGATGGTCGATACCTCGGATGAGTGGATCTTCTCCCGAACCGGCATCCGCGAACGGCGTATCGCCGCCGAGGGGGAGTATACCTCGGATCTGGCGGTGGAGGCGGGACGTCGCGCCATCGCGGCGGCGAAAATTCCCGCCGACTCCCTTGATCTGATCATCGTCGCCACCACCACCCCGGATCTGATCTTTCCTTCTACCGCCTCCATCGTCCAGCACAAGCTGGGGGTGTCGGCCAGCCGCATGCCCGCCTTCGACGTGCAGGCGGTCTGCGCGGGCTTCATTCACGCCCTGGCGATCGCCGATCAGTTCATTCGCGCCGGAACCTGTTGGCGGGTGCTGGTGATCGGAGCGGAAACCACCTCCCGCATTCTCGACTGGCAGGATCGCGGAACGTGCATCCTGTTTGGCGACGGGGCCGGTGCGGTGGTGCTGGAGGCCGAAATCGATGGCGAACGGGGCATTCTCTCCACCCATCTCCATGCCGACGGCTCCCAACTGGAGCTGCTGCTCACCGATGGCGGCATCTCCCGTGGAAAATCGCCCCAGGGGGGGCTCGGGGTGATCCGCATGCAGGGCAACGAGGTGTTCAAACAGGCGGTCAAGGCCATGGAGTCCTGCGTGGACGAAACCTTGTTGGCCAACAACGTCTCTAAAGAGCAGATCGATTGGCTGGTGCCCCATCAGGCCAACATTCGCATCATCCAGAGCACCGCCAAACGGCTCGGCATGCCCATGGAGCGGGTCGCGGTGACGGTGGATCGGCATGGCAACACCTCGGCGGCCAGTGTCCCGCTGGCCTTGGATGAGGTGGTCCGCTCCGGACAGATCCAGCCGGGTCATCGGGTGATGATGGTGGCCTTCGGCGGCGGCTTCACCTGGGGTTCGGCCCTGGTCCGGTGGTAGGGAGGGGACGCGGGGTGACCAACGATTCGTCGGAAATCATCTTTCTTGGCCATTGTCCGGACCGGGTGGGGTTGGATGCCCGCATCACCGGTTTTTTTGCCGGGGAGCTGTTCAACATTCTCGACCTCTCCCAGCACTCGGAGCGGGGACGGTTTTTCATCCGCATCGAGGGGAGCGAGGAGGGCGCACGGCAATCGATTCAGACCTGGATCGAGAAATTTTTTCCCATCGCCTGCGAACTGGATATGGAATACTCGTTCCACGATCCGCTGGAACGGTTGCGGGTGGTGATGTTCTGTTCCAAGACCCTCTCCTGCCCCCTGGAGATCATCTCCCGTTGGCTCAGTGGTGATCTGCGTATCGATCTGCGGGCGGTGGTCAGCAATCATCTCGACATCGAACCGGTCGTCAAGAAATTGGCCGTTCCGTTCCATCATGTGCCAACCTTGACCGAAAAAGAGAGCTACGAACGGAAACAGTTGCAGATCATCGAGGAGAATCGTCCCGATCTGGTGGTATTGGCCCGGTACATGAAAATTCTTTCCGGGTCGTTTCTGGTTGCGGCCCGCATTCCCATCATCAATATTCATCACTCTTTTTTGCCCTCCTTCATCGGCAACGATCCCTATGAGCAGGCCTATCGGCGCGGTGTCAAGCTGATCGGCGCCACGGCCCACTTTGTCACCCGCGATCTGGATGAAGGGCCGATCATTCATCAGGATGTGGTGCGGATTGGTCATCAATTCTCCGTGGGCGACATGAAACAGGTCGGTGCCGATATCGAAAAACAGGTGCTCGCTTCCGCCCTGCGCAAGTTCACCGAACGCAAGATCATTCAATGGCAAGGTCGGACCGTCGTTTTCCACTGAAACGTCGTAAAATCGAAAGGGGTTAATCAAAGCTGGCACAGGATGTGCTTGACTTTGCTTAATGCGATTATCGCACTCCTTATCGTTGACGCTTCAGGGAGATTTTGTCATGCAACTTGTGTCCCACCAGAAATCGCTTTCCCGCCATCCCATGCCGCCGATGCGTCATGTCCCGGCCGAACTCGACAATCGGACCCTGGACAATGAAAACGCCCGCCGTCTTTGGGCCGCCGTCCTGGAACGGGCCATCCTCGATCTGCAAGAGCGGACCACCCGTACCGAAGCCGTCGCCTGGGTCTCTTCCAACCGGAGGGGTGTGGGCTCTTTTCAGTGGATTTGTCAGCAGTTGGATATGGATCCCCCCTCGGTGAAACAGGCCCTGCTGGCCATGGCTACTTCCCGGTGCCTCTCCAGACGTGGAGAGATGGGAGAAGAGAGTACCTCGGAGGCGTGAAGGTCAACCTCTTGACATCCGAGAGGATGCGTAGACCTTTGGATCGATTCTTGCTATAGGCCAGATAACGGCGAAATCCCCATGGATTTCTTCCACTCCTCCATCGGCAAGGATCGTCCCATGAACGTCAGCAACAGCCTCATGACCGATATCAGCAGCATGAATCTCGTCCGCGCGCGCGCGGCGGCCCAGAAGGTCTCCCAGAAGGTGCAGAATCTCTCCTCTGCCACGCTTCAGGTGATCGGTCAGCAGAATTCGGTGCCCGGCTATATGGCTTCCAAGGCCTATGTGGTCAGCATCTCTCCTTTGGCGGTGCAGAAAGGGGCTTCGCAAGAGTCCTGAAACGCCTGCTCGGCCTCTGATAAAGAAGTGATGACCGGCAGCGCAGCGACTTGCGGAATGCCTTTTCTTTACCCTGTCCTCATGGGGGCGCGTCGGGAACGGCGCAGCGGGGAGGGGGAATCTTGCGATCGAATGTTCACAACTCTGTTTTGTCCGCGCCTCGTGAACGGGTGCTCTTGAGCTTTGCGCGTCAACCTCCTAGGATCAGGGCATTCCCCTTTGCCATTCATCCTCAGGAGAGATCATGGCCAAATCCTGTCTGCCGCCCAAACTGACGGAGTGGAAACACTATCTCAAGTCCGGTGATCGCGTTTTCATCGGATCGAATGCCGCCTGCCCCCATGCCTTGACCGATGATCTGGTCAAACATGCGACGGAGTTCCGTGATCTGGAGATGATCCATATCTTGATTCTCGGTCCCCATCCCTGGACCGATGCCAAGTATGGACGCCATTTCAACGTCAACTCTCTGTTTCTCGGGCCCGGTACCCGCAAGCCGGTGGCCATGGGCGTCGCCGATTACACCCCCTGTTTCCTCTCCGAGATTCCCTCGTTGTTCACCGATGGCATTCTGCCGATCGATGTCGCCTTGATCCAGGTGTCACCGCCGGATCAATATGGCTATTGTTCCCTCGGCCCCTCGGTGGATATCGTCTCGTCGGCCTGGAAGTCGGCCCGCTATGTGATCGCCCAGATCAATGCCCAGGTGCCTCGCACCCTGGGTCAGAGTTTCATTCCGGTCAGCGCGATTCACGCCTGCATCGAGGAGGATCGACCCATGCCGATCCTGCCCCCCCCGGAACTCGATGATGTGGCGGTGCGTATCGGACAGTATGTCGCCCAGTTGATCGAGGATGGCTCCACGTTGCAGATGGGTATTGGTCGGATTCCGGATGCGGTGCTCCGCGCCCTGCCGGGACACAAGAATCTCGGCATCCATACCGAAATGTTCTCCGATGGGGTGATCGAACTGGTCCACTCCGGGGTGATCAACAACACCCGGAAGAGTCTGCATCCCGGCAAGATGATCGCCTCGTTCTGTATGGGAACCCAGAAACTCTACGACTTCGTGCATGACAACCCCCATGCGGAGTTCCACCCGTCCGAGTACGTCAACAGTCCGGCGATCATTGCCCGCAACGATAATATGGTGGCGATCAACAGCGCGATCGAGGTCGATCTGACCGGTCAAGTGGTGTCGGACTCCCTGGGACGACGCTTCTACAGCGGGATCGGCGGCCAGGTGGATTTCATTCGCGGCGCGGCCATGAGTCGGGGAGGGCGTCCGATCATCGCGTTGCCCTCCACGGCCAAGAACGGCACCATCTCCAAGATCGTCCCGTTTCTGACC